>LAEA01000046.1 GCA_000961745.1 Rhodospirillaceae bacterium BRH_c57 | reverse complement strand
ACCCGGTCTATCGCGGCGAGATCCAGAAGCGCGGCCTGGGCATGGCGGTCCAGGTGTTCAATGACGAGGGCAAGCCGGTCAAAGGCCAGAAGGGCGAACTGGTCTGCGTTAAGGCCTTCCCGGCCACCCCCATCGGGTTCTGGAACGATCCTGACGGCGCCAAGTTCCACGCCGCCTATTTCGAGCAATGGCCGGGTGTGTGGACGCACGGCGACTGGATCGAACTGACCGACACCAATGGCATCGTGGTCTACGGCCGGTCCGACGCCACCCTCAACCCTGGCGGGGTGCGCATCGGCACGGCGGAAATCTACCGTCAGGTCGAACAGCTCCCCGAAGTGGTCGAGGCCCTGGTCGTCGGCCAGGATTGGGACAACGACGTGCGTGTCGTGCTGTTCGTGCGCCTGCGCGACGACATGGATCTGACCGACGATCTGGTCGCCCGCATCAAGAAGCAGGTGCGCGACAACGCCACGCCGCGCCACGTTCCGGCCAAGGTGGTCCAGGTCACCGACATTCCGCGCACCAAGTCCGGCAAGATCGTCGAACTGGCCGTCCGCGAAGTCGTCCACGGCCGTCCGGTCAAGAACAAGGAAGCGCTCGCCAACCCCGACGCCCTGGACCAGTTCGCCGACCGGCCAGAACTGGGGGTGTAACGGGGTTTAATAGAAAGGGAAGCGGGGAAACACAGAGAACACAGAGGGGACACAGAGATCACGGAGTGGCGTCGCAGGCAATAAACCCCCGATAGGGATTTGATGTGCTGCGCGCTACTACCTTCTCCGAACCCTCTGTGTCCTCTGTGGTAAACCCCTTCACTTCTTCCGAAACGCCCTATTCTGCCGCATCCACCAGGCTATCGCCCTTCTTCATGGCTTCCTCGGCCAGGCGCAGGGCCAGCATGGCTTCGTCGTAGGTGGCGCAAGGGCTGGGTTCGCCGCGCAGGAACTGGGCGAAGCCGTTGAGCTGGGCGACCAGGGGTTCGGTGCGGACGATGCCGAACTCGATGGTGTCGTGGACCGAACTGTAGGCCACGAACTGGCCGAAGGTGATCTCGTCCACGGTCGGCAACTGCGACGCTGCGGTGATGCCGCCGGTGTGCACGGTGCAGGTCTGGGCGATCAGGTCCACGAAGCAGGTGCCGTTGGTCCCGGTGATGCGGATACCGCGCATCTTGGTCGGGGTGATCCAGCTACAGTGCACCGAGGCGGTGGCGCCCGCCCCGCTCTTGAGCAGGATGTCGGCGGTGTGGACCGCCGGGGCGTGGCCCTTTTCCGGCTTGTGGGCGTGGGCGGCCGAGCCGACCAGGGTGGGCTTGCCGAACGCCCAGTTGAACAGGTCGATGTCGTGGACGGCAAGGTCAACAATCACGCTGCCGCTGTTCTGGATGCTGCGCGGGAAACCGCCGACGCGGGTGAAGGCGACGTGCACCACATGGCCCAGGTGCCCGGCCCGCAGGACCTCCTTGAGCTTGACCACCACCGGGTTGAACCGTTCGACGTGGCCGACGCGCAGGCGGTCGGTGTCGAACAACTCGCGGAGGGCAACGCCTTCGGCCACCGTCTCGCACACCGGCTTTTCGATCAGCACATGGCCCTTGAAGCGGCTGAGGGCGCGCATGACGTCCAGGTGGCTGGCGGTCGGCGCGGCGATCACGATGACGTCCAGCGCCTCCAGGTCAAGCTGCCTGATGTCGGCCAGCAGCGGCGCGGTAACGGCGGGGGGTAACTGCTGGGTCTGCGGGTCCACCACGGCGCACAGTTCGTACTCCGGGTGCTCGTTCAGGACCCGCATGTGGTGACGGCCCATGTGTCCCAGGCCAATCAGGGCGGCGCGATACATCAGGCGTTCCCCTCGGTTTTCAGTACGTCGATCAGGGTGTCGCAGACATGCTGCACGGCAGCCGGTTCAATACCGTAGTAGAGCGGCAGGGAGAACAGGGCGCGGCTCAGGGCCCGGCTGCGGGAAAGGTCGCCAAAGCGGGTCCACGCTTTGCCGGGCGGCTGCATGTCCATGGTTTCGGGATACACCCGGCCACAGAAGATGCCGCGTGCCTTGAGCTTGGCGACCATGTCGTCGCCGCTCAGGGTGTCGTGGGTCAGCATGGTCAGGTACCCGTTGCCGGTCTGCCCGGCGGGCACGCCGTGGAAGGTCAGGCCGGGCACGTCCGACAGCCGCGCCTGATAGGCGGCAAACGCTTCGCGCCGGCCGTCCAGGATGGTGTCGGCGTGGTCGAGCAGGCGGGTCAGATAGGCCGCGTTCAACTCGGCCATGCGCGAGTTCATGCCGACGTGGGCATAGGAATAATGCTCGGCCCGGCCGTGGTTGGCGATGGAGCGCAGGCGTTTGGCCAGCTCGTCGTCGTTGGTCATCACGGCGCCGCCGTCCATGCAGCCGCCGATCACCTTGGCCGGATAGAAACTGAGGGTGGACACCTGGGCATTGGCATAGACCGGGCGGCCATCGACCGCGACACCAAACGACTGGGCGCCGTCTTCGATCAGGGCGATGCCTTCGGTGGTGCAGAAGGCGCGGATGTCGGCCAGTGCGGTGGACGCCCAGCCGAACAGGTTGGCCAGTACGCAGGCCTTGAGCGGATGCGCCTTGGCGGCCGCCTTGAGGGCGTCGAAATCCAGGTGCAGGTCGGCACCGACGTCGATCAGCACGATGTTGCAGCCGAGAATCGCCGGCGCCTCGGCCGAGGCCCAGAACGTCAGGTTGGGCACCGCCACCCAGTCGTCCTTGCCGATACCGGCGGCCATCAGGCCCATCACCAGGGCGTCGGTACCATTGGCGCAGCAGATGGCGTGGCGCACGCCCAGACGGGCGGCCAGCTTCTGTTCGACCTGGGCGGTGTTCTTGCCGTGGATGAAGCCCTTGCTCGACAGGACCTCCCGCCACGCCTCGTAGGACTGCTCTTCGACCAGGGCCACCGTCTTGGTCAGGTCGATGAACTTCACGTCATCCATGCCTTGCGCCTCTATTGGATGTTCTGTGCCGGGACTCGGCGGTGCGGAGTGTACGGGATGGGCGGGGGGCCGCACAAGGTGGCCCCTGCATCCGGTTGCCATCTGCAAAGACCCTCATACTGTTGAAGGGGCATTTGAAGATTGCGCGCGCCATGAACTTAGGGAATTCTGCGGCGAGGGAGAGGAACAGTGACCAGCAGCGAAGATCTTTCCGTCCGTTTGCGCACTCTTGAAGAAGAGAACGCCGCCCTGCGCCGCCGGCTGGACGGAGGGAGCGCCGGGGCACCCCTCGACCACAAGGCCCTGCGCGAGATGTTGCACGAGTTGCGACAGCCGGTGCAGGCGGCCCGTCTGTTCCACGGCCTGCTGGCCCGCCGCCTGACCGAGGGCGAGGAAGCAGAGCGTCTGGCCCGCCTGGGCCAGGCCATCGACGCCATCGAAGCCCGCATCGTCGAAATCCAGGCGGCCGCGCGCGGCAAGTCCTGAGGCGTTCGCAACGCACGCCCTCCCCTTCCCGTTTGTGACAGAGCCCACCGCTCTTTATGGGGAGGTTTTCGCATGTCCGACCACGCGCCCAAGCCCGACAACGAAAACGCCGAACAAAAGGTCAAGAAAGACCAGAAAGGCAACGAAAAGAAGGACAAGGACCACAAGAACAAGGCTGGTGGGGAAACGCGGGAACACCAGGAGGAATGCCTCGACGACGCGCTTGAGGACACCTTCCCGGCCAGCGACCCGATTTCCCCGCAGGACCCCAGCAAGCCCGGCCGGGGCTGAGCCAGGACTGAGCGGATCCACCCGCATCTTTCCCCGGCCGCCGTCAGCGTTTATATGAAGGGTTGGACAGCAGCCCACGCGGCGGCATCGACGAGGAAGGACACCACGGGCCATGGATCCCGCACTGAGCCCCACACTGGACATTGATGAACTGGCGGACAACTTTTCCCTGTTCGACGACTGGGAAGATCGTTACCGCTACATCATCGACCTCGGCAAAAAAATGGACCCCCTGCCCGAGGCCGCCAAGGTGCCCGCCAACAAGGTCGAAGGCTGCATGAGCCAGGTGTGGCTGACTTCCGAGATCCACCCGCCGGCCAACGGCGGCGAGCCCATCCTGGTTTTTCATGCCGACTCCGACGCCCACATTGTGCGCGGCCTGCTGGCCGTCCTGCTGATCGTGTTTTCCGGCAAGACGCCGTCGGAGATCCTGGCCGTCGATGCCGACGCCGAACTGGCCCGCCTGGAACTTGACCAGCACATCAGTCCCAACCGGCGCAATGGCGTCGCCTCGGTGGTGCGCATCATCCGGGCCACGGCAGCCACCTGTTCCACCACCTGAGGGTCCGGGGCGCGGCCCGCCCGGCTGGCGGTGTGCGGCCGTCGAAACGGCACAGGATGGTGAAGTCATAGGGCGTGTAGGTGTCAAGGATGGTCACCTGCGCGCCCAGCTCCTCGCGGCAGAACTCCAGGTAGTCGGCCGGATCGGCGTAGTACAAGGTATGGCGGGCGTCGGTCCCGCGCCGGTCGAGCATGTTGAACGCCATGCCGTGCCGCGACCGCGCGGCCAGCTGGCGCAGGCAGTCGCGGACATAGGCCTCCCACGCCGGATAGGTTTCCTCCATCATCAACCCGAAGGTGCCCGAGGCGAAGGAGTAGTCGGCGTCCTCGGTGGCCTCGGCGGCGCACACGAAGGTCGCCCGCTGGTCCTTGCGATGACGGAGTCGCGCCGCTGCCACCATGTCCGGCGACAGGTCGATGCCGATGTAGCGGCCGCCCTTGAGAAACTTCTTGCGCCGTATGTGGTCGAATAGGGCGCCATAGCCGCAGCCCAGGTCGTTGACCACCAGCCCCGGTCGCGCCGCGTCGTCGCCCAAAACCTTCAGAAGCTTGCGAAAGCGCAGCACCTGGCTGGCCCGGTTCTGCCACAGCACGCTGTTGGGGGTGGTTCCGGCGCGGCGTAGCGTCTCGTTGTAGGTGCAGGCGATGCGGGCCAGGGCGGCAGGATCGAGGCCGCTGGCGCCGGGAAACAACGCGCGCCCCAGTTCGGCCGCGAAGGACGGCGGCGGCAGGCTCTCGGGTGGGTCTGGAACGGGTCCGCTCATGGCCGGCATGGTGCCAGGGTCCGCAAATCCTGTCACCTGGGACCTGCGGGCGCGGGCAGAGGCTTGACGGATGGTATCATTCGCACGAGATTTAAAAGGTCCACTGTCGCCGATGCCGTTTCGGGGCGGCGGACTTCACCGGGCGCCGCAGGGTCGGGCCCACGCAACAGCGGATACGCTCTCAAGGAGGTGTTCCTGTGTCCAGGATGTCCATGTTCAACAGCCCGCTCCTTTTGGGTTTTGACCATTTTGAACGGGTTCTCGACCGGGCGGCGAAGACGTCGGCCGAAGGGTACCCGCCGTACAATATCGAGCAGACCGGCGAAACCTGTCTGCGCATTACGCTGGCCGTGGCAGGGTTCTCGGACGACGATCTTACGGTCACCACCGAGGACAACCAGTTGGTCATTCGCGGCCGCCACCGCAACGACGAGGCCGAACGTGTATTCCTGCACCGTGGCATCGCGTCGCGCCAGTTCCAGCGCAGCTTCGTGCTGGCCGAGGGTATCGAGGTGATGGGCGCCCGGCTGGACAACGGCCTGCTCCATATCGACCTGGAGCGCCCCATGCCCGAACCCGTGGTTCGCGAAATCCAGATCAAGACCGGCCGCACCGGCAAGACAGACGGCGGCCAGACCATCGATGTCTCGCCGGATGACCGGCAAGACCGGCGCTAACGGAGGGGGTAAACCCATGAACACCATGCATCGCAGCGATGCCGAGAGTGTTTCCAGCCACGACCTTTCCGAACTCGGGCTGGAACACGTCGCCTATGTGCGGGCCTCCGTACAGGACGGCGAGGCCCTGTGGTCCATCCACAGCGCCGATGGCCAGGAAATCGGCCAGGCCCCGACCCGCGATCTGGCCTTCGCGGCCATCGTCCAGCACGACATGGAACCCGCCAGCGTGCATTGAGGGGGGCAGGGTCAAGGCTGGGCGCTTCTTTATCCGCTTTCGCGGATGGCTGCCACCAGCCTGGAGCGACGCTCCAGACCTCTCTTGTTTCTTGAAAAAGAAGGGGAGGTTTGGGGCTTGCTCCAAGCGGGAACAAGCCGCGCGCAGCGCATCAAAAGGCGACAGTATCTGCGCGCGGCGCAAGAGGAGGTTCAGGAACCCTCATGGGTTCCAAGGGCCGCTTGGCCTTTGGCGGGTCGGCAGCGCCCAGGTCTTCTTTCCCGCAAGGTCTCCGTCGTCCCAGGCCTCAGGCCATCCCGCCGTAGGCCACGCCCAGCAGCACCACGCCGAGTACGATGCGGTAGAGCACGAACGGCGTGAAACTGGCGTGCTTGAGCCAGGCCATCATCACGGTGATGGCGACCAGGGCCGAGACGAAGGCCAGCCCGGCACCGATCAGCGCGGCTTCGGTCAGGGCCGCATCCCCGCTTTCATAGACCTCCAGGCCGAGCAGCAGGCCGGCCGCGAGGATGGTCGGGATCGACAGCAGCAGCGAGAACCGCGCCGCTTCCGGCCGTTCGTAGCCCAGCGCGCGGGCCGCCGTCATGGTGATGCCCGAGCGCGACATGCCGGGGATGAGGGCCAGCACCTGCGACAGCCCGATAATCAACGCCTCGCCATAGGGCAGGTGGGCCAGCGTCTTGACCCGCATGCAGTAGCGGTCGGCCAGCCACAGAATGATGCCGCCGACCAGCATGGCCCAGCCGATCACCGCCACCGTCCGCAGGCCGTCGCTGGCGTCCATGGTCTTGAGGGCGAAGCCGGCGATCACCACCGGGATGGTGCCCAGCACCACCTGCCAGAACATCCGTGCGCCGGCATCGCTGCGGCCCTGGATCTGGCGGCCCAGACCGGCCGCCATCGTCCATACGTCGCGCCAGAAGTAGACCAGAACGGCGCCCAGCGCCCCGACGTGAACCGCGACGTCCATGGCCAGGCCCTGGTCGGGCCATTGGGCGACGATGGGAACCAGGATAAGGTGGCCGGACGAACTGACCGGCAGGAATTCGGTGATGCCCTGGACCAGGGCAAGCACGACGATCTGGATGAGTGTCACGATCGGCTCTCGGCGGCTCTCGGGCGTGGCGGAAGCCATTTCATAGCATCGTGGAGGCCTCGGCCCAAGAGGCAAGAAGGTGACCCGTCATAAGGCGTGGAGGCCGCCCAAAGGTATATAGTAAACAAAACGTTACTATATGAGAGGCCGACGACCGGGCTGTGGCCCTTGCTTTCTGCCGGGTTGGCAAAAATTGGTAAACAAACATGACCTATTTGCCGCTTTTCCCTTGAGGAATGCGGCTTCCAGCCTTATACCGGACCCTCAACAGTGCAGACCCCATGGTAGGTATTGGCCGTAGAAGCGACTGACGAGGAGGCCGACGCATGTCGTCCAAGATGCTCCAGTTCACCCGCCTTGAGCAGCAGATGCCGGACAAACGTCCTGCGGACACCCGCCGCCAGGACTTCGACGAGATCTATGCTGGCTTCGAGGCCGAGCGGGCGGGCGACCAGGCGTCGCGCTGCGAGCAGTGCGGTATTCCGTTCTGCCAGATCCATTGTCCGCTGGGCAACCACATCCCCGACTGGCTGATGCTGACCGCCAGCGGCCGCCTTGAGGAAGCTTACGCCATTTCCTCGGCGACCAACAACATGCCCGAGGTGTGCGGCCGTATCTGCCCGCAGGATCGCCTGTGCGAAGGCTCATGCGTGCTCGAACAGTCACGCCACAGCGCGGTGACCATCGGCGCGGTGGAAAAGTACATCACCGACACCGCCTGGGAAAAGGGCTGGGTGAAGCCGGTCAAGCCGGAAGTCGAACGCACCGAGTCGGTCGGCATTATCGGCGGCGGTCCGGCCGGCATGGCGGCGGCCGAGGAACTGCGCAAGCAGGGCTTCCAGGTCCACGTCTACGACCGTTACGACCGCATCGGCGGCCTGATGGTCTATGGCATCCCCGGCTTCAAGCTGGAAAAGGACGTCATCGCCCGCCGCGTCGCCCTGCTCGAAGAGGCCGGCGTGCACTTCCATCCTAACAGCGACATCGGCGGCACGATCAGCTTTGACGCGTTGCAGGCCAAGCATGACGCCGTGCTGATCGCCACCGGCGTCTACAAGGCCCGCCGCCTGACCATTCCCGGCGCCGGCCTGACCGGCGTCCACAAGGCGCTCGACTACCTCATCACCTCCAACAAGGTGAGCCTGGGCGACAGCGTGGCGGCCTATGAGGACGGCACCCTGAACGCCAACGGCAAGGACGTCGTGGTCATCGGCGGCGGTGACACCGCCATGGACTGCGTGCGCACCGCCATCCGCCAGGGCGCCAAGTCGGTCAAGTGCCTGTACCGTCGCGACCGCGACAACATGCCCGGTTCGCAGCGCGAAGTGGCCAACGCCGAGGAAGAAGGCGTCGAGTTCGAATGGCTGGCCGCCCCCGAGGCCCTGCTCAACGACGGCACCGGCAACCGCGTCACCGGCGTGCGGTCCATTCGGATGCACCTGGGCGTGGCCGATGCCTCGGGCCGCCAGAAGCCGCAGCCCATCGACGGCTCGGCCTTCACCGTGCCGGCCGACCTTGTGATCGAGGCGCTCGGCTTCGAGCCCGAGGACCTGCCCGGCCTGTTCGGCCAGGACGCCCTGAAGGTTACCGACTGGGGCACCATCAAGACCAATCCGCGCACCCTGATGAGCGCCATGGATGGCGTGTTCGCCGCCGGAGACATCGTGCGCGGTGCCTCGCTGGTGGTGTGGGCCATCCGCGACGGCCGCGATGCCGCCGCCGCCATCGGGCGCTATCTGAACGTGAAGGCCAGCCAGGGTTCCCTGGTCGCGGCCCAGTAAATCGAAGGATTGTCACATGACCGAGATCAACAAGTTCGATCAGATCGAATCGGGTGAGCAGTTCGTCGAGAACTGGAAGGCCAACGCGGCCACGCTCGAAGCCGGCCACCTCTATTCCCCGGCGCAGGAAATCGACAGTTGTGGCGTCGGCATGGTCGCCGCGCTCGACGGTAAGCCGCGCCGCGCGGTGGTCGAGGCCGGTATCGAGGCGCTGAAGGTGCTGTTCCACCGGGGCGCCGTCGATGCCGATGGCAAGACCGGCGACGGCGCGGGCATCCACGTCGAGATCCCGCAGGAGTTCTTCAAGGAACACGTCAGCCGCACCGGCCACCAGATCGGCTCGGGCCGTCTGGCCGTGGGCATGGTGTTCCTGCCCAAGAACGACATGGACGCCCAGGAGCGCTGCCGCACCCTGGTCGAGTCCGAGATCCTGCACTACGGCTATACCATCCACGGTTGGCGCCAAGTGCCGGTCAACATCGACGTGATCGGGGAAAAGGCCAACGCCACCCGCCCCGAGATCGAACAGATCATGATCGCCAACACCAAGGGCGTGTCCGACGAACAGTTCGAGACAGACCTCTACGTGCTGCGCCGGCGCATGGAAAAGCGCGCCCTGGCCGACAACATCTCAGAGTTCTACATCTGCTCGCTGTCGTGCCGGTCGATCATCTACAAGGGCATGTTCCTGGCCGAACAGCTCGATGTGTTCTATCCCGACCTGCGCGATGACCGCTTCGTGTCGTCGTTCGCCATCTATCACCAGCGTTATTCGACCAACACCTTCCCGACGTGGCGCTTGGCCCAGCCGTTCCGCACCCTTGCCCACAACGGCGAGATCAACACGCTGACCGGCAACGTCAACTGGATGAAGGCCCACGAAACCCGCATGGCCTGCGAGGTGTTCGGCGAGCGCATCGACGACCTCAAGCCCATCGTGCAGCCGCACGGCTCCGACTCGGCCGCCCTCGACGCCGTGTTCGAACTGATGGTCCGCGCCGGCCGCCCGGCGCCGATGGTCAAGGCGATGCTGATCCCCGAATCCATCGTCCAGAACGCCACCATGCCGAATGAGCATCGTGCGCTGTTCGCCTACACCAGTTGCGTCATGGAGCCGTGGGACGGCCCGGCCGCCATCTGCGCCACCGACGGCCGCTGGATGATCGCCGGCCTCGACCGCAATGGCCTGCGCCCGCTGCGCTACACCATGACCACCGACGGCCTGCTGATCGTCGGGTCCGAAACCGGCATGGTCCGCGTCAACGAGGCCGAGGTCACCGAGAAGGGCCGCGTCGGCCCCGGCGAGTGCATCGCCGTGGACCTTCAGGAAGGCCGCTTCTACCGCGACATCGAGACCAAGGACATGCTCGCCGCCCGCCAGCCCTACGGCAAGTGGACCGAGCGGGTCACCGTGCTCGATAGCCTCATCAAGGAAAGCCGCGCCGCCGAGCCGGAACTCGACGTCGAGACGCTGCGCCGCCGCCAGTTGGCTTACGGCCACACCATGGAAGACATGGAGCTGATCCTCCATCCCATGATCGAGGACGGCAAGGAGGCCATCGGGTCCATGGGCGACGACGGCCCGCTGGCCGTGCTGTCGGACAAGTACCGTGGCCTGCATTGCTTCTTCCGCCAGAACTTCAGCCAGGTGACCAACCCGCCCATCGACCCGCTGCGTGAAACGCGGGTGATGAGCCTGAACACCCGCCTGGGCAACCTCGGCAACATCCTCGACGAGGATGCCAGCCAGTGCGAGCTGTTGCAGCTTGAAAGCCCGGTGCTGACCACCGCCGAGCACCGCGCCATGCGCGCCACCATGAAGGACACGGCGGCCATCGTCGATTGCACCTTCGGGATCGACGGCTGCGGCAACGGCGGGGCGGAAAATGCCCTGCGGGACGCCATCACGCGCATCCAGCAGGAAGCCGAGGACGCCGTGCGCGGCGGCTGCACGCACATCATCCTGACCGACGAGAAGGTCACCGCCGACCGCGCGCCGATGCCGATGATCCTGGCTGCCGGCGCCGTTCACACGCACCTCATCAAGCAGCAGCTCCGCACCTTCACCAGCCTGAACGTGCGGTCGGGCGAGTGCCTGGACACCCATTACTTCGCCGTGCTGATCGGCGTCGGGGCGACCACGGTCAACGCCTACATCGCCGAAGAAGCCGTCGCCGAGCGTCACCGCCGGGGCCTGTTCGGCGCTCTGAGCCTTGAGGACGGCCTCAAGAACTTCAAGAAGGCCATCGACGACGGCCTGCGCAAGATCATGTCCAAGATGGGCATTTCGGTGGTGTCGTCCTACCGTGGCGGCCTCAACTTCGAGGCCATCGGCCTGTCGCGCTCGCTGGTTGCCGAGTTCTTCCCCGGCATGCCGTCGCGCATTTCGGGTATCGGCATGGCCGGCATCCAGCACAAGGTCCTGACCCAGCACAAGAAGGCGTTCGGCACCACCGCCGCCGTGCTGCCGGTCGGTGGGTTCTATCGCGTGCGCAGCCATTCGGGTGAGCCGCACTCGTTCGACGGCAACCTCATCCACACCCTGCAGGCCGCCGTGGCGACCGACAGCTTCTCGCTGTACAAGCGCTACTCCGATGGCCTGCGCGCCCTGCCGCCGATCAACCTGCGGGATCTGCTGGACTTCAAGCGGGCTGACAGCACCCTGTCCCTGGACGAGGTCGAATCGGTCACCGAAATCCGCAAGCGCTTTGTCACCCCGGCCATGTCGCTGGGCGCCCTGTCGCCCGAGGCGCACGGCACCCTCAACATCGCCATGAACCGCATCGGCGCCAAGTCCGACAGCGGCGAAGGCGGCGAGGATCCGTCGCGCTACCGCCCGCGTCCGAACGGCGACAACGCCAACTCGGCCATCAAGCAGGTGGCGTCGGGCCGCTTCGGCGTCACCGCCGAATACCTCAATCAGTGCCGTGAAATCGAGATCAAGGTGGCCCAGGGCGCCAAGCCCGGCGAGGGCGGCCAGCTTCCCGGTTTCAAGGTCACGGTCGAGATCGCCAAGCTGCGCCACTCCACCCCCGGCGTGATGCTGATTTCGCCGCCGCCGCACCACGACATCTATTCCATCGAAGACCTCGCGCAGTTGATCTACGACCTCAAGCAGATCAACCCCAAGGCGCGGGTCACGGTGAAGCTGGTGTCGCGCTCGGGCATCGGCACCATTGCCGCTGGCGTGGCCAAGGCCAAGGCCGACTGCATCCTGGTGTCCGGCCATTCGGGCGGCACCGGGGCCTCGCCGCAGACCTCGATCAAGTACGCCGGCCTGCCGTGGGAAATGGGCCTGTCCGAGGTCCATCAGGTGCTGACCCTGAACCGTCTGCGCCACAAGGTCCTGCTGCGCACCGACGGCGGCCTCAAGACCGGCCGCGACGTGGTCATCGCCGCCATGCTGGGCGCCGAGGAATACGGCCTGGGCACCACCAGCCTGATCGCCATGGGCTGCATCATGGTCCGCCAGTGCCACTCCAACACCTGCCCCGTGGGCGTGTGTACCCAGGACGACGCCCTGCGCCAGAAGTTCGTCGGCACGCCGGAGAAGGTGGTCAACCTGTTCACCTTCCTGGCCGAGGAAGTGCGCCAGATCCTGGCCGAGCTGGGCGTCTCGTCGCTCAACGAGGTGATCGGGCGGACCGACCTTTTGCATCAGGTCAGCCGGGGCGCCTCGCACCTCGACGACCTCGACCTCAACCCACTGCTGGTCCAGGCCGACGCCGGGGGCCTGCCCACGGTCAACACCGTGGTCGGCCGCAACGAGGTCATGGAAACCCTCGACGCCCAGATGATCCAGGACGCCCAGCCGGCCCTGGAAGACGGCGAGAAGATGCAGTTGACCTACAACGTGCGCAACACCCACCGCGCCGTGGGCACCAAGCTGTCGCACATGATCGTCAAGAAGTACGGCATGAGCACCCTCCAGCCCGGCCACATCACCGTGCGCCTGCGCGGCTCGGCCGGCCAGTCCCTGGGCGCCTTTGCCGTGCAGGGCCTCAAGCTCGAAGTGTTCGGGGACGCCAACGACTATGTCGGCAAGGGTCTGTCGGGCGGCACCATCGTGGTCCGGCCGTCGGTGTCCAGCCCGCTGAAGTCCAACGACAACACCATCATCGGCAACACCGTCCTGTACGGTGCCACGGCCGGCAAGCTGTTTGCCGCCGGTCAGGCCGGGGAGCGCTTCGCGGTGCGCAACTCGGGCGCCCAGGTGGTGATTGAGGGCTGCGGCTCCAACGGCTGCGAATACATGACCAACGGCACGGTGGTCATCCTCGGTGAGGTGGGCGCCAACTTCGGGGCCGGCATGACCGGCGGCATGGCCTTCATCTACGACGAGGACGGCCTGTTCGAGCACCGCGTCAACCCCGAGGCCGTCATCTGGCAGCGCATCGAGGTTCCGCACTACGAGCAAATGCTCAAGTCCCTGATCGAAGAGCATGTGGCCGAGACGCACTCGCGCTTTGCCGAACGCCTGCTGGTCAACTGGAAGCGGGAAGTCGGCAAGTTCTGGCAGATCGTGCCCAAGGAAATGCTCAACAAGCTGGACGTCCCGGTGACCACCGCCGTCGAGGACAAGGCCACCGCCTAAGCCTCGCCGAACACCGGCTCAAGACCAGCCGCCCGCCCTGGGATACCGGGGCGGGCGGTTTTCTCGTTGGTACGGTCTGCTGCCCTCCGCGCAAGCGGAAACCCAAAGGTCGCGTTGCCGAGGGGTGTTGGCATCATTCCCCCAGCGCCACGCCTTCCCTGCGTGGGTCGGCCCCGCCGGTCAGCCGACCGTTAGGAGCAACGGTGATCAGGTTCAAGCCGCTGGTCATGTCGGTTACCCGCACGGTATGGCCGCGGGCCTGGAGGGCGGCGGCCAGGGCGGGGGTTTCGGCATCGGTGCGCGGCTGGTCGCGGTTGACGGCGTGGGGCAGGGAC
>LAEA01000273.1 GCA_000961745.1 Rhodospirillaceae bacterium BRH_c57 | reverse complement strand
TGAACGGCGCCCCGGTCCCCCCGGCGCGGCCCCGCACCAGCGCCGAGCCGACCTCGGGCGCCCGCAGGGTGTCATGGGGGGGCAGGGCACCCAGACGGGTCAAGGCGTCTTCCAGGGCGGCCGGGCTGGCCTCGGCCAGGATCCCCATCCAGCGCTGCCGGGCAGCGATGTCAGGCGAAGGGGCGGGGGTGTCGGTCATGGTGTCCTCGCTGAGGCGACTGGGGGCAGGGCGACTGGATGACCCTGCGATTTGTCTAGACATCTAAACATGACCAACTTATAGTCCGCTCCAGGCTGCCCAACAAGGGCCGTCCGGTTAAACTTCTGTTGCGGACTCTTCGAGGAGGTGGCCCCATGGCCGATATCGACCATTCACGCGGCGCGGGCGTGGCGCTGTGGCGGCAGATCCAGAAGGTCATCGAAGACGAGATAGCGCAGGGAACCTGGGCTCCCGGCGACCAAATCCCCACAGAACTCCAGCTTGCCCAACGGTTCAGCGTCAACCGCCACACCGTGCGCCGGGCGTTGTCGGAACTGGAGGAAAAGGGGCTGCTGCGGGTCGAGCAAGGGCGCGGCACGTTCGTCCACGAACACGTTATCGACTATGCCGTTGGCGCCCGCACGCGCTTCACCGAGAACCTGGGCCGCCAGAGTCGGTCGGCCCAGGGGCGGATGCTGGGCGAGGACACGGTGCCGGCCTCGGCCAAGGTCGCCAAGGCCCTGGCGGTGCCGGAAGGCTCGCCGGTGGTGCGGATGCTTAAGACCGGGGAGGCGGACGGCTACTGCATCAGCGTCTCCGACCACTTCTTCCCGCCACGCTTTGCCGGCATCGGGGCGGTGTTCGAGCAGACCGGATCAATCAGCGCCTGCCTCGCGCATTTCGGAGTCGCTGATTACGTCCGCAAAAGCACCCGCGTGATCGCCCGGATGCCCAGCACGGCGGACGCCGACACGCTGCGCCAACCGCGCAACCGTCCTGTTCTTGTCACCGAAGGGCTGAACGTGGACCCTGATGGGGTGCCCGTGGAATTTGGCGTCACGCGGTGGGCAAGCGACTGGGTTCAGGTCGTTTTCGAGCATTAGCGGCCCGGCGATGCCCCCGGCTGCATGGGTTGGTACGTTACGAGTAGACGTAATTAGTATTGGTATAGTTTGCTGTTTCTTGTCTGTGTGAAGTACGGAATCTGTTGTAATCGAAACTTCACTGTCTCGAAATGAAAGAGTCGCGGCTTTGTGCGTATACCCTTGATCCAGATTTGAACCCTGGATGAAGGAGGCCCAGCCGATGGCCGCCGCGACATTCGCCATTGAGGTTTCCGGCCTCAGCAAAAGCTTTCGCAAGGATACCAAGGCGCTCGACGCCGTCTCATTGCGCATTGACCGGGGGGAGATGGTCGCCTTGATCGGCGCGTCCGGCTCGGGCAAGTCTACCCTGCTGCGTCACATCAGCGGCCTGACCGCCGGCAACCGGGGAGCCGGCAGCGTCCGGGTCCTGGGCAAGACCGTTCAGAGCCATGGCCGTATCGACAGTAACTGCCGCTGCATTCGGGCCGAGCTTGGCTTTGTGTTCCAGCAGTTTAATCTGGTCAATCGCCTGAGCGTGCTGACCAACGTTCTGCTTGGCACGCTGGGCCGCATTCCCGGCTGGCGCGGCACCCTCGGGCTGTTCCGCCGTGACGAGAAATTCCGCGCCATGCAGGCCCTGGCCCGAGTCGGCATCGCCGGAGCCGCCGCACAGCGCGCCTCGACCCTGTCGGGTGGTCAGCAGCAGCGCGCCGCCATTGCCCGCGCCCTGGTCCAGCAGGCCCAGGTCATTTTGGCCGACGAGCCCATCGCCTCGCTCGACCCGGCATCATCCGGCAGGGTCATGGACGCACTGGCGACCATCAACCGCGAGGACGGCATCACCGTCCTGGTGTCCCTGCATCAGGTGGACTACGCGATCAAATACTGCCCGCGCACGATCGCCATGCGCGATGGCCAGGTGGTGTTCGACGGCCCCTCGGCCGATCTGACCCCGGACTTCCTCCATGAGCTTTATGGCGCCGACAGCGAGGAACTCATCCTCGGTCGGTCCGCCGCCCGCCGCGATGAAGAAGACGACGACGCCGGGCTTTCTGCCCCGGTCTTCGCCTTCGCGGCCAGTGCCTGATCCCCTTTAACTGGAGACTACCCGCATGTTCCGCAAAGCTTTTGCTGCGGCCGCCCTGGCTGTGACCGCCTTCACCGTGCCGGCTCAGGCCGAGCCCCTGAAGGAACTGAATTTCGGCATCATCTCGACCGAATCGACCCAGAACCTGAAGTCCATCTGGACGCCGTTCCTGGACGACATGGAAAAGGCCCTGGGCATGAAGGTGAACGCCTTCTTCGCGCCCGACTATGCCGGCGTCATCGAAGGGATGCGGTTCGACAAGGTCGATGTCGCTTGGTACGGCAACAAGTCGGCCATGGAAGCCGTTGACCGGGCCGGTGGCGAGATCTTCGCCCAGACCGTCGATGCCGAAGGCAACCCCGGCTATTGGTCGCTGCTGGTCACCCACAAGGACAGCCCGCTGAATAGCCTTCAGGACGTCCTGAAGTGCGACGGGTCCCTGAACCTCGGCTACGGCGATCCGAACTCGACCTCGGGCTTCCTGGTGCCGTCCTACTACGTGTTCGCCAAGAACGGCGTGGACCCCAAGGATTGCTTCAAGACGGTCCGCAACGCCAACCACGAGACCAACCTGATGGCTGCCGCCAACAAGCAGGTCGATGTCGCCACCAACAATACCGAAAACCTGCGCCGCATGGAAATCAAGGCCCCGGAAATCGCCTCGCAGATCAAGGTTCTGTGGCGTTCGCCGCTGATCCCCGCCGACCCGATCGTGTGGCGTTCCAACCTGGACGAGGCCGACAAGGCCAAGATCTACAAGTTCTTCATGAGCTACGGCCGCATGGGCACGGCTGACGAAGTGGCCCGTTCCACCGACATTCTGGAGGCCCTCCAGTGGGCGCCGTTCAACCCGTCGTCCGACAACCAGCTCGTCCCCATCCGCCAGCTCGCCCTGTTCAAGGATCGCGCCAAGATCGCCACCGACGAACACATGAACGCGGCTGACAAGGAAAAGAAGCTGGCCGAGATCGACGCCAAGCTTGCCGACCTGAACACCGCCGCTGCCAAGCTCGGCATGTAATCACCTTTTAAGAGCCGGCGCTCCAACTCCCGCTGTGGGATGGGGCGCCGGTCTTTTTTTCCGGGATAAGATGCAATGACGACGCAACCGTCGGCCGCCAATGGCCATGTCCCTGCGCCGCCCAGCCAACCGCTGAAGCAGTCGCTGGCCTACTACATGGGCTGGGGCATCGTGTTTGCCTTGCTCGCCTGGTCGTGGGACGGTGCGGACATGCGCCCGTGGGCACTCATCGAGTACTCCGGCAACATGGTCAGCTTCGCCAAGGGCTTCATGCCGCCCGACTTCCACCAGTGGCGCGTCTACGTCGAGGAAATGGTGATTACCGTCCAGATTGCCCTGTGGGGCACGGTCCTGGCCGTGGTCCTGGCCATTCCCTTCGGCATTCTGTGTTCGGAAAATCTGGTGCCATGGTACATCAGCCAGCCGATGCGCCGCCTCATGGACAGCTTCCGCGCCATCAACGAGATGGTGTTCGCCATGCTGTTCGTGGTCGCCGTCGGCCTGGGGCCCTTCGCGGGCGTGCTGGCCCTGTTCATCCACACCACCGGCATCCTCGCCAAGCTGTTCTCCGAGGCCGTCGAGGCGGTTGACCCGCGTCCGGTCGAGGGTATCCGGGCCACCGGCGCATCATGGCTGCAAGAGGTCGTGTTCGGCGTCATCCCCCAGGTCCTGCCCCTGTGGGTCAGCTATTCCCTCTACCGCTTTGAAAGCAACGTGCGCTCGGCCACCGTGCTCGGCATCGTCGGGGCCGGCGGCATCGGTCAGGTGCTGTGGGAATACGTGCGCGGCTTCTACTACGCAGAAACCGCCGCCGTCATGATCATCATCATCATCTCGGTCAGCCTGCTCGACGTCGCTTCACAGCGGCTGCGCAAGCTGTTCATCTGAGGCGCCGCTCTATCATGATTGAAGATAACGACTATGCCACGGCCACCCTGGGCGAGGCGCCGCTCATCCACGCCAGCGCCATTGTCAAGGATGCCACCTTCGGGCGGTATTGCGAGGTCGGGGCGCGGACCAAGGTCATCGACACGGTGATGGGCGATTATTCCTATGTCGTCAACGACAGCGACATCATGACCGCGACCATTGGCAAGTTTGCCAATATCGCCGCCCATGCGCGCATCAACCCCGGCCAGCACCCCATGGAGCGGGCCAGCCTGCATCATTTTCAGTACCGCTCGCGCCTGTACGGCATGGGCGAGGACGACCCGGCCTTCTTTGAGTGGAGGCGGTCCAGGCCGGTGGCCCTCGGCCATGACGTGTGGGTGGGCCACGGCGCGGTGATCATGGGCGGGGTGCGTATCGGCACCGGGTCGGTGATTGGGTCCAATGCGGTGGTGACGCACGATGTGCCCGACTACACCATCGTCGCCGGCGTGCCGGCCCGACCGCTGCGCCCACGCTTCCCCGATGCTATCTGCGAGGCGCTGTTGGCTCTGGCGTGGTGGGACTGGGATCATGACCGTCTGACTGCCGCGCTGCCGGATTTCCGCGCGCTGGACGCCGCGGCTTTCTGTGACAAATACGGCTCCTGAGGGATTGCACTATGCTGCTTGTGCGGGGGGCCGACGTGCTCCTGGATGAAGGGCTTGCACAGGTCGATGTGCTGGTCGTCGAAGACCGCATCGCCGCGATCGGACCCGAGGCAACCACGGCTATTGACCGGGCCGAGGTGTGGCAGGCCGATGGCCTGATGCTCCTGCCCGGCATCATCGACCTGCACGGGGATGCCTTTGAGCGACAGATCATGCCGCGTCCCGGCGTGACCTTTCCGCTGGATGTGGCGTTGCTGGAAACCGACCGTCAGATGGTCGCCAATGGCATCACGACGGCCTTTCACGGCCTGACGTGGTCGTGGGAGCCCGGTTTGCGCGGGCGGGCGGCGGCCCATGATTTCCTGGAGTGTCTTGACCGGGTGCGGGGGCGGCTGGTTTGCGACACCCTGGTTCACTTGCGCCACGAGATCTATAACCTCGATGCTGTCGAGGAGGTCGCCGGCTGGCTGCGTGACGGCCGCATCGACCTGCTGGCCTTCAACGACCATGTTCCGATGATTCTGGAAAAGGCCGCCAAGCCCGGTGGCCTGGGGCCGTATGCCGAGCGCACCGGCCTCGCGCCGGACGCGTTTCGCGCTTTGCTCGATCAGGTGGCCGGGCGGGCGGGCGAGGTTCCGGCGACGGTGCGGCGGCTGGCCGCCGAGGCGGTGCGCAACGGGGTGGTCATGGCCTCCCACGATGACGAGACGCCGCAGATGCGGCAGTGGTACCACGACATCGGCTGTACCCTGTGCGAGTTCCCGGTCACCCGCGAAACCGCCGAGCATGGGCAGGCGCTGGGCAACCCGGTCATCATGGGGGCGCCAAACGTCCTGCGCGGCGGCAGCCATGCGGCGCGCCTGTCGGCGGCCGACCTGCTGGGTGATGGGACGTGCAGCATTCTGACGTCGGACTACTATTACCCGTCCCTGCTCCAGGCTCCATTCCTGGCGGCGCGGCAGTCCGTGTGTTCCTTTGCCGAGGCGTGGGCGACGGTGTCGGCCAACCCGGCCCGTGCCGCAGGCCTCCTCGACCGGGGCCGCGTCGGCCGGGGGCTGAGGGCCGACCTGCTGGTAGTGGACCCCTCCGGCCCCGTGCCGCACGCCGTCGCAACCCTGGTCGCCGGCCGCCCCGCCTTCACCCAGGACATCTGGCGCCTGCGATCCCCCGGTGCGATCCTGGGAGCCGCAGTTTAGCCCATGCGTTCCGAGGCGTAGCTCCCCGGACTGGCCGGGAAGACCACCGTCTTGGTGCCGTTGATGAACACCCGGTTGTGGATGTGGGCGTGGATGGCCCGTGACAGGACCTGGCTTTCAACGTCGCGGCCGAGCGAGATGTAGTCCTCGGGCGACTGGGCGTGGGTGACGCGCACCGTGTCCTGCTCGATGATCGGCCCTTCGTCCAGGTCGGCGGTGACGTAGTGCGACGTTGCCCCGATCAGCTTCACGCCGCGCTCAAAGGCCTGCTTGTAAGGGTTGGCGCCTTTGAAGCTGGGCAGGAAGGAATGGTGGATGTTGATGATCCGGCCGGACATCTTCTGGCACATCTGGTCGGACAGGATTTGCATGTAGCGGGCGAGCACCACCAGATCGGCACCAAGATCCTCGATTACGGCCATCTGGCGGGCCTCGGCCTCGGCTTTGTTCTGCTTGGTGACCGGGATGTAGTGGAACGGGATGTCGTGGTTGACAACCACCTTCTGATAGTCGAGGTGGTTGGCGATGACGCCGACAATGTCAATCGGCAGGGCGCCGATGCGCCAGCGGTAAAGAATGTCGTTCAGGCAGTGACCGAAGCGGGACACCATGATGACGACCTTGGTCTTTTCGGCGTCGTCGTGGAAGGTGTGGTCCATGCCGAACTGCCCGGAAATGGGGGCGAACCCGTTGCGCAGATCGGCCAGGGTCTCGCCGGTCTGGCTGGAGAAGCTGACCCGCATGAAGAAGCTGCCGGTCAACTGGTCGTCGAACTGCGCGCTGTCGGTGATGTTGCAGCCACTGTCCGCAAGGTAGTTGGATATGGCCGCGACGATGCCGCGCGTCGTCGGGCAGCGCACGGTCAGGGTGAAGCGGTTGGGGGCCGGGGTGAGGGCGGCAGGCGCCAGGGTGGCGGCGGGGGAGACGGTCGTCATGGCGTCAGTCCTTCGGGTTCGGGCAAGTGGTGCTGCCGACAGGCGGCGGTCAGGGTGTTGGCCAGCAGGCAGGCGATGGTCATGGGGCCGACGCCGCCGGGAACCGGAGTGATGGCCCCGGCCACGCGGGCGGCGGAAGCGAACTCCACGTCGCCGCGCAGCACGGAGCGGCCATCCTCCAGCGTCACTCGGTTGATGCCGACATCGATGACCGTGGCGCCGGGCTTGATCCAGTCGCCGGGGATCATCTCGGCCCGGCCCACGGCGGCGACCAGAATGTCGGCCCCCCGGCACACCTCTTTGAGGTTGGCGGTGCGGGAATGGGCGACGGTGACAGTGGCGCTGCGGCGCAGCAGGAGCTGGGCCATGGGTTTGCCGACGATGTTGGAGCGTCCGACCACCACGGCGGACTTGCCCGACAGGTCGGGGCCGTGCAGGTCGTCGAGCATCATCAGGCAGCCCAGCGGCGTGCAAGGCACCAGGGATTTCTGCCCGGTGGCGAGGCGGCCGACGTTGATGGCGTGAAAGCCGTCCACGTCCTTGGCCGGGGCGATGGCGTCAATGACCGCCTCGGCGTCCATGTGGGCGGGCAGGGGCAACTGCACCAGGATGCCATGCACCGTGGGATCAGCGTTGAGGTGGGCGACAAGGTCCAGAAGCGCGGCCTGCGGCGTGTCAGCGTCCAGGCGGTGGGTGAAGGACAGCATCCCGACCTCGGTCGTCTGCTTGCCCTTGTTGCGAACGTAGACCTCGCTGGCCGGATCGGCGCCCACCAGGACGACAGCAAGGCCAGGCGTCACGCCGTGGTCAGCCTTCAGGCGGGCGACATGGCCGCCGACCCGCTCGCGCAGGGCGGCGGCAAATGCTTTGCCATCCAGGCGTGTGGCCTGGTGCTCCGGGAGGGTCATGGGAAACCTCTTTCTCAGGAAATGGATCGCGCCGCGGTCAGCAGCGCATGATGCAGGGAGGCCGCCGAGGAGCGGGGGCCGAGGATGCTGAAGCTGCGACCCGCCGCGCGGCAGAGGACGAAGCAGCCCAAGTGCTCGACAGTGGTGCGGTGGGCGGTTCCAGCGGCCAGCCGGGATATGTCCAGCAGGCACAGGCGCTCGAACAGCGCGAGGGTGGTGGTGCCCTCCACGTCGAAGCGGACCCAGGCGTCGGTCTGCTCGGTGACGGAGGCGCTCCCGCCCACGGCGTCCTTGAGCCGGGCTGCAAGGTCCTCGTGGCTGGCGAACGGGGCCTCCACCATCCACTGGCCGGGGCCGGTCCAGAACACGCCGAACGGGTCCTTGCCGGCCCAGGCGGCGACGTCGGGCAGGGCGACGCCGAGGAACGCTTCGGCGGCGGCGGTGCCCTGGTC
>LAEA01000246.1 GCA_000961745.1 Rhodospirillaceae bacterium BRH_c57 | reverse complement strand
TCGAGGCCGAGCAACGTGCGCGCCCGCGTTTCGGCCGCCCCGTCGTCCAGGGCGCGGGCCGCCGAGGCCAGCCGGAACACCGCCTGCGGATGGCCGGGCGCCAGGACCAGCAGGCGTTCCCAGGCCATTTCGGCGGACTCGGCCTCGCCCAGGGCTTCCAGGGCCATGGCCTCGCCCAGGCGGGCGGTGCGGTCGTCGGGGCGGTCGGTCAGGTGTTCGCGGTACAGCACCAGGGCGTCGTTGGTCTTGCCCTCGGCCATGGCCTGAGCGGCGCGATAGGTGATCGAGTCCTCGATCCCCGTGACCACGGCACCGTCGGCCAACGCGCCGCGCTGCCAGTACGCCAGGACCTTGCGCAGATAAGCCGCCCGGCGCTGCGGGTCCGAGGAATGGTAGAACCCCACGGCCCGTTCCCACGACCCATGCTGAAGCCGCAGGTCAGTCAGGTATTGCGCCGCATAAGTCAGGTTGGACACCGGGTCGAAAATGTCCTCCAGAGTCTGGAATTGCAGATTGTGCCAGTGCAGGCTGATCTGCATACAGCCAATGTCGATGTTGGTCATGCCCTGCAACATGAAGGCTTGGACGGCGGCAATGGCCTCGTCGCGGGTGTTGAAGTAATGGCCGGTGCCGTTGGCGTTGATGGTCCAGGGCCACGGCCGCCACCCGCCCTCAGGCGTCCGCCGGCCGGTCTCGGACAAGGCGATGGCCGTCAGCACACCGGGCTCCAGCCCCTGCTGCCGCTCGATGCGACTGGCCGGGTCCAGGCACAGCAGGGCGTCGTCAGGATTGGGGGCGGCGTGGGCATTAACGGCACCCACAAGGACCAAGGCGGCAGTGAAAAAGGCCCCCCGTCTCCATACCCCTGTGCCGACTGCTCTGAAGTGGAGCCTCATTGCGGTTTGCGCCCCTGTCTTACCCGGCCTGTTGACCAATCGCTCGCCGCCGCCTGCCGTTGGCGGGGTTTCACGCCGTTTTGGACCCTCCCGACTTGCCCCCGCGACGGCCGAGACTACTTCTCTTTCGATCCCCTTGTCATCCGTGCAACGGGGTTGCCAACCAAAGCCTCAGCCTCAGCAATCATCCGAAAGGGAACTCGGCGCATCGGCGGAATAGGTCACGCTTGCGCTGCCGGACATCGTGACGCCGTCGCCGGCGACCGAGCCCGTTACGCTGGCGCTGCCGCTCAGATCCACATCGCCACCGGAATAGACGTAGCCCTTTACCCTCCCGCTTCCTCCCACCGTGGTTGCTCCGGCGGCCAGAACCAGAACGTTGCCTGGCGTTCCAGATGCGTTGACGCTTGCCGACCCCGAGACGCTGAAATCCCCCGAGAGAATAATTGTCAGCAATCCGTTGTTGACGGTGATCGAGGAGCTGCCGCCGATGGGAAAATCATCCGCATAGATCGTGACATCGCCATTCACGATGAGGTGGCCCTGCTTGATCTCGAAGTCGTTCGCCACGTTCAGAACCATGCTGCCATCGCTGTTCAGGGTCAGGCTGCCGTTGCTCCTGATTTCCAAGGACCGGAAGTCGTGACTGGCGTCCAACGTCCTGTCGACGTCGGGCCACTGTCCGGCAACGTAGTCGTCGGTGCTGCTGTTCGCGGGGGCCGTGGGAACGTCCAGCTTTTCGCCGGGGGACCCCGATGCGGAGTAATCCGTGTACTTGGACCAATTCGGCTTGTCCAAGGTCGAGCCGGTAAGAACATCACTGGGCAGATTGTTCAGGTCGGGGTTCCCTGACAGCGTGATGCCGCCATCCCCCGTGGCGCTCAACCCATTGCTGAAGACACTGACGGGAATGCAGTCGTCGTCTGTCGGCGGGATACCTTTCAGATGGGAAACCAAGCGGCAGCCGCCATCGCGGAGGATCTGGCTGGCAGTGCGCCCGGTCACGATGTCATCGTAGAACCCGTCCGCCGCCTGGCCCTCGGAGCGAAAGTCGGTGTCGCCGTTTGTGTTGGCAAGCTCATTCGTCGAGACCGCGAGATCGTTTAGCACCCCGTTGGAATTGATCGCACCCAAGCCATTGGTGCCGTGCGAAACAATGGCGTAGGCGACCGGCATGGCGGTTATTGTCTGATCAATTAGATTTATTCCGCCGCCAGCAGCCGGAAAGCCGGTTTGAGCCCCTGTGCAAGGAAGGGCCGCAGCAGCACTGAGGGCCCCGTCCACCCGATAGCGCAAATAATTGCCCCAGCCGTCAATCACCTCACCCTCGCCCAAACCCAGGTCAGTATAAGGAACGGTGCCCTCGGCCTGATTGGCGTCCTCCGTGCCATCCTGGTTACTGTCGGCCCATGGTAGCCGCCCGTTACGGATGACAAACAGGGTCAGGGCGTGTTCCACGTCGCGCAGAGCGATATGGGTTTCCTTAAGTTTGGTGTTCTCACGCAGGGCTGACAGGCCCATCATCGCCCCACCGGTCATTATACCGACGATGGCCAGCACGATGGCCAGTTCGATCAGGGTGAAGCCCCGTTGCGGGCCGGCGGCGCGATCACTCACTTTTCACCTCGAATCTGTGAAGGAGCAGGGCGACCGCCGAATCCAGGGTACTGAACCCGATGCCGACCTTCACGGTGTCGAAGGACTGGGCAAAGGTCAGACCACGGTCGGGCATGCAGTGGTTGACCATGTAGTCCGTGGTGCCGCCATACAGCGCGTTGGTATCCTGTAACGCCGTGCTGATGGTGGGGCAGTTGGACACAAGGTTTGGCGTGGTGACGGACCCATCACAGGACACCCACGCCTTGGCGTGGACATTGGTGTTGCCGTCCACCCCACAAACCGAGCAGTCGGCATTGCACAGCCGCTTGAATTCAAACCGCACGGCATAAGGTTGGGCAGCGTTCTGGTTCAGGGCGGTGTCGAAATACTGGCCGTCTTCCAACCAGTGGGCCGGACGGACGACATGGCGGGCCGGACGGGCTTCGGCCTGCCCGCTGGCATAGTCACTGGGATTGCCCGGCGGATAAGTACACGCCCCCCGCGAACCGTTGAGCGCCGGACCATTGTTATAGGCCCCCCAGGTGTGGCATGGCGGATTTTCCGACCCGCCATGGCTAATGTGGTCATTGGTCCATGGGTTGAGAAGGGCGACGTGATTGCCCTCCGGCCGGGGGTTGTTTCGCCCATTGGTGTCGGTGGCGCCCTCGTAACCGTCTCGATAGATGTCGAATTCCAGGGCGAACTTAGGACGGGGAATTCCTTTGAACCCATAGGCGTTGTTGACGTTGGCGCTGCCGCAGGTGCTTGACGATACGACGCGGTCGCCCGGAATGACCATTAGGGCAAAGCCCTGACCGGTGTTTTTGATCTGAGTGGCCACGCTCTCGCCGGGCAGGAACTGAAAGCGGATGAAGCCGCGCAGGGTCTGGGTCGTGAAATCGAACGGCTCTTCAAACCACGCACACGCGGTTTTCTCTACGTTCCCGGCCGTCAGATCATAGGTATCGGGAGAATTGCTCGATCCGCCGATGTACAGCACTTCGTCACCGACAGCCCAGTCGGCGTGGGGCGCCGTCTTGAAACGCGGCGCGATGTTGTTGGTGGTGTCCTGGGTCATGACA
Organism: Rhodospirillaceae bacterium BRH_c57; assembly: GCA_000961745.1. Classification (GTDB taxonomy): domain Bacteria; phylum Pseudomonadota; class Alphaproteobacteria; order Rhodospirillales; family Rhodospirillaceae; genus Cauispirillum. The sequence goes on along the minus strand of LAEA01000246.1, from coordinate 2,666 downwards.
TACGAGACCGGAGGACCATCAAAAACAGTGGTTTCCTCGGCGGACTCAGGAGGGGTTTCGTCCTCGGCGCTGTCTTGCCCCAGCTTACCGCAGACGGCAATGTCGGTGTCGGCGGGACTGGTCAACGCAGCGACCGCCGTAAGCGTGACGGTATTTGCGGTGGCCAAAGGATCGGGAGCGTAATCCCACACGCGGTTTGCGCCGCTGCTGATAAGAATAAAGTGACAGGCGCTTTCGGTCGCCCCCTGCGCCGGCACAAGGCTCAGGGTTCCAGATGCCGGAACGATGATGCGAACGTCCTGCCCCCAGGCATCGGAGGCCTGCCGCTGTGTAACGCCGATCGTGCGCCAAGGAACAGGGCCTTCATTCGTTCCGGTGCAATCCTCGACCCCGTCTCCAGTGGTATCCGGGCAAGCAACGATTCCACCGCCTACCACCAGAGCATGGGCTTCGACCGCCTTGCGCAGCGCCGTCATGTCAAACCCTGTGCCAGTGGCTTGTTGCACGGCGAACTGCGGGCGGCCGATCATCATGGACGCCGTCGCCGCGATAGCCGCTGCGACCACCAAGGCGACAAACAGCAGCACCGCTGCACCGCGTTCTCCGGTACGGAAGTGGGGGGGGCGCTGCTTCATAGGATTTCCCTCAGAATCTGAGCGGCGGTGCGATAGCGGAGGATGTGTTCAAAACCTTCATCTCCGGCTGCCGGCTCAGCCCCATAAACAGTCGCGTCAAACCCCGCGACCGTCGGAGAGTTCAACTGTTCCACACTGTGCGAAGCAGGCGGGTTCGTCGGTGTTACGTTGAAGTTGGCAAATCCGCCGCGACCGGCTTCACCATGGCTGATGAGGACATAAGCCGCGCAGACAGCCCTTTGAGCCGGTCCGGGCGTTTTGCACCCTTCACCGGCGCCATCTTGTACCTCGATCTCGGAGTCGGCTGTTCCGCCGGAAGCGAGGACAAGAAACGGGTTTGTGTTGCCGTCGTTGTCGGATATCGCACTCAATGCCCCGTTGAAGGGCGTCCCGTCCGCCTTTTGCCCGTCGACTGCATAGGTGATGTAACGGTTCCACCCGTCCAGCACATCGACGCGCTGCAGCCCTAGATCGCGGTACGGTACAAGGCCGACGTAGGCGTTCACCGCAACATCAGTGCAATCGACGTATGTTCCCGGCGCTACAGTAGTCGGATCATAGGGGCACGGCAGCCGCCCCATCTGCACCATATAAACCGTCAGCGCACTTTCAATCCGGTCCAGGTTCTTGGCGGTCTTGTCCAGCGCCTGTTTTCCCAGCCACGCCGAGGTCGCCATGATGGCGCCCGAGGCCAGCAGGCCGAAGATGGCCACCGCGATGGCCATTTCGATCAGCGTGAAGCCCTGTTGGGCTCCCTTGTGGGTGCGGGTCTGGATGCTGGTTCTTGCCACGGCCCCCGTCCCTTGGATTATCTGGCGCTTTCGTGTCCGGCGCTTGGTTGGCCGGACGGCCACCCTAACACCCATGGCGTTAGGGATTGGTTACCCCTTCCGGCGGCATCTAATCCTTATTTTGTACCAGGGGATGGCGCCGGACGCTACCTGCCGTAAGGTCTATGTGACCTATGGGGAGCCTGGAGAGGGGAGCTAGTCCCGTGCCCCGGCGGCTTCCAGCACGCGGATGACGCGGCGCGACCGTCCGTCCTGGGCCCAGGTCAGGGCGCCCCGGCCGGTGTAGTCGGTGCGGGTGATGTCGGCCCCGGCCTCCAGCAGGGCTTCGGCCGCCTCGGCGTTGCCTTCCTTGGCGGCGCGGATGAGGGCCGTGGTGCCCTGGCTGTTTTGCAGGTTGGGGTTGGCCCCGGCGCTCAGCAGGCGCTGCACGATGGCGGTGTGGCCCCGGTCGGCCGCCCACATCAGGGCGGTATTGCCAAAGGCGTCCAGGTCGTCCACCCGCGCCCGGTTGCTCAGCAGAATGTCCACGGCGGCACTCAAGCCGTTGCGGGCGGCCAGGACGATCAGCGGCTGGCGTTCGGTGTCGCGGGTGTTGGGGTCGGTGCCTGACAACAGCATCCGCAACAGGGCATCGTTGTCGCCCTTGAGCAAGGCCGTGGCCGATGGCGATTCCAGCGGCAGGTTGTTGGCGGCCAGCGCCGCGAACCCGCCCCCGGCCAGCAGCGCGACGGCCAAACCGGCCGAAAGCCCGGCAACCAGGAACTGACGGCGACTGAGGTCTGACGGCATTGACGTGATCTCCCCCTGACCGTTCCCCAAAGGAACATTCCCCGAGGAAACATTCCCCGAGTCATGGACCCGCCGACGCGCCCCGGTCAAGCCGGATCGTTGGCCTTGCGGAACACGACAATCAGGTTGTTGGCCGGCATCTCGACGATCTCGGCCAGGGTCAGGCCGTTGGCGGCGGCCTCGGCGCGCACGGCGTCCAGGTCGCGCACGCCGAATCGGGGGTCCTGGGCCTTCAGCCAGTCCTCGAACGCGGCGTTGGACGGCGCGGTGTGGCGGCCATCAAGGCGATAGGGGCCGTACAGGACCAGCACCCCGTCCTCGGGCAGCACTGCCCCCGCGCCGCGCATCAGGCCCTGGCAGGCCTCCCACGGGGCGATGTGGATCATGTTGATGCAAACGACCGCGTCGGCCCGCGCCAGCGGCCACGCATGGGCGCTGGCGGCGTCCAGCG
>LAEA01000247.1 GCA_000961745.1 Rhodospirillaceae bacterium BRH_c57 | reverse complement strand
GCCGGGCCGGTGCGCGCCACCGAGGCCGTGCCCGCGTGGACCCGCGTCCTCGGCCCCGGCGTCACCGCCCAGCCCTATGGCATCCCGTCACCGCACGAGGCCGACGTGGTCCGACGGACCGTGCCGTGGATCAGCGCGGCGCCGGAAACCTCGGTCAGCTTCACGCCGCTGGCCGACCTGCACGGCATCATCACCCCCAACGGCCTGCACTTCGAGCGCCACCACGCGGGCGTCCCGGCCATCGACCCCGCCGCCCACAAGCTCATCCTGCACGGCCTGATCGACCGCCCACTGGTCCTGACGGCGGCCGACGTGATGCGCTTTCCCCAGGTGTCGCGCATTCACTTCATCGAATGCCCGGCCAACACGGGCCTCGAATGGCGCGGCGCCCAGATGGAGCGGTTGCAGTTCACCCACGGCATGATCTCGTGCTGCGAGTGGACCGGCGTGCCTCTGCGCACCATTCTGGAGCACGTTGGCGTGCAGCCCAAGGCGGCCTGGGTGCTGGCCGAGGGGGCGGACGGGGCGGCCATGACGCGGTCGATCCCGCTCGCCAAGTGCCTGGACGACGCCCTCATCGCCTACGCCCAGAATGGCGAGATGCTGCGGCCCGAACAAGGCTATCCCCTGCGTCTGGTGGTGCCGGGGTTCGAGGGCAACATGAACGTCAAGTGGCTGCGCCGCCTGGAACTGGGCGATCAGCCGTGGCACCACCGCGAGGAATCGGCCCGCTACACCGACCTGATGCCCGACGGCCGGGCGCGCCGGTTCGCGTGGCAGATGGACGTGAAATCCGTGGTGACCAGCCCGTCCCCGGAAAAGCCGGTCAACGGTAAGGGCTTCGTGGAGATCCGCGGGCTGGCGTGGAGCGGAGCGGGCAAGATCGCCCGCGTCGACGTGTCGGTGGACGGCGGAAAGAACTGGACCACGGCACAGCTTCACGGCCCTGTCCTGCCCAAGGCCCTGACCCGCTTCACCCTGCCGTGGCAATGGGACGGCACCCCTGCCCTGCTGCAATCACGCGCCATTGACGAGGACGGCGCCGTGCAGCCCTCGCTCGATGCATTGCGGGCCGTGCGGGGCGTGTGGTCGATCTATCGCAACAACGGCATCCAGACCTGGCACCTGACGCAGAGCGGGGAGGTGGAGAATGTCCAGGTTTCTTGAGGAAATAGCGGGCTCTGCCCGCGCCCGCCAAGGGGCTTGCCCCTTGGATCCCATGAGTGGGTCTGTGCTGGACTCCTTGCGCCGCAGGCAGTTGGCGGGGGCACTTTCTGCGCTGCGCGCGGCTGTCATCCGAAACCACTCCCCGAGGTCCAGGAGGCCGCGCCTCCTGGCGGGTGCGGGCAGCGCCCGCGTCCTCCTGGCCCTCCTGCTTCTGACCACCCCCGCCTTGGCCGAGGACTTTTCCGCCATCGGCCGTGCGCCCCATCCGGGCGAGGTCGCGGCCTGGGACATCGACGTGCGTTTCGATGGCCTCGGCCTGCCGCCCGGCCAGGGCAGCGCGCTGGAGGGGGAGGAGCCGTACATCCGCCTGTGCGCGTCGTGCCACGGCGATTTCGGCTATGGCGAGGGCCGCAATCCGGCCCTGGTCGGCGGCTCGGTCGCCCAATTGGCCCAGCACGGTCCGCAGGCCAGCCCACCCAAGACGGTGGGCAGCTTCTGGCCCTTTGCTCCGGTGCTGTTCGACTACATCCGCCGCACCATGCCGTTTGGCGCGGCACAAACCCTGAGCGATGGCGAGACCTACGCCCTGACCGCCTACGTCCTATGGATGAACGAGATCGTCGCCGAGGACGCCGTGATGGACGCCGCCACCCTGCCCGCCGTGCAAATGCCCAACCGCGACGGATTCTTCGACGACAACCGCCCGGACGTCGAGGCCACCGCCTGCATGGCCGACTGCAAGCCGGTGGTGGAGATCGTATCCCGAGTCCAGGGCGGGGTGACGCCGGAGTAGGCCGTCCCCTCCCCCTCAGACCGGGCCGAGCAAAAAGTCGATGTCCGCGTCGGTGATGTCCAGGGCCGTTTTGCCTGACGGGTCGAACAGGCCATCGGCCAGGGCCTGCTTGCGGTTTTTCAGGTCCTGCATCTTTTCTTCGACGGTGTGTTCGGCAATCAGCTTGTGGACGAACACCGGCTTGTCCTGGCCGATGCGGTGGGCGCGGTCGGTGGCCTGGGCCTCCACTGCCGGATTCCACCACGGGTCATAGTGGATGACCGTGTCGGCGGCGGTCAGGTTCAGGCCGGTTCCGCCAGCCTTCAGGCTGATGAGGAACAGCGGCACCTCGCCGCCCTGGAACCGGCGCACCGGCTCTGCCCGGTCGCGGGTCTGGCCGGTCAGGGTGACAAAGGGGATGTCGCGCGCCGACATTTCGGGCGCGATCAGGTCCAGCATGCTGGTGAACTGGGAAAACAACAGAATCCGCCGCCCTTCGGCCACCATCTCGGGCACCATGGTCATGAGGTGCTGAAGCTTGGCGGAATGGGCGCCGTCAAAGTCCTTCACCTGCGTGCCAACCTTGACCAAGCGCGGGTCGCAACAGGTCTGGCGCAGCTTGAGCAGGGCGTCGAGAAGTTCAATATGGCTGCGCGCCAACCCCTTGCTGGCAACGGCTTGGCGCACCTTGTGGTGCATGGCCAGCCGCACGCTTTCGTACAATGCCCGCTGCTTGGCGGTCAGGGCGACATGCTCGACGATCTCGGTCTTGGCCGGCAGGTCGGCCGCGACGATGGCCTTGGTCCGCCGCAGCAGGAAAGGCGCCACGCGCCGTGCCAGGCGTTCCTGCGCAGTCACGTTACCCTTCTTTTCGATGGGCGTGCGCCACAGGCGGGTGAAGGATTTGCGGTCGCCCAGCAGCCCCGGCGACACGGCGTCGAACAGCGCCCACAACTCGCCCAGATTGTTCTCCAGCGGCGTCCCGGTCAGCCCCAGCCGGTGGCGGGTCTCAAGCCTGCGCAGCGTCTTTGCGGCCGAGGTCGCCGCGTTCTTGACCGCCTGCGCCTCGTCCAGGATCACCATGTGCCACGGCTGGGCGCACAGGACATCGGCGTCCAGCGGCAACAGGGCGTAGGTGGTGATGACGATGTCGTGCGCGGCCAGGGCGTCAAAGTGGCCCTTTCGGTCCTGACCATGCAGGACCAGCACCGACAGATGGGGGGCAAAGGTCGCCGCCTCGTTCCGCCAGTTGGGAACCAGGCTGGTCGGCACCACCAAAAGGCAGGGCCGGTCCAGCCGCCCCTCGGCCTTTTCCACGCTGAGGTGGGCCAGGGTCTGCACCGTCTTGCCCAGCCCCATGTCGTCGGCCAGGATACCGCCGAGATCCAGGCCGCGCAGGAACTGCATCCAGTTCAATCCGGCCTGCTGATAGGGGCGCAAAGTGCCGGTGAAGGCCTCGGGCACGGCCACCTGGGGCATCCCGCCGCTGTCCCGCAGCGCCCGGCCCAGGCGGCGCAGACGGTCGTCGCCGCGCCAGGACAGGCCGGGAACGCTGTCCTCCAGATCGGCCAACCCGGCGGCGTCGGCCTGCGTCAGGCGCAGCGGACCATCGGCCGGCGGGACGGAAAAAATCCGTGCCAGGGACAGCAGGATAGGCCGCACTCGCCCATAGGGAAGCATCAGCAGGCGGCCATCGGGCAACGTCATGCGGACGTCGTTGTCGTCCTCGCCGTCGTCGGAGAAGAAGTCTTCCAAATCGGCGCCGCCCGCCGCGACACCACGCAGGACCCGCAGCAGCGCGGGCAGGATATCCACCGGCGCCCCGTCGATGAGAACCCCAAGGTTGAGGTCGAACCAGTCCATGCCGGACCCGCCACTGACTTCGGCCTGAACGGGACTGTCGGCGTGAACCAGTTGCAGGGGAAAGTCCGGCGCCACGACAATGTCCCATCCGGCCTCGCGCAGGCCCGGCACAAGGTCGATCAGGAAATCCAGCCACAGGTCTTCGATGTCTTCGGCCAGCCCCATGATGATCATATCGGCAAGACAGTCGGCGGGCACCTCCAGCCCCAGGTTCCTCAACCGGTCCGCCGGGAGGAAGCCATAGGACGCAAGGAGTTCGACGGCCTCCTTCTCGGCCCTCCGATCCCGCACCACCTCCAGCATGTCGCCATCCTTGGCGATCACGGGCCGGGGCCGGGGGTCGTTCGCGGGAACGTCGAGCGGCCCGTAGCCGAACGACAGCAGCGCCATCATGATGTTTTGGTCCCACCCATGGTCCACCGGGCGGTACCACGAGGGCGACACGCGCCGCAGGGTACGCGCGTGCAGCAGCAGGCGGGGTTGAAGCGGGGCGCGAACCTGGACCGGCGGCGCCAGCACACGGGGCAACAGGTCTTCGAGCGGCGGCGGTTCCGACCCTGCGGCGGCGGCGAGCCCCGTCATCACCCGCGCCACCCCCGTGCGGACGACCTCAAGGGCTTCGCGGTCAACCGGCGGCGCCTCCAGCAGCTTGCCGACAAGTAGGTCCGGCACGCCGGCGCAGCCGATGCGGCCACATTCCAGAACGTCCTGTCCCTGGCCATCGGCCCAGGCGACGAAATAGGGCGGCGTCAGGGGAAGGGTGTCGAGCGATTCGGCATCCTCAAGGCGCACAGTCGGCGTTTGCCGTCCATCGGCCAAAAGCCGCCACTGCACCCGCCCGACGCGGTTTTCCCCCAGATGCAGGGCCGGGCCGTCCAGGGACTCCCACCGGCAGCGGCCGGTGGCCAGCATGAGGTCCAGAGTTTCCGCCCCGTCGGGACCGCCGATGACATGGCCGCCACCAATAGCGAAGGCCGACCGGGCGTGAATACGGCGCAAAATGGTGATATCCGACGACCGCAGGAACTTCGCCACGCTGGCCTGAAGGACGTTGGCCGGGTCGTAAGTCGCATTGATGGCCGAGGAGAAGGTCCCGTCCTTGAGCAGGCGCACCGACCGGAGTTCGACAACGGCCTGGCGGATGCCTTTCGGCGAGGTTCTGACGGACAGCACATACATCAGGCGCTGGCGCACGTCGTCGGGATAGGTCTCGTCGTTGCGAACCGCCACCTGGGCCAGATCATCCAGCCACCGGGCCACCTGCGGTTCCACCTCGGGCCGGGCGTCGGGCCGGGCGTCGGGCAGGACCTCGACGGCGCCGGGCAGACCCTCGACCTTCCCTTCCTTCTGCGCCTGAAACAGCAGGGCCACCGCATGTTTGCAGTTGGAGCCCACCGGGCAGGAGCATGATCCCCGCACCACCCGGTTCGCCCCCTTCCCCGCGAACGACACGAAGACCCTGTATGGCTTGGCTCGTCCGCCGCGCACGATACCGGCAATGATGCCGGAGGAGACGTCGCTGACCGTGGCTTTTCCAGCGTCGAAGTAAGCGCGGCCACGGGCCACGGTCACACTCGGAAATCCTGCAAGCATACTGCTCAACGTGTTCCCCTGAGCTTGGCAATGCTCCAGCGGACCAAAATGTCACAGGGCGGGCGGCGTGACAATGCGGGGGGCCTAGGCATATCCCAGGCGAGGACTGCGGCAGTTTGGCTGGCGCAGTCCTCGCCTGGGGAGCAGCAGCCTCTGGATCAGGCCGTTATGGCATCGGCCATAGAGGCGCTCATCTCGGCTAGTGTCTGCAACTTCTCGGCCCCCAACATCAGGAAGCCCGCACCCAGCGGCGCGACCCCTTTCCTGTCAATACATCCCGCCCTATCGGTTGGCGATCTGCGCGGCCGTCTTGACCAGCACCTCGGCCTGCTTGATCGAGGCGATGTCGATCAGGCGGCCGTTCAGGGTCACGGCGCCGAGACCCTTCTTCTGGGCTTCGACCATGGCTTCGAGGATGGCGTTGGCCTGGGCGATGGCCTTTTCGGACGGGCTGAACACCTCGTTGGCGAGATCCACCTGGGACGGGTGGATGGCCCACTTGCCTTCGCAGCCGAGGATGGCGGCGCGCATGGCCTGGGCCTTGTAGCCCTCGGCGTCCGAGATGTCGCCGAACGGGCCGTCGATGGGGCGCAGGCCGTTGGCGCGGGCGGCGACCACCATGCGGGCGATGGCGTAGTGCCACATGTCGCCCCAATGACGCTCGCGCTCGCCGTTCTCCAGGGCGTCGGTCAGGACCACATAGTCGGGGTTCGGCCCGCCGATGTTGGTGGTCCGCGCCTTGGTGGAGGCGGCGTAGTCGGCCACGCCGAAGTGCAGCGACTCGTTGCGCTTGGAGGCGGCGGCGATCTCGTGGACGTTCTGCATCCCGAGCGCGGTCTCAATGATCATTTCAAACCCGACGCGGGTCTTGTAGCCCTTGGCCGCCTCGATCTGGGTGCACAGCATGTCGATGGCGTAGATGTCGGCTGCGGTCCCGGCCTTGGGGATCATCAGCAGGTCAACCTTGTCGCCGGCCTGCTCCATGATATCGACCACGTCGCGGTAGCAATAGTGGGTGTCCAGGCCGTTGATGCGCACCGAGACGGTCTTGCCGGTCCAGTCCAGGTCGTGCAGGGCCTGGATGATGTTCTTGCGGGCCTGCTCCTTCTGGTCCGGGGCGACGGCGTCCTCCAGGTCCAGGAACACCATGTCGGCGCTGCCCTGGGCGGCCTTCTCAAGGAAACGGAGATTGGAGCCGGGAACGGCCTGCTCGGAACGGTTCAGGCGGGCCGGGGCCTGCTCGACGATGGTGAAGCTCATGGAGTGCGTCTCCCTGGATGAATTTGTTGCGGCGCGGCAGCAAGAATGATGCGTGGCCGGACCTTCGCCCGCAATTTGTAAAAAGTCAAGGTGGGCTAAGGGGCACCCAAAAAGGAGTGGCCTTGACCTGGATCAAATTGCCGGGCGGTCGCTGCCTGCATACTGGCCCAAACCGGAGCACCCAAACCGGAACAAGGAGGTTCCCCCATGGCCGCCCTGACCCCGCCACCCACCGATGCCCTGTCCTTCTGGAATATCCTGGGCGCCCGCCTGTCGGCGTGGCGCCAACGCCAGACCCTGCGCGCTGAACTGAACGCGGTTGACCGCGACGACCTGCGCGCCATCCTGCACGACCTGAACATCGAGGAATCCGCCCTGCCGGCCATGGTGGACCGCAGCGGCCGATCCCGCGTGCTGCTGCCGGCCATGCTCGAACGGGTCGGTCTGGACGGCGCCTCCATCGAGAACACCCTGCCCGCCGTTGCCAACGACCTGCGCCGGGTGTGCGCCGGATGCACGGTCAAGGGCCGATGCGGCCGCGCCCTGGCCGCCGGACACTCCACCGTGCGCTGCATGGCCTTCTGCCCCAACGCCCACACCCTGGACGCGTTACGGCGGCAGCAGAGAATGGCGGCGTGACGTATTTCAGGAAGTGAAGGGGGTAAACCACAGAGGACACAGAGATCACAGAGACACAGAGAGTACGCAAGCGCTGCGCCGTAGGCGATAATCCCTTAGATGGTTACTATGCGCTGCGCGCCGCTATTCTCACCAAACCTCTCTGTGTCCTCTGTGTCCTCTGTGGTAAATCCCTTCCCTTCCATCTCACGGATGCGCCTGCCGCAGACCCAGGACCAGCGCCTCATAGTCGGGTTCGGTGTCGGGGGTCAGTAGGCCGTGGCGGATGGCGAAATCGAGGATCACCAGATTGACGTTGAACTTGAAGTCGTCGGTATCGCGCACGCTTGCCAGCACGTCCTCGGCAGGCCACAGGGTGAAGCCGGTCAGTTCGCCATCGGTGTTCACCGGCACGAAGTCCTCGGATAGTTCGAGATCGTAGCAAAACAGGGTGTCGGGCTTCAGGCCGCGCTCGCCCGCACAGCAATAGGTAATGGCGCCGACCGGCACGGCGCGCCCCGCCAGGGCGGCGGGGATGTCGGCCTCCTCGGCGGCTTCCTTGAGCAGGTTGTCGAACAGGGACAGCCCGGCCGGCTGCCCGCCCGCCACGATGTTGTCCAGCTTGTCCGGCGCCACGGCCTTGTCGGGGGCGCGGCGGCCGATCCACAGGTGCAGGCTGCCATCGGTCTTGCGGACAAAGCCGTTCATATGCACGCCATAAGCGTTCAGGCCAAAGACCGAGATCGCGCCGCGGTCGATGCGCAGCAGTTCCGGCGCCGCCCAGGCGGTCTTGACGGCGTAAAGCTCGCCGCGCAGACGCGGCAGAACGCCGGTTTCCACCAACCTCTCCACCACATCGGCCAGCACCGCCGACCGCCCGGCCGGAGTGTCATCATCCGGCGCCAGGACCACGGCGTCGGCGTCGATTCGCAGGGCGGGGTGCAGGCTGGCGAGGGCGGCGATGGTGTCGTGATGCACCCAGCCCACCCCCGCGCCGCCAACGACGAATCGGCGAAATTGGGTCATGTCACGGCGGTTGCAGCGTTCAACGTGGTCGAGATAGGCCATGCCTCGGCAAATCCTCCGGCTCCAGGAACGGTTAGTGTGTCATGGCCGCCCAGCCTTCTCAATCAGTGCGCTCGGTCACAGACGCTTAACGCGCCGCCCCGTAGACTGGCAGCAGGGATGGAGTGGGCTTTTTGACCTGTGAGAGACGACCATGCGTGGACATTCGTTCCTGAACACCATGATCATCAGTGGCGTCGCGCTCGGCGGCCTGGGGCTGTTCGCCCTGCCAGTCATCGAGGATATGAACGACGGTCAGGTCAGCGCCCTGGTCGGTAATGCCGCCGCGTCGGCGGCGATGATCTATGTGCTTCTGACCCCAATCCTGCTGACCCTGACCTCTTCGCTCCCGGCCCGACTGGTCGCTGTCGGTGTGGCCACCGGGGCAGCCACCGTGGTGCGCACCTGGGTCGGGCTGATCGAGGCCGAGGACCTGGGCATGGCGCTGGTGGTGATGGTCGCGAGCATCGCCGGCATCGCGGCGCTCGGGCTTGCGGTGCGGCTGCTGGCCCGCCGCCGTCGGGC
>LAEA01000019.1 GCA_000961745.1 Rhodospirillaceae bacterium BRH_c57 | reverse complement strand
ACAAGCGGTATCCGCGCGCCGCGCAGGCCCGCCGGCAGCAGGGCGTGGTTCAGGTGGCCTTCACGCTGGACCGCCAGGGGGCTGTCCTGGCCGTGGCCCTGCACGCGTCCTCGGGGCATGCGCTGCTTGACGGCGAGGCGCTCGACCTCCTCCAGCGCGCCCAGCCCCTGCCGCCCCCGCCACCGGAGGTGACGGGCGACCGCATAAACCTGGTCGTCCCGGTGCAGTTCCACGTTCGCTAAGGGGGGGGGGGCGGCGGACCTCAGGCGGCTTGATTGGGCTTGGATTGGCTCAGGACCTCCTTGATGTCGGAGACGCAGGAGCCGCAGCCCGTCCCCGCCCGCAGCAACCGGCCGATGTCATCGACCGTCCGGGCCCGTCCGTCGGCGACGGCCTCTTCGATGGCGTGCAGGGAAACGCCGAAGCAGGCGCACACCTGCCGACTGCCGTCGGTGGCGCCCGACGGAGCCTGCCCGGCCAGCAGCGCGGCGCGGTCGGCGTCCCTCAGGATTTCGGTCGCGAACTGCTTGTCAAGCCAGCCACGGGCGACCTGCGGCCGATCCGGGCCGACGAACAGGGCGGCTTCCAGACGGCCGTCGCGTAGCCACGCGGTGCGCGTGATGCCGCGTCTGGCATCGCTGTAGTCGATGCGCTCGCAGCCATTGAAGGCGAAGTCCAGCCCCACATCACCCGCCAAGTCGTAAACCTCGCACCCCTCGGCGTGATGCCGCACCCAATAGACGGCGCCCGACACGTCCATGGCACTGCGGGCCAGCAGCAAGCCCTGCCAAGCCGGAACCCACGGCTCCAGGCGCACCGGCGTGTACTTGCTTTCCGGTTGGCCGGAGACCGGGTCCACATGTCCGGTCACCAGCCGGCTGACGACGGCGCGGGCGGCGCCGCTGTCGCTCCAGTGGATGGGCAGGAACACCTGCCCCGGCGGCTGGTCCTCGGTCACCCGCACGCGCAGCAGGGCGTCGCCGTGCGGCGAGGTGACGCGGGTCAGTCCGCCGTCCCGCAGGTTCCAGGCGGCGGCGTCCCTGGGCGAAACCTCGGCCAGGGGTTCGGAGCGGTGGCCGGACAGGCGCGGGGCCAGCCCGGTGCGGGTCATGGTGTGCCATTGGTCGCGGTAGCGGCCGGTGTTGGCGATCACCGGCCAACGCAGCGACGGCAGGTCTCGCGGTGCCTGCCAGGATACCGTGATCATGGCGCCCCGCCCGTCAACGGTGGTGAAGCGGCCGTCCCCGTACAGGCGGGCCGTGCTCTGCCCGACCTTGCGGCACGGCCACTGGAACGGCTCCAGCGTGTCGTACTTCGCCCGCACCGCGCCGCCGATATGGAAGGCGCGGGCGCCGTCGTTCTCGAACGCTGACAGGCGGGCGTGCTCGCGGAAGATCGCCGCCGGGCCGGTGTAGGAAAAGGCCTTCTCCCAGCCCAGGGCGCGGCCGACCTCGCTGATGATCCACCAGTCGGGGCGGGCCAGGCCGGGGGCGGGGCGGAACGGCCGTTGGCGCGAGATGCGGCGCTCCGAATTGGTCACCGTGCCGTCCTTCTCGCCCCAGGCGGTGGCGGGCAGGCGGATGTGGGCCAGACGCAGGGTGTCGGTGTCGGCCACCACGTCGGAGACGATGACCAGCGGGCACTTGGCCAGGGCGGCCCGGACGCGGTCGCTGTCGGGCAGGCTGACCGCCGGGTTGGTGGCCATGATCCACAGCGCCTTGATGCGTCCGTCCTCGACGGCGCGGAACAGGTCAACGGCCTTCAGCCCCTGGCCGCCGCGCAAGGCGGGCGCCTTCCAGAAGCGGCGCAGGCGGTCCACGTCGGCTGGATCGTCCGGGTTCATGTGGGCGGCGAGCTGGTTGGCGAGCCCCCCGACCTCGCGCCCGCCCATGGCGTTGGGTTGTCCGGTGACGGAGAACGGCGTCGCGCCCGGCTTTCCCACCCGCCCCGTCGCCAGATGGACGTTCAGGATGGCGTTGACCTTGTCGGTGCCTTGGCTGGACTGGTTGACGCCTTGCGAGAACACCGTGACCGTGCGCGGCGTGCGGGTGAACCAGTCAAAGAACGTGGCAACCTCGTCCGACTCCAGGCCGCAGGCCTGGGCCACCGGCACATCGGCTTGCGCGGTCTCCAGCGCCGCCTTGAGGCCGGCCACGTTGGACAGGAAGGGGTGGTCCAGCGCGCCCGTCTCGGCCAGCTGGGCCAGCAGCCCGTTGAACAGGGCAACGTCGCTTCCCGGTTTCAGGGGCAAGTGGAGGTCCGCGATTTCGCAGGTGGCGGTGCGGCGCGGGTCGATCACGACGACCTTGGTGCCCCGCTCGGCCCGTGCCGCCTTGAGGCGCTGGAACAGCACCGGGTGGCACCACGCGAGGTTGGAGCCCACCAGAATCACCAGATCGGCGATCTCCAGATCCTCGTAACAGCCCGGCACGGCGTCGGCCCCGAAGGCCCGCTTGTGTCCGGCCACCGTTGAGGCCATGCACAGGCGGGAGTTGGTGTCGATGTGCGGACTGCCGATGAAGCCCTTCAGCAGCTTGTTGGCGACGTAGTAATCCTCGGTCAGCAACTGGCCGGAGGCGTAGAAGGCCACCGCTTCCGGGCCATGCTCGTCAATGACGTGCCGCAGGCGGTCAGCGGTGGCGGCGATGGCCCCGGCCCAACCGATGGCGCGGCCGTCCACCATTGGCTCGGTCAGCCGCGTCCCGTCGTCGAGGGTGTGCAGAAGGTTGATGCCCTTGGAGCACAGCCTGCCCCGGTTGGCCGGATGGTCCGGGTCGCCGCCGATGGCAAACCCGTCGCGGGTGCGGCTGACGACGACGCCGCACCCGACGCCGCAATACGGGCAGGTGGTGCGAACGGAGTCCTCAGCCATGGCAGCCGCCCCCCGTGCTGCGCGGCGTCAAGGCGACGACAACCCGGCCGCGACGCACCTCGACCGGGATCGATCCGGCGCAGCCCTCGTCGGGCCCGGTCGCCCCGCCGGTGGCAAGGTCGATGACCCAGTTGTGCAGCGGGCAGGTCACGCGGTGGCCGTGGACGATGCCGTCGCTCAGGGGGCCGCCCTTGTGCGGACAGCGGTCCTCCAGGGCAAAGACCTGATCGTCAACGGTGCGGAACACGGCGATGGGGACGAGGCCGCCGTCGCGGTGCAGGACGCGGCTGCCCTGGCGGGGAATGTCGTCCAGGGTGCCAATGTCGAGCCAGATGAGGGTTTGATCCATGGTGGCTTACTCCGCGGCCTGACGGGTGATGGGGATAGGGGTGAACTCGTGGGCCTCCTTGCCGGCGGCACGTTCGGCCCACGGGTCGCTCTGGGCGTGGCGCTGGCTGGCCATGAAGCGGCCGAACAACAGGCGGCGGTTCTCGGCGTCGTCGACGACGCGGGCCTGGATGTGGGCCAGGCCGACACGCTCCAGCCACGGCGCGGTGCGCTCCAGGTAGCGGCCCTCCTCCCGATACAGCTGCATGAAGGCGCCGCAGTATTCGATGACCTCCTCGGCGGTGGTCACCTTGCACAGCAGGTCGGTGGCGCGGACGTGGATGCCGCCGTTGCCGCCAACGTGGAGGTCCCAGCCGCCGTCCGTCGCGACCACGCCAAAGTCCTTGATGGTCGCCTCGGCGCAGTTTCGGGGGCAACCCGAGACGGCCATCTTGAACTTGTGCGGCGTCCACGAACCCCACGTCATGCGCTCAAGTTGCACGCCCATTTCCATGGAGGCCTGGGTGCCGAAGCGGCACCACTCGTTGCCCACGCAGGTTTTGACCGTGCGCAGGGACTTGCCGTAGGCGTGGCCGGACACCATGCCGGCGGCGTTGAGGTCGGCCCACACGGCGGGCAGGTCCTCTTTGCGCACGCCCAGCAGGTCGATGCGCTGGCCGCCGGTGACCTTGAGGGTGGGAATGGCGTAGCGCTCCGCCACGTCGGCGATGGCCCGCAGTTCGCGCGGGTTGGTCAGGCCGCCCCACATGCGCGGAATGACCGAGAACGTGCCGTCCTTCTGGATGTTGGCGTGGACCCGTTCGTTGATGAATCGGCTGGCGGCGTGGTCCTCGTACTCGCCGGGCCAGGCGGCCAGCAGGTAGTAGTTCAGGGCCGGGCGGCAGGTGTGGCAGCCGTCGGGGGTCTTCCATTCCAGGCCCTGCATCACCGCCGGGATGGACTTCAGGCCCTTGGCGGCGATCAGGCGGCGCACGCTGTCGTGGTCGTGGTCGGTGCAGCCGCACACCGGCTTGACGGCCTGAGCCTCATAGCCTTCACCCAGGGTGTGGGCGAGAAGGTGCTCGACCAGCCCCGAGCAGGACCCGCAGGAGCCGGCGGCCTTGGTGTGGGCCTTGACCTCGTCCAGGGTGGTCAGGCCTTGGGTGGTGATGGCGGTGACGATAGTGCCCTTGCACACGCCGTTGCAGCCGCAAATCTCCGCCGTGTCGGGGAGTGCCGCAACGGCCGCGCTAGGGTTTGCCTGGGCGCCTCCCGCATAGGCCTGACCAAAGGCCAGGGTGTCGCGCAGGGCTCCCACGTCGGCGCCCTCGCGCAGGAGTTGGAAGTACCACGCCCCATCCGTGGCGTCGCCATAGAGGACGGCGCCGGCCAGCTTGCCGTCGCGCAGGACGATGCGCTTGTAGACGCCGCGCCCGGCGTCGCGGAAAACGATGTCCTCGCAGTCCGGCCCACCCTGGAAGTCGCCGGCCGAGAACAAATCGACGCCGGTGACCTTCAGTTTGGTCGAGGTGGCGGCCGGTTCATAGCCCGATGTGTCGAGACCGGCGAGGCGGTCGGCGCACACCCGCGCCATGTCCCACAGGGGGGCAACCAGCCCGTGGCAGACGCCGCGATGCTCGACGCATTCGCCCACCGCCAGGATGGCAGGATCGGAGGTCGCCATCAGGTCGTCCACCACCACGCCCCGGTTCACCGCAAGGCCGCTGTCGCGGGCGAGTCTGGCGTTGGGGCGGATGCCGACGGCCATGACCACCACGTCGGCGGCGATCATCGTGTCGTCCTTCAGGCGCACGCCCTCGACGCGGTCGATGCCGACGATTTCGGCGGTGTCGGCCTCCAGGCGCACGTCCAGGCCCCGGCGCTTGAGATCCTCGGCCAGCAGCCAGCCGGCGGAGACGTCAATCTGGCGCTCCATGAGGTGGCCGGCCAGATGCAGGACGGTGACCTCCATGCCGC
The DNA here is from genome assembly GCA_000961745.1 of Rhodospirillaceae bacterium BRH_c57. GTDB lineage: Bacteria > Pseudomonadota > Alphaproteobacteria > Rhodospirillales > Rhodospirillaceae > Cauispirillum. The sequence continues at coordinate 15,383 of LAEA01000019.1, read as the reverse complement.
GCGCCTTCAAGCCCACGGCGGCTTCCAGCCCCAAAAGGCCGCCGCCGATGACCACCGCCCGGCCGCCGCGCGCGGCGGCGGCGAGCATCGCGTCAACATCGGCGACATCGCGGAAGGTGATGACGCCGGGAAGCGTGTGGCCGGGCACGGGAATGATGATCGGGTCGGAGCCGGTGGCCAGCAGCAGGCATTCATAAGGCGCCTCGACACCGGACGCCGATCGCACCACGCGGTTGGCGCGGTCGATGGCCACCACCGGGTCGCCGGCATGCAGGGTGATGCCGTTGTCGGTGTACCAGGCGCGGTCGTTGATGACGATGTCGGCGAAGGTCTTTTCGCCGGACAACAGCGGCGAGAGCATGATGCGGTTGTAGTTCACATGCGGCTCGGCCCCGAACACCGTGATGTCGTATCGGCCGGGCGCACGGGCGAGCAGTTCCTCGACGGTGCGCATGCCGGCCATGCCGTTGCCGATCACCACCAGGCGGCGCCGCATCGGGAAGGGGGTGTGGGTCATCGCTCGATCACTCCATCTCGCGGTGCACAAGAACTGTGCACAAAGAAAAAGGCGTCCGCCGTGGCCGCGCTGTGTCGCGCATGCCTCGTCGGACGCCATTATCCGGTGGGGGCCCGGCCTTGGGCTCCCTTTATGGGCCGCCGTCTCCGGCGGTGCGGGGCGGCCTCGTTGCCGGCCCACAAGAACTGATACGCAAGGACTGTGCCATAGGACGGAGGTGCTGATTTCCAGCATTTTGGCGGATGGTGCCCCGGCGAACTGCATATTTTTACGTCATGTTGCAGTGCAGTGATTATAAAATGTGCATAATGCCTTTCGGGCAGTCTTTTCCCCGTTCGGTGGGCGCTGCGGGAAACCCAAGCGAAACAGCCACATAGCGCCTTCCGGGTGGGGTGTAAGCCATTTGGCCCGCCGCTTGCTAATCCTTCCGTACCGGCGGTGCATGCTGCCGGATCCTCCCGACGCTGGGAGGGAGTCTTTCTTCGTCCAATGGCGGACGACGGGCAGGGAAGCCCACCACCGCCCACGGCATCAATGCCGGAGGCGGCACCGGTTTCCCGGCTTTCACGGCCGCCGCCAGGACGATGCTTATCTCCATGACGCGCGGCCACGACACGGACCTCCGGCCGGCTGCTGGCCCAGACAGACAGCACCGGCCCGATTTGGAAAGGCTTGCTCCCATGGAGATCAAGAACAGGGCCTCGCGCATCACCCTCTTCAGTCTGAAGTCGGTACAGATGCGGACCTTCCACCTGACGTGGATTTCATTCTTCCTGTGCTTCTTCGGCTGGTTCGGCATTGCGCCGCTGATGCCGGTGGTGCGCGAGGACCTCGGCCTGAGCAAGGGCGAGATCGGCAACATCATCATCGCCTCGGTCGCCATCACCATCCTGGTACGCCTGATCATCGGCCCCCTGTGCGACAAGTTGGGGCCGCGCAAGACCTACACCGGCCTGCTGGTGCTCGGCGCGTTTCCGGTCATGCTGATCGGCCTGGCCGACAGCTACGAGACGTTCCTGCTGTTCCGTCTGGCCATCGGCGCCATCGGGGCATCGTTCGTCATCACGCAGTACCACACCTCGGTCATGTTCGGCCCCAACGTCATCGGCACCGCCAACGCCACCACCGCCGGATGGGGCAACCTGGGCGGCGGCATCACCCAGATGGTCATGCCGCTGGTCTTTGCCGCCGTGCTGATGCTGGGTGTCGAGGAGACCATGGGCTGGCGTCTGGCCATGGTGGTCCCCGGCGTGGTGTTGCTGGTCGCCGCCGCGCTGTACTGGCGCTACACCACCGACTGCCCGGACGGCAACTTCGCCGAACTCCGCGCCCAGGGCGTGCTGCCCGAGGCCAAGGGGGATGCCTCGGCCAGCAAGACGTTCAAGGCCGCCACCAAGGACCCGCGGGTGTGGGCGCTGTTCGTGGTCTATGCCGCCTGCTTTGGCGTGGAGTTGACGATCAACAACATCGCCGCGCTCTACTTCTTCGACCGCTTCACGCTTGACCTCAAGACGGCGGGCATTATCGCCGGTCTGTTCGGGCTGATGAACATTTTCGCGCGCACCCTGGGGGGCGTGTTCTCGGACCGCTTTGCCGCCCGCATGGGCCTGCGTGGCCGGGTGTGGTTCCTGTTCGTCGTGCTGCTGTGCGAGGGCCTGGCGCTGATGCTGTTCTCGCAGATGTCGGTTCTGATCCTCGCCGTGGCGACGATGGTCCTGTTTTCCCTGTTCGTGCAGATGGCCGAGGGCGCGACGTTCGGCGTTGTTCCCTTCATCAACCGCAAGGCGCTGGGCGCGGTCGCCGGCATCGTCGGGGCGGGCGGCAACGTCGGTGCCGTGGCGGCGGGCTTCCTGTTCAAGACCGAAGGCCTGAGCTACCAGGACGGCCTGTTCTACCTGGGCTGTGCGGTGGCCGTGGCCTCCTTCGCGGCCCTGGCCGTGCGCTTCTCTCCGCAGGTCGCGGCCGAAGAGGGCGAACGCTTCGCCTCCGCCCAGCGTGAGCGCTCCATGGCCGCCGTCCCGGCCGAATAAGCAGCAGGATCACCCCAATGCGCGAAGCCGACTTTTCCATCCTGGTCATCGACGAGAACCCCGACAGGGCGGCCGTGGTCGAGCGCGGCCTGGTGGAAGCCGGCTACGTGCGGGTCAGCCTCATCGGCACCAGCGGCAATATGGTCGGGCGGATTCAGGCGATGGCGCCGGACGTCATCATCATCGACCTGGAGAACCCCGACCGTGACACCCTGGAGCAGATGTTCCACGTCTCGCGCATCGTGCGCCGGCCGATTGCCATGTTCGTCGATCAGTCGGGCGGCGCCATGGTGCGCGAGGCGGTGGAGGCCGGCGTTTCGGCCTATGTGGTCGATGGCCTGCGCCAGGAGCGTATCAAGCCGATTGTCGAAATGGCGATCTCCCGGTTCGCCGCCTTCGACACCCTGCGCCGCGAGCGCGACGACGCGCACGCCCGGCTCGCCGACCGCAAGGTGATCGACCGGGCCAAGGGCCTGCTGATGAAAAGAAAGGGTTTGGCCGAGGAAGACGCCTACGCCCTGCTGCGGCGCACCGCGATGCAGCAGAACCGCAAGCTCGTCGATATCGCCCAAAGCGTCATCACCGCCTTCGAGATGGACATTTGACATGACCACGACGCTGCGCATCGGGTTCGTCCCGCTCATCGACTGCGCCATCCCGGTGATCGCCCAGGACAAGGGGTTCGCCGAGGAGGAGGGGCTGCGCCTGGATCTGGTGCGCGAGAACGCCTGGGCGGCGACGCGCGACAAGGTGGCCTATGGCGTTCTCGACGCGGCGCACATGCTGGCCGGCATTCCTGTCGCCTCCATCCTGGGGCTGGGCGGCGCGGCGGTTCCGATGATCGCGCCCGTGGCGCTGGGGCTGGGCGGCAACGCCATTACTGTTTCGACCAGCCTGTTCCAGCGCATGGTGCAAGCCGACCCCGATGCCATGGCCGGCCCACGGGTCAAAAGCGCGCTGGCCCTCAAAAAGGTGATCGCGGGCAGCCGCGAGAAACTGTCCTTCGCCACCGTCTTTCCGTATTCCACCCACACCTACGAACTCCGCGCCTGGCTCGCCGCCGGGGGCATCGACCCGGACCGCGATGTGAACCTGGGCGTGATCGCCCCGCCACGCATGGCCGGCCACCTGGAGGCCGGGTGGATCGACGGCTACTGCGTGGGCGAGCCGTGGAACTTGCGCACGGCCGCCCGGGGCACCGGGGTGATCGTCGCCACCAAGGCCGACATTTGGCCGGACAGCCCGGAAAAGGTCCTGGCCGTGCGCCGCGACTGGGCCGGGGAACACCCCGAGACCGTGGCCGCGCTGGTCCGCGCCATGGTCCGTGCCGCCCAATGGGCAGACGCTCCGGCCAACCGCGAGGAACTGGCCGCCATCCTCGCCCGGCCCGACATGGTTGGCGGCTCGGCCGAGGTGCTGCGCACCGCGTTGTTGCCGGGTTCGGGCGGGATGGGCCGCCACGTGTTCTTTCGCCGCAACGCCACCGTCCCCTGGCCGGACAAGGCGGAGTGGCTGATCGCCCAGATGGTCCGTTGGGGTCAGGCGACGCCCCCCGTCGATGCCGCCGCCCTGGCCGCCGCAGTCTTCCGCCACGACCTGTACCGGCAGGCGACGGAAAGCCTCGGGATTGAGATGCCCGGAGGGTGAACGTCTTATAGCAACGGCCCTGTAAATTGACCGCTATAGTCCGCTGACATAGAAGGGGTTCGGGGTTCACCCCGAGTGGGCCAAAAAGACGTGGAGATGGCGGCTGCCCACTCTTTCGATGGGCCAGTTCAAAAGGCGCTCGGTATTAGGGGCTCATTTTTGGCGAGGAAAGCGGGCTCCACCCGCACCGGCCAAGGGCAGAGACCCAGTTTTCCTTGCCCTTATTCCGTCCCCGCCACGTCCACCAGGGCGCCGGCGGCGTGGCCGGCCTCGAACGCGTCGGCGGCGAGTTTCTTGCCTGAGGGCTGGCCTTCGCGCAGGGCAAGGCCCAGGGTGTCGAAGGCGGCCTCGACCACGGCATGGCGGACCACCACCAGGTCGCGGCCGCTGCTGACGCGCAGGGCTTCGTCTCGGTCGGCCTTCATGGTGGCGAGCTGGTCGGCGATGGACACCGCCATGCCGAACAGGAAGGCGCTCTTCTCATCCTGGCCGTGGCGGATGAAGCGCTGCTTGCGGACATAGTCCTGCCACGCCACCTGCATGGCGGCGTCGATCATCTCGTGGATGGTGCGCGCCATTTCGGCGTTGGGGGGCAGCCCGAAGAAGACGTAGCGGATGCGGCCGCGCGGGTCCTTTTCACGCCACGCCTTGCAATCGCAGTAGTCGGCGATGGCGCCGACGCAGGCCGACATGGGCTGGCGCTGTTTCTTGTTGGTTTCGACGGCGATCTGCACGCAGGGGGTTTCCCGCATGTCGAGGTCGCTGAGGCTGAGGTCGTGGCGGTCGAGCAGTTCGGCCACCTTGGCGGCGGCTGACAGGGCCTCGGCTTCGGTGCAGCCGTTGGCGATGGTCTTGGCGCGCAGGGCCTTGAGGCGGGTCTTGAGCTTGTCGAGTTCGACGCTCACGGCGTCCACTCCACCTGTCCACCGGGCAGGCGCGAGCGGGCCAGCACCAGGGTTTCGGGGGAAACCCCGGCGGCCTCGGCGATGGTTTCGACGGTGGCGTCGGCCTCCAGCACAAAATCCAGCACGGCACCCAGGAAGTCGGGGTCGCCGATGCGGTCGCGCAGGTCGTCCTCGCCGCAGCCGGTCACGGCCATGAAGCGGGGGCACAGGTCCTCATCGGCGACGATCACCGCCACGGCGTGCAAGGCCAGGGCTTCGGCGGTGTCACGCCCGAGGGCGGCAGTCTTGGGGGGCATGGTTCATCGGCCGGCAGGTTAAGGAAGCCGGCATCATAGCGGCCCCCCGGCCGAAGTCTACTGCGGGTCCTGAGCCGCCCTGTCGAGGGGTTTGTCGAGAAGGGGGGCGGGCAGCGTGAAGTGGAAGGACGACCCGCCGTTTTCCTCGGACAAGACGTTGATGCGGCCGCCGGCCTGTTCGATGATGCGCTTGGCGATGGCCAGGCCGATGCCGGTGCCACCCAGGCCATCGCGCGGGTTCAGGCGCTGGAACATCTCGAAGATCTTGGTCTGGAATTCCGGCGGGATGCCGATGCCGTTGTCGGCCACCACGAACTCCCAGTATGTGGCGCGGCGCTCGGCGGTGACCGAAATGCGCAGCGGGCGGTCGGGATGGCGGTACTTGATGGCGTTGCCAATCAGGTTCTGGAACAGGCTGGTCATCTGCACCGGGTCGAACATCACCTCGGGCATGGGGCCCACGGTGATCTCGGCGCCGGCCTCGACGGCCGAGGCCTCAAGCCCGTGCAGGACCTCGTTGAGGCACACCCTCAGGTCGGACGGCTCGACCTGGGCATGACCGGTCAGGCGCGAGTAGGTCAGCAGGTCGCGGATAAGGGCGCTGAGCCGCTTGGCGCCATCGACCGCATAGGTGATGAAGATGTCGGCGTCGTCGTCCAGTTGACCCTTGTAGCGGCGTTCCAGAAGCTGGAGGTAGCTGGCGATGGTGCGCAGCGGTTCCTGAAGATCGTGCGAGGCGATGTGGATGAAGCGCTGCATTTCCTCGCGCAACTGGCGTTCCTGGGTGACGTCCACGTGCATGGCCACCACGCCGTCGAACGACGTGCGGTCCAGCGGCACCAGGCTGACACGGTGCCAGCCGACCGTATCGCCGATCTGCACCGGCACTTCCTGGCAGAAGTTCGAGGCGGTGCCGGATACGATGTCGCGGATGGCCCCGCTGACATTCTCCGCCTGCTCGTGGCCCCACAGCTTGAGGGTGCCGGCCAGTTTGGCGTAGCAGAGGGCGGGGTTGGTCAGGATGTGGTCGTCAAAGCCGCCGCCGACGATGCTGTCCCATTCCTCGTTCCGGGCGACGACGCGGCCGCCAGCGTCCAGCAGGGCCACCCCGGCCGGCAGGGCGCGGAACACGGCGTCGAAAATGGTGAACCACGACCGGCTGGTGGCCGACATGTTCTCGTCCAGGAGAGCGTCCGAAATCAGCGAGCGCATGGCGGCCTCCTCAGGTCGTCGCGCCGATGAAGGCCGCCACTTGCGTGACGTCATCCATCGAGCCGAGAAGCATCTGGGTCGGTGCGGGGGTGCGGCGGACCAGCATCGGCGTCACCAGAACGCCGCTTTCCCATGCCCGCTTGGGCTCGTGGAGGACGTCGACCACCGCCAGTTCAACCTGGATCTCCAGGTCGGCCAGGGCGCGTTTGAGATTGTTCAATGCCTTGGACGAATTGGCCGCGGTTCCAGCGATAAAGAGTTCCAGTGAGATCATCGGCGGGCCTCCGGGAGGACCAGCTTGGGTCCGGTGTCGGCGCTACGGCTGCGGCGCACGGCATCCACGCGGTCTTCGCCTATTTCCACCACCTTGGCCTCCAGTTCATCCAGCAGGGAGAGCGCCTTGGTGCGCCCGGCCACTTCGGCTTCCAGGGCGGCGATGCGCGCCTTGGCTTCTTCGATCGCGGCGGCTTCGCCACTGCGTTTGGTGAAGATGTCGTAGGCGTCGCGGCTGCGCACGGTGGCGGCCTCGGCCTCGCGTTCCAGGCGTGCGGTGCCCATCAGGACCACGCCGCCTTCGGTGTAGACGTCGGCCAGACTCGGGCCGTCGGAGTTGAGGACCAGTTCGCGCACCTGGTTGGAGTGCGCCGACCCGCGCGACTTGATGATCGTCAGGGCGCGGTTGCGTTCCCCGCCGTGGGCGACGAAGGTCAGGTGCAGCCATGTGTCGGCGATGGTCGAGACGTGGGTCAGGGTGACCTCGTGCTCGGGGTTGTCGCTATCGACCAGGGCGGTCAGGACGCCGGTGATGCCGCGCACCTTGATGTAATCGACCAGCAACTGGACCACCGAATCGACCATCGACTTGCCGCCGCCCTTGATGAGCGACGATACCGGATCGATGACCAGCACCGTGGGCTTGATGTCCTCGATGATCTTGCACAGGTGGTGGATGTGCATCTGGGCCGGGGCCAGGGCGGCCCGCAGGCTGATCATGGTGAGGTTTCCGGCCTCGACGTGCCGGGCGAGGTCGATGTTCACCGATCGGGCATTGCGCACGATCTGCGCGGCGGCCTCGTCGAAGCTAACCATCAGCGCCGTCTCGCCGGCCTTGCAGGCGGCATCGACGGTGGCGGCGGACAGAGTGGTCTTGGCGGTTCCGGGAGAGCCGGACACCAGCACCGTGGTGCCCCGGTAGTAGCCGCCGCCCAGCATGGTGTCGAGCCGCGCCACGCCCGAACTCAGGCGGTCGTCGAACACCTTGTGTTCGACCATGCGCGCGCCTTCGTACAGCAGGGCGATGCCGCGATCATCAATGGCCACCGGCAGGCGCACGCCCGGAGTGGGAGAGCCCCGGTACTTGACCAGTTCGAGGGTGGAGATCGAAATGTCGTTCTCCATGCGGCGGTCCAGGCTGATGACGCAGTCGCCGATGTAGGGCGCAATCGCCATGCCCGCCCCGATCTCGTCGGACTTCAGGGTAATCAGGGCGGTCAGCTTGTGGTCGCGGATGAAGCGTTCGATGGCGAGCAACTGGCGGATGCCGTCCTGCCGTCCGGGTTCCAGGGCGAGCAGGATGTCGATGCCGTCCAGAACCAGCCGGGTGGCGCCCGATTCGGCGAGGCGCGCGGCCAGGATGCCCAGCAGTCCCTCGATCTCGAAGCCGCCGGAGATGGCGGTTCCGGGACGCAGGCGGGCATCGACGGGGGTGATCTTGCCGGATGCCACATGCTCGGCCAAGTCCCAGCGGAAGCTGCCGAAGTTGCGGACGATGTCGTCGGGGTCTTCTTCAAAGGAAACGAAGATGCCGCCTTGGCCGTCCGAGGCCGAGTGGGCCAGGCCCTGCATGGCGAGCAGCGTCTTCCCGGTGCCGGGGCCGCCGAACACAAGCGTGCTGCGGCCGCACGGATATCCGCCGCCGGTCAGGATGTCCAACCCATCGACGCCAGTGGAACACTTCTGCATGAACACCCCAGACCGAATTTTATCGAATCCTGCGCCGCACTTTGCGCGCCTTGTTGAAGAACGTCCAGAGGTTTCCCTGGTTGGTTGATACCGTGGGTGGTTGACTTTGGCGCCGTGGGTCTGGCAGACTTCGCCCATGACACACGCATCCACACCCTTGCGGCTTATCAGCCTGAAGCTTATTGGCCCGGCGTCCTGACGACGCCGGGGGCCGCTGCTTCATGGTGACCGAACGCCGCAAAAGGGTCTTGGACCGTGTCTTCTTCCTGTAGAATCTCCGTCGTGCGCATCCCGCCGGGCTTTGGGCCGGGATCTGGCCTGCGACTTATCGGCGGCCGCCGGGGTTTCTGAGGCAGCCCCCCGGCGGTCGTGATCTGTGCGGCCTGCACCCCCTGCACCCTCTGCAGCGATCAAGATCCCCCAGGACCACGATCCGAGGACCACGATGATGACCAAGATCAACCCGGCCGAGAAGTACCGCCCGTTCCAGACCATTGACCTGCCCGACCGCCAGTGGCCCGGCCGCACCATCACCACCGCGCCGCGCTGGTGTTCGGTGGACCTGCGCGACGGCAACCAGGCGCTGGTCGAACCCATGGGGTGGGAGCGCAAGCTGCGCCTGTGGGACCAGTTGGTCCGCATGGGTTTCAAGGAGATCGAGGTCGGTTTCCCCGCCGCCTCCCAGACCGACTTTGACTTTGTGCGCATGTTGATCGAGGAGAACCGCATCCCCGACGACGTGGCCATCCAGGTCCTGACCCAGTCGCGCGACCATCTGATCGCCCGCACGTTCGAGGCGGTGCGCGGCGCGCCGCACGCCATCATCCACCTGTACAACTCGACCTCCACGTTGCAGCGCCGCGTGGTGTTCGGGCTGGACGAGGACGGCGTCATCGACATCGCCGTGCAGGGCGCAAAGTTGATAAAGTCGCTGGCCCAGGGCATGGGTGACACTCGCATCAGCTATGAATACTCGCCCGAAAGCTTCACCGGGACCGAATTGCCCTACGCCGTGCGCATCTGCGAGGCGATCATGGAGGTGTACGAGGCGACGCCGGAAAGCCCCGTCATCCTGAACCTGCCGGCCACGGTCGAAATGGCCTCGCCCAACATCTACGCCGACCAGATCGAGTGGTTCTGCCGCCACATCAAGAACCGCGACGCCGCCGTGGTATCGGTGCATCCGCACAACGACCGGGGCACCGGCGTGGCGGCGGCCGAACTGGCCGTGATGGCCGGCGCCGACCGGGTCGAGGGCACCCTGTTCGGTAATGGCGAGCGCACCGGCAACGTGGACATCGTCACCCTGGCCCTGAACATGTTCACCCAGGGCGTCGATCCGGGGCTGGACTGCTCGGACATCCAGGGCATCGTGGAAACGTCGGAGCACTGCACCCGCCTGCCGCTGCATCCGCGCCACCCCTACGCCGGGGAACTGGTCTACACGGCGTTTTCGGGCAGCCACCAGGACGCCATTTCCAAAGGGCTGGCCGCCCTGCGCAAGGCCAATAGCCCGGTGTGGGAAGTGCCGTACCTGCCCATCGATCCGGCCGACGTGGGCCGGGGGTACGAGGCGGTCATCCGCATCAACAGCCAGTCGGGCAAGGGCGGCGTCGCCTACATCCTGCAACGCGACCACGGCCTGGACCTGCCGCGCCGGATGCGCATCGAGTTCGCTGAAACCATCCAGCGCATCACCGACACCGAGGAACGCGAACTGAGCGCCGCCGAAATCTGGGCCGCCTTCCAGGCTGACTACATGGCCAACGGCGACGCGGCCAACCCCTGGACCATCGTTGACTACCGGACCGAGGCGGTGACCAAGGGCTCCGACGCGCGGGTGATCGAGGCGACCATCGAGCGCGACGGCAAGGCCCACGTCATCCAGGGGCGCGGCAACGGCCCCATCGCCGCCTTCGTCAACGCCCTGAACGAGGCGTTCGGCCTGAGTGTCCAGGTTCTGGACTACTCCGAACACGCCGTCGCCGGCGGGGCCGATGCGCAGGCTGTGTGCTACGTGGAGACTACGGTGGGCGACAAGGGGCCGCTGTTCGGCGTCGGCCAGGACACCAACATTACCATGGCCTCCCTGCGCGCCGTCATGAATGCGGTCAACCGGTCGGGGCGGGACCGTTACCGGTAGTCGCCATCAGGACCGTGAGCACGGCGTAGAGGGCCAGGACCAGGGAGCTTTCCCAGCCGATCGCCCCGCCGCCGCGCGGCCGGGCGACCAGCCCCATCAGCAGGATGGCGGTCATCAGGATTGTGATGATCGTCATCTGCTGGTGGACCTGCCCAAAGAACGCGTAGAAATTCCGCTCGCCGCTGTAGGCGAAATCCGAGAACGCCAGGAACAGGGTGTCAAAGGCATTGCCGCCGATGATGCCACCAACCGCGAGGTTCAATGCCCCGCGCCGCACCGCCGCGACCGAGGTCACCAGTTCGGGCAGCGATGTGATGACGGCCGTAATGAGCCCGCCGATCACCGTTTCGTCCAACCCGGTGCGGGTGCCGACCTCCAGCGCGACCGAGGTCAGGAAATAGCCCGCTATCGCCGTCGTCACCGCAAGGGCCGCGAAAATCAGGGCCAGCCGCGAGGTCGGCGTGTGCGGCGGCTCGTCGGTGTCCTCGTCGCTGGAGGTTTCATCGGTGGCGCGCGGTCGCCACATGGGGCTGAGGCGGACCTCTCCGGCCGCCCGCACGCCCAGCCCGTAGCCTAGTACCAGGACCAGCGACACCGGGCTGACCCAGCCGATTGTCGCGCTGTCGGGCAGGGCAGCACCCAGCAGGGGCAGGCTTAATAGGGCGATCAGAAGGGCGGCCTGGAACAGGTTGGTGGTGCTGGCTGCCGCGTGTTCCAGGTTGGTGCGCGGATAGAACATGTCCGCCACGGCCAGGAACGCCGTCTGCACGGCGATGCCGCCGATGGCGTTGGAAATCGCCATGGTCGGGTGCCCACTGGCCGCCGCAACGACAGATGCGACGATGCCGGCCAGCGACGTGGACCCGCCGAGCAGCACGGCCCCCACCGTGGCCTCCCCCCAACCGGTGGCGTCGGCCAGCATGTCGGCCATGGCGGCGAGCTTGGTCCCCGCCGCCACGATGACCGCCGCCAGGGCGACGAGCGCCGCGACCAGCCCGGCGAAGGGCATCCATGTCAGGTCGAGCAATGACGTCTCCTGCCGTTTTACTCCGGCAGGTTGCGGGGTGGACGTTTGGGAAGTGAAGCGGGGAACACAGAGGACACAGAGAAGGCACAGAGTACACAGAGAGGGCGGAGCAGCGCCGCACGCCATGATAAAACTCCGGCAGGGATTTAGTGCGCTGCGCGCAGCCCCCTTCTCCGAACCCTCTGTGTCTCTGTGTCCTCTGTGCCCTCTGTGGTAAATTCCTTCACTTTCTCACGACGTCCAACGTGCTTCTTCCGCAGCCTGCACAAAGGAAACGTCGGAGTGATGCGGGAGTTGCCGGTTGTTTGAAGGCGTCAGCCCTTGAACTCTTCCTTCCGATAGCCCTGGGCATACAGCAGCGCCGTCAGGTCGCCGTGGTTGATCTTCACGCGGACCATGTCCTGGACCATCGGCTTGGCGTGATAGGCGACGCCCAGGCCGGCGGCTTGGAGCATGGCGACGTCGTTGGCGCCGTCGCCGACCGCGCAGGTGCGGGTCAGGGGCAGGCGGCGAGCGCCAGCGGCCTCCAACAGGGCGCGCAGCTTGGCATCGCGGCCGAGGATGGGCTCGCCGACCGTGCCGTCCAGGCAGTTGCCGTCCATTCCCAGCGTATTGGCGTGGGCCTCGTGGAAGCCGCAGTGGGCGGCCACGCGCTCGGTGAAGTAGGTAAAGCCGCCCGACACCAACATGCAGTGGGCGCCGTTGGCCGTCATGGTCTGGACCAGGGCGTGGGCGCCGGGGGTGTATTCGATCTCGGCAAAGGTCTTGGCGAGGGCGTCGGCGTTCAGGCCCTTGAGCATGGCGACCCGCTCGCGCAGGGCCGACTCGAAGTCCAACTCGCCGGCCATGGCGCGGGCGGTGATGGTTGCGATCTCGGTCTTCAGCCCGGCGAAGGCGGCCAGTTCGTCCAGCGTCTCGGCCGTCACGATGGTCGAGTCCATGTCGGCGACCAGCAGCATCTTGCGGCGATCGGCGACCGGCTGGCACACGATGTCCACCGGCGCGTCGCCGATGCGGGCGCGCACGGCGGCGTCGGCCATGTCGGGCTCAAGGTCGGCAAAGGCCACGTCGCAGGCCTCGCGGGGGGCCAGCCAGACCGGCGGGGACACCGTGGCGTGGCGCTGGTGCAGAGCATCGCGCGCCGCCGCGACCAGGGCATCCTCCAGGGGCGCCTGCGCGGAGGCGATCAGGGTCAGCACGCATTCCATGACGGAGGATCCCCAGACGAGTTATGGCGCCGAGTGGCGGACGGCAAGTGTGTCACCATGACACCGTCGGGGTATAAGAGCGCGGGCCGCCCATTGGCAAGGGAAGTCTGTGCGACAGGCGCGGTTCAGGGGGGCGTGCGGCGTAAGGCGGCGTCGCGGCTCGTTTCATGGCAATAGGCGAGATAGTCGTCGATGCTGTCGCGGAACGCCGCCTCCAGGTCTTCGGCCGTACAGCCCTCGAAATGGATGGCGTCGTTGAGGCCGACGACGACCCCGGAAAACGTGCCGGCCTCGTCATCAAAGGTGATTGGGCCAGCCGTATAGCCCTTGTACTCCAGGCTCATGGCGAGACTCCTGCGGAATCGTCACGGTTTCAGTCATAGGCTTCCCTTCGGTGGCGGATCGCCTCGACCAGCATTATGGTGACGCTGCCGTCCTCTTCAACTGGGAACAGCAAGCGGAAAGAATGTGATGAACGGTACGGTGCAGCCTGCATGACCATCTCCTCCCCCCTTCTCACCGTCGCCGGGCCGACCGCCAGCGGCAAGAGCGCGCTGGCCCTGGGGCTTGCGCAGGCGTTCGACGGCGTGGTCATCAACGCCGACAGTATGCAGGTCTACCGCGAACTGCGGGTGCTCACGGCCCGCCCGACGGTGGAGGAGGAGGCCCTGGCGCCGCACCGCCTGTATGGCGTGCTGCCGGGGGCGGAGGTGTGTTCGGCCGGGCGCTGGGCGGAGATGGCGGCGGCCGAGGTGCGGGCGGCTTGGGCGGCCGGCAAGGTGCCCATCCTGTGCGGCGGCACCGGGCTTTATATCCATGCGCTGACGGTCGGCCTGTCGCCCATTCCGGCCATTCCCGACGCCGTGCGCGCGGCGGCCCGTGAAGATATGGCGGCGCTGGGCAACCCGGCCTTTCACGCCCGCCTCGCTGCCGCCGACCCGGTGATGGGGGCGCGGCTGAACGTCGGCGACACGCAGCGCACCATCCGGGCGTGGGAGGTGTTGCAGGCCACCGGGCGCAGTTTGGCCGACTGGCAGGCCGATCCCCCGGTGCGCCTGATCGCACCCTCGGTGTTCACGGTGCTGCTGGAGCCCCCGCGCGAGGTCTTGTACGCCCGCTGCGACGCCCGGTTCGCGGCCATGATGGAGGCCGGGGCGCTTGACGAGGTGCGGGGCCTGGATGCCCTTGGCCTGCCGCCCGATGCTCCGGTGATGAAGGCGCTGGGGGTGCCGGAACTGCGCGCCTATCTGCACGGCCAGACAGGCCTCGACGCCGCCGTGGCCAAGGCGCAGCAGACCACCCGCAACTTCGCGAAACGCCAGGGAACATGGTTCCGGGGTCAGCTTCGTGCGGACATGACCCTCCGGGCGCAATATTCAGAAAGTTTCAATGACCAAATCTTTGCGAAAGTTCGTCACTTTTTGTTGACCACAGGGGAATGACGGACTAGGTTGCCACTCTCTCCCGCCTGAAGTGCGGGCGAAGGGGAGGTCTGCGCCCCAAACCGTCCGTCTGGGCGGCTGGCAGCGCCCTCCCGCATCCGTGATTTTGAAAGGTTTGGCACATGGCCCAGGAACACATGACGGGAGCGCAGATCGTCCTCAAAGCCTTGGTTGACCAGGGCGTGGACGTAATCTTCGGGTATCCCGGCGGTGCCGTCCTGCCGATCTACGACGAACTGTTCCAGCAGAACCACATCAAGCATGTGCTGGTTCGGCACGAGCAGGCGGCCGTACATGCGGCGGAAGGCTACGCCCGGTCGACCGGCAAGGTCGGCGTGGTGCTTGTGACCTCCGGCCCCGGCGCGACCAACGCGGTGACCGGCCTGACCGATGCCCTGATGGACAGCATCCCGCTGGTCTGCCTGACTGGACAGGTGCCGACCCACTTGATCGGCAACGACGCTTTCCAGGAAGCCGACACCACCGGCATCACCCGCCAGTGCACCAAGCACAATTATCTGGTCAAGAGCCCCCACGACCTGGCCCGCACGATGCACGAGGGCTTTTATGTCGCCCGCACCGGCCGCCCCGGCCCGGTGGTCATCGACCTGCCCAAGGACGTGCTGATGACCAAGGGGGAATACCTGCCCCCGGCCAAGGTCAAGCACCGCTCCTACAAGCCCCAGGTCAAGGCCGAGACCAGCCGCGTGCAGGACGCCGTCGCCCTGCTCGCCAACGCCAAGAAGCCGATCATCTATGCCGGCGGCGGCGTCATCAATTCCGGCCCGGCGGCGTGCCAGTTGCTGACCAGCTTCGCCCGCACCACCGGGTTCCCGGTGACCCTGACCCTGATGGGCCTGGGCGCCTATCCGGCCTCGGACAAGCAGTACTTGGGCATGTTGGGCATGCACGGCACCTATGAGGCCAACTGGGCCATGCACGACTGCGACGTCATGCTGTGCGTCGGCGCGCGTTTCGATGACCGGGTGACCGG
>LAEA01000024.1 GCA_000961745.1 Rhodospirillaceae bacterium BRH_c57 | reverse complement strand
GCCAGCGACATCAAAGACGTCTTTCTGGAAGCCAAGGGCACAGGGTTCGACACCAAGGCCATGAAGGCCGTTATCCGCCTTCGCAAGAAGGAAGCGCACGAGCGCGAGGAAGAAGAGCAGCTTCTTGAACTGTATCGCCAGGCCATTGGAGTCTAAGGGCGCTGGCTTTTAGGAGTCATTTGGGGGAAATGGAACACGTCATCGCAGCAACTGAAGAAAAGCCTTCGGTGTTTGTGCGTCTGGGCCAGTGGGTCGAAGGGCCGATGGTTCAGCGGTTTATTATCGCCTTGATTATCTTGAACGGTATCACCCTCGGTGTGGAGACATCGCCGGCGGCGGTCGCCGTTCTGGGTCCGGCTTTGCATATCTTTGACGTGTTTGTCCTCTCTGTCTTCTGCTTTGAAATCGTAGCCAAGCTCGGCTACCGGCGTCTCGGGTTCTTCCGCGATGGCTGGAACGTGTTTGACTTCATCATCGTCGTCATTGCCCTGGTTCCGGCAAGCGGCCCGTTCTCCGTCCTGCGCGCCCTGCGTATCCTGCGCGTGATGCGTCTGGTGTCGGCGGTGCCGTCCATGCGGCGTGTTGTGGCGGCACTGTTGACGGCGGTGCCGGGTCTGGCCTCGGTCGGGTCGATCATCGCGCTGTGTTTTTATGTTGGCGCGGTATTGTCCACCAAGCTATTCGGGGAGGTTTTTCCCCAGTGGTTCGGCTCCATCGGCGGGTCCATGTACACATTGTTCCAGGTGATGACCCTGGAAAGCTGGTCCATGGGCATCGTTCGCCCGGTGATGGAGGAGTTCCCCTACGCATGGGCTTTCTTTGTGCCGTTCATCGTCATGATGACCTTTGCCATCCTGAACCTGTTCATCGGTATCGTCGTTGATGCCATGTCCACGGTCCATGAACAGGAAAAAGCGGACGCCCAAGCTCAGGCCGAGGCCGACGGTACCGCCGTCCTCAGTTCTCAGGAACAGGAACTGGTCCACATCCGCGCCGAACTGGCCGAGATCAAGGGTTTGTTGAAAAACGGCCGCTGACGCCAAAACGGCAACAGCGGCGTGGCGTCGGTGGCGACCCTCAGGTTTCCGCCGACGCCACGCCCTCAAGCGCAGGTCGGTTCACACGGACATGGCGGCCATCGACATTGCTCAAGAGTCCGGCCCGCCGGAATTCGGCGATGTGGCGGCTCGCCGTTTCCTTGGTAATGCCCAGGATCGCCCCCATGTCGTCGCGGCAGGGGAGTTCGATCAGCGGCGCGGACGGTTGATCCTCCATGGCCCAATCATGGAGATCGACAAGCAGGCGCGCCATGCGCTGCCGCCCTCCGCCGGTGGAGTATTGGGTCAGCCATTCATCGGCACGCTGAACGGCGTGGTGCCAATGGCGGATCATCTGGGTCGCCAGCCAATCCTGCTTTTTCATGACAATGCGGACGATGGGAAGGGGCACCCGACAGACCTCCACTTCGGTCAACGCAACCGAAGTGTGGTCACACGGGGTGTCCAGCAGAGATTCTAGCCCCAGAATGTCCGTTCGGCGCGCAAGCCTGACGATGCGGTAATTACCGTCGAGCAGGTATTGCTCCTGCTTGACCACGCCCCGGCGGACGATGAACAAGGCGTTCGGCCGGTCGTCCGCGTTGTAGAGAACCGCCCCGGCGGGAAGCGTGAAGCTGGGGACCGCCGGAGCGATTTCGTCCAGTTCCTCAAGGGTCAGGCCCACGAACAACGCGTTCTGTCGGACTGTGCAAGCGCGGCAGCGAGACATCCGGTCGCAGTCCTGAGCGGCAGCGTCGCCGGTCATTCTGGTGAGTCCGTTGCCCGTCGAGACGGCCTGTGGCGCCATTGTCATCCTCCTGCCTCGTCGCGGCGACCATACACCCAGGTTCCAGGTATTGCACCACGCCCGACGGGGCAGGCAAACATCACTGCCCCTGCGAGACCGGCCGATGATGATCGCAGGTAACCGCCGGGTTGAACGGCAGCAGGGCGTGTTCAGGCAGGCCCACGAGCCATACGTGCTGATCGAAGTGAGGCTCGAACCCATGGGCCTCGTCCTGCGCCGTGCTCGAATCGTCCGCCATGCGGTCCCAGGACCGGGTTAACAACCGCGGCGCTTCGGTGTTGCCAGCCGCGCGCCAGCCTTTTTCAAACACGAGGTTCTCCACGCCAACCAAGCGCATGGAGCCATCGGCCTGTGGTTCGTACAGCAGGATGGAGGGGTTCATGAAGTCGGTGTGCGTGTTGTTGCCGTCGACACGTGGAGCCGTGGTGGTGATCCCCAGCATGTCGGGCCGCATGTAGTGGATGCCCATGGCGCCCAGTTGCGGCGGCAGCCCCTCGGCTGCCGCGCTGATGCATCGCCCGGAGGGATCGGGAATGTACCCGGCGGCGAGGGCGTTTTCGATCTTCTCGAACTGCACGGTGGCGGCGCGAATGGTTTGGACCGTCGCGGCGGTGTTCTGATCGGCCGCGACGGCCGGAGCAATGGTGACAACGGCGGCGAGAGACGCGGCGACAACACTAGGAGTCTTGCAGGCCATGATGCGTTGCTCCTCAAAAGGAACCCCGCCCCGGAAGGAAATGATACTGCCGCCTCATCCCCCACAACAACTCACGCCGCCATTCTAGCCCGGAAGAACCTTCTCCTCATTCCGCCGCTGTCGCCTGGGGTGCAGGAGTGCGGAAGGCAGCCAAAAGATCAATCTCGCGTGCCTTGGCTTTTTCAACATTGCCTTCCAGAACGTGGCCGAACCCACGCATGGACAGGGGCAGGCGGGCGATCTCGACGGCCAGGGCGTGGTTGTCGTGGGTCAGTCCGGCAGCCAGTTCCTCGACCGTGGCAACGTAGTCCTCGCGCAGGCGGCGTTGCAGCTTGCGTTCGGAGGTGTGGGCGAAGATGTCCAGCGGCGTGCCGCGCAGGCCCTTGACCTTGGCAATGGCGCGGAAGGCCCCCAGCATCCAGCCCCCGTAGGTGGTCTTGACCAGTTGCCCGGAGTTGGGATCGCGCTTGCCGATCAGCGGCGGGGCCAGGTGGAAGGTCAGCTTGAGGTCGTCGCCCTCGAACTGTTGATGCAAGGCGCGCTCGAAGGTGCCGTCGGTGTACAGGCGGGCGACCTCGTACTCGTCCTTGATCGCCATGAGCTTGAACAGGGACTTTGCCACCGCCTCGGTCAGGCCGGAGCGACCGGGGGTGCGGGTCTTTTCCGCCGCCTGGGTACGCTGCACCACAGTGCGGAAACGCTGGGCGTAGGCGGCGTTCTGGTACTCGGTCAGGAACGTCGCACGGCGGTCGATCAACTCGTCGAGCGTCTCCGACTGCTTGTGGTGGTCGAAACCAGCCTGGGCGCCGGGCTTGGCGAGGTCTTCGACGGCGCCCTGGTCATGGGCGGCGCGGCGGCCCCACAGGAAGGCCTGCTTGTTGGCCTCCACTGCGGTCTTGTTCAGCTCGATGGCCCGGTCGATGGCCTCCAGGGACAGCGGGATCAGGCCCTTCTGCCACGCGAAGCCGACCATGAACAGGTTGCTGGCGATGGAGTCCCCCAACAGCGCCGTGGCGATGCGCGTGGCATCGACGAAGTGGGCGGCGTCCTGGCCCACCGCATCGGTGACGGTGTCCACCACCTCGTGGGCCGGGAACAGGATGTCGGGCTTGCTGGCGAAGTCGGCGGTCATGGTTTCATGGGCGTTGACCACGGCGCGGGTGTAGCCCTCGCGCATCTTGGCGAGGGTGTCATAGCTGCCGGCGGTCAGCATGTCGCAGCCCAGCACCAGCCGGGCGTTGCCAGCGGCGATGCGGACGGCGTGCAGCTTGTCCGGGGCATTGCTGATCCGCACATGGCTGACCACCGCGCCGTTCTTCTGTGCAAGGCCGGTCTGGTCGAGGATGGAGACACCCTTGCCCTCCAGATGCGCCGCCATGCCGAGCAGGGCGGAGATGGTCACGACCCCGGTGCCGCCGATGCCGGTGATGACGATGCCATAGGGCTCGCCCGAGATATCGGGCATCACCGGGTCGGGCAGGGCCGGGAAGCTGACGGCGCCGACACCGGCCTGCTTGCGCGGGCTGCCGCCCTCCACGGTCACGAAGGACGGGCAGAAGCCCTTGAGGCAGCTATAGTCCTTGTTACACACCGACTGGTCGATGGCGCGCTTGCGGCCGAACTCGGTTTCCACCGGCTGGACCGCCACGCAGTTGGATTGCACGCCGCAGTCGCCGCAGCCTTCGCACACCAGATCGTTGATGAACACCCGCTTGGGCGGGTCGATCATCTTGCCGCGCTTGCGGCGGCGGCGCAGTTCGGCCGCGCAGGTCTGGTCGTAGACCAGGATTGTGACGCCCTCCAGCTCGCGCATTTCCTTCTGCACAGCGTCCAGGTCGTCGCGGTGGCGCACAGTGACGCCGGGGGCGAAACCGACGCCGGCGGGGTACTTGTCGGGCGCGTCGGTCACCACGACGATGCGGCCGACGCCCTCGGCGGCGACCTGACGGGTAATTATCGGCACCGACAGGGGGCCGTCCACCGGCTGTCCGCCGGTCATTGCCACGGCATCATTGAACAGAATCTTGTAGGTGATGTTGACCCCGGACGCGACGGCGGCGCGGATCGCCATGATGCCGGAATGGTAATAGGTGCCATCGCCCAGGTTCGCGAAGATGTGCGTCTCGTCGGTGAACGGCGCCTGACCGACCCAGGTGATGCCTTCGCCGCCCATGTGGGTGAAGGTGGACGTCTCGCGGTCCATCCAGTGGACCATGTAGTGGCAGCCTATGCCGGCCACGGCGCGCGAGCCCTCCGGCACCTTGGTCGAGGTGTTGTGGGGGCAGCCAGCGCAGAACCACGGCTGGCGCTTGGTCGCGACCTGGGGCGCCTCCAGCGACCGTTCCTTGGCCTCCAGGAAATTGAGGCGCTTGCGGATGGCCGAGGTGGTGACGAATTGCTCGACCCGGTCGGCCAGCACGCGGGCGATGTGGGCGGGGGTCAGTTCGCCAGCGCTGGGCAGGGTCCAGGCGCCCTTTTCGTCGAACTTTCCGACCACGCGCGGGCGCACGTCCTCGCGCCAGTTGTAGAGCTGTTCCTTGAGCTGGTTCTCGATGACGGCGCGTTTTTCCTCGACCACCAGGATCTCGTCCAGGCCCTCGGCGAAGGCGCGCAGGCCGTCGCGCTCCAGCGGCCAGGGCATCCCGACCTTGAACAGGCGGATGCCGATTTCGGCCGCCATGCGCTCGTCGATGCCCAGGTCGTCCATGGCCTGACGGACGTCCAGATAACTCTTGCCGGTGGTCACGATGCCCAGGCGCGGGGTCGGGCTGTCCAGCACCACGCGGTTCAGCCCGTTGGCCCGCGCAAAGGCCAGCGCGGCATAGAGCTTGTGCTTCATCAGGCGGCTTTCCTGATCGAGCGGCGTGTCGGGCCAGCGGATATGCACGCCGTCGTCGGGGAAGGTGAAGTCAGCGGGCGTTTTGATCGTCACCCGATGGGGATCGGCATCGACCGAGGCGGCGCTGTCCATGACCTCGGTCAGGCATTTCAGGGCCACCCAGCAGCCGGAATAGCGGCTCATGGCGATGGCGAGAAGGCCGTAGTCCAGGACCTCCTGGACGTTGGACGGGTGCAGGACCGGGATCATCAGGTCGGCGAACGCCATTTCGGTCTGATAGGCCACGGTCGAGGACTTGGCGCCGTGGTCGTCGCCGGCCAGCATCAGGACGCCGCCGTTGGGCGAGGTGCCGGCCATGTTGGCGTGGCGGAACACGTCGCACGACCGGTCAACGCCCGGTCCCTTGCCGTACCAGATGCCGAACACGCCATCATGGCGGGCGCCGGGGAACAGCCCGACCTGTTGGGTGCCCCATATGGCGGTGGCGGCCAGGTCCTCGTTGACGCCCGGCTTGAAGACGATGTTGCGCGGCTCAAGGTGTTTCTTGGCGCGCAGAAGTTCGCTGTCCAGGGCGCCGATGGGTGATCCCCGGTAGCCCGAGATGTAGCCAGCGGTGTTCAGGCCCGCCGCCGCGTCGCGGTCGTGCTGCATCATGGGCAGCCGGGCCAGGGCCTGGATGCCGGTCAGGTAGATGCGCCCCGACTGAAGGGTGTACTTGTCTTCGAGGGTGACCTTGACGTCCACGCTCATGCGGGGTCCTCCCAGACCTTTGGTGATTTCCGACCT
Source organism: Rhodospirillaceae bacterium BRH_c57 (assembly GCA_000961745.1). GTDB lineage: Bacteria > Pseudomonadota > Alphaproteobacteria > Rhodospirillales > Rhodospirillaceae > Cauispirillum. The sequence continues at coordinate 10,407 of LAEA01000024.1, read as the reverse complement.
GGATGGTCGTCTTTGTCCCTAATGTAGAGTGCCTGCGTGCCGGAGACAATAGGACAGTAATGCTGCCATAAAAAAGAATGCTTTCGGTTGCGGCAGAGGCGTGCGGCGACACGGAATTTTCGGGACGATGTCACGCCCGATATGAAATTGCGTTTCAACTTTAGCCTGTGAATTTGCGCGCAGCACGGGCGTGGGTGCGGTACACTCAGCAGAATGCTTTTCCTGCCGGAGCCGCCTGTCACATGGAAATACGAAGCGCCCAGTCCGTCCGGCGGCAAGCCCGGCGGTCCGCCGCCCTGGTGGCGGGGATGTATCTGGCCTTTGCCGTGGTATGGATTGTCTTTTCCGACAGCGTCGTGACCATGCTCACCAACACCGTCAGCCAGGGGGCTCTGTTCCAGACTGTGAAGGGCTTGGCATTCGTCACCCTCTCGGCGCTGTTGATCTTCGTGCTGGTGTCCGAAACTTTGCGCCGTAGTGCTCAGGCCCACCTTGGCCGCGCCCTCAGCGAACGCCGTCTGTCCCTGGTTCTGGAGGCGGTCAATGACGGTGTTTGGGAACATGACGTGACCACTGGTGCGGTCGCCGGTGCCGGGCGCTGGTCGGTCCTGAGTGGATACCAGCCCGAGGATCTGGTGACCTTCGATGCCTTTCTGGACATCGTCTATCCCGATGATCGGGAAATGATGATCAGGGCCTATGAGGACTATCTTCAGGGCCGCCAGTCGACTTTCGAAGCGGAATATCGCATTCGGGCATCCAACGGCGCATGGTTGTGGGTTCGGGCGCGCGGTCGGGTGATCAATCGCACCGCCGATGGCCGTCCGGTCCTGGTCATGGGCACGTTCACCGACCTGACGGCCGTCAAGGAGAGCGAGGAGCGCCTGGCCGCCCTGGTTGAGTCCCTGCGCCATTCCGAAGCCGAAATCGAACGCTTCGCCCATGCGACCGTCCACGACCTGCGCCAGCCGATCCGCCAGATGGTCAGCTACGCGCACCTTCTTGCCCGTGGCGGTGGCCGCCTGTCGCCGATCGAGCAGGCTGAATATGCTGACTTCGTGCGCGAAGGCGGTGATCGGCTGACCGTGGTCCTCGACAGCCTTCTCGCCACCTTCGAGCAGCGCTCTCTCAGCGGCCGCTTCCGCCCGGTTGACCTGGGGCAGATCGTCCATCAGGTGATGGACAGGCTGGAGGGCGAGATTGGGCGATCCTCAAGTCAGGCGACGGTGGGTGCCCTGCCGATGGTCAGCGGCGATCCGGTGCAACTCGCCCTGATGTTCGAGCATCTGATCGGCAACGGGCTGAAGTTTCACGCTCTTGACCGTCCGCCCGTGCTGACCATAAGCGCCGAGCAGGACGGCAACGCCTGGGCCGTTTCCATCACCGACAACGGCATCGGGTTTGCCCAGGACAAGGCCGAGCGCCTGTTCGAGGCCTTTACCCGCCTCCATCCCCCCAACGAGTTCCCCGGCAGCGGCATGGGTCTGGCCCTGTGCCGCTCCATTGCCCGCCACCACGGCGGCACCATTTCCGCTGAGGGTCGGCCGGGCGAGGGGGCGACCTTTACGGTGCGCCTGCCGGTCGTGGCGCAGGGGGAGAATGCCTACTCGGCGTTATAGAGCCCTTCCAGGCGATTGCCGAAGGTCTGGCGGATGACGTGCCGACGGATTTTCAGGGTCGGGGTCATCATCTCGTTCTCAACCGAGAAGGGTTCCGGGGCGATGGTGAAGCGGCGCACTTTCTCGACCGGGCCAAGGGTGCGGTTGACCCGCGCAATGGCGTCGCCAATGGGGCGGCGGAATTCCGGGTCCTCGGCCAGCGCGGCGAGGTCGGGCTCGCGGTCGTGGGTGCGTGCCCAGGCGGTGACGAAGTCCGCGTCGGGCACCACCAGCGCCACCAGATGCGGCCGCTTGTCGCCGTAGACCATGACCTGGCCGATTTCCGGCTCCAGGCACAGGAACCCCTCGACCCGCTGCGGTGAAACGTTGTCGCCGCCCGAATTGACGATGATGTCCTTCTTGCGATCGGTGATGCGCAAGAATCCATCGTCGTCCAAGGCGCCGATGTCGCCGGTGTGCAGCCAGCCGTCCGCGTCGATGACCTGCGCCGTCGCCTCGGGATTGTTCCAGTAGCCGCGCATGACCATTTCGCCGCGCACGCAAATCTCGCCGTCCTCGGCGATCTTCAGTTCGACCCCGTCGAGTGGCGGGCCGACCGTCTCCATCTTGATGTTATGCGGAATGTTGACCGAGATCACCGGCGCCGCCTCGGTCTGGCCGTAGCCCTGGAGAACGCGCACGCCGAGGGCGGTGAAGAACATGCCGACCTCGGGGTTCAGCGGCGCGCCGCCCGACACGAAGCACTTCAACCGCCCGCCAAACCGCTTGGCGACCGTGCGGCGGACCAGCAGGGTACACACCACGTCCAGCAGGCGCTCGGTCACCGTCAGGTCCTGCGGCGCGGTCTGGCGTTTCATGCCGAGCGCCAGCGTGCGGTTGAACCATTTCTCCTTGGCCCCGCCCTGGCGGCGGACGCCGTGCAGGACCTTTTGGCGCAACACTTCGTAGAGGCGCGGTACGGCGGTCACGATGGTCGGCCGGGTTTCCTGGAGGTTTCCCGACAGGGCGTCGATGCTGTCCGAATAGTAGATCTGCGCGCCCAGGGTCAGCGGGAAGAACTGGCCGGCAGTATGTTCGTAGGCATGGGACAGGGGCAGGAACGACAGGAACGCCTCGTCCGACAGGCCGAGTTCCAGCAGCACCTTATACGCCCCGGCGCAGTTGCGCAGGATCGCGCCATGGCTGAGCACCACGCCCTTGGGCGCCCCGCCGGTGCCAGAGGTGTAGATGATGCAGGCGGTGGTATGGCGCTGGGCGCGGGCGACCGCCTCGGGACGCGGCATGTTGGCGCCACGGGCCAGCAGGTCGGCCCAGGTCATCGTCTCGACGCCGGGATTCTGGCGCAGGCCGTTCGTCTCCATGACGATCACCAGCGGCTGGCGGCGGGCGTGGGCGGCGGCCTGGAACACCGGCCCGGCCAGCTTGGCGGTGGATACGATGACGGCGGCGGCGTCGGCATCGTTGAGAATGTGCAGGTGGTCGTTCACGGTGTTGGTGGTATAGGCCGGCGTGGTGATCGCCCCGGCCGCCATGATCGCAACATCGGACAGGCACCATTCCGGGCGGTTCTCCGACACCAGCACCACCCGATCGCCCGGCCGGATGCCCGCCTCGATCAAGCCGTTGGCGGCGGCGGTGACGGCGTCGGCGGCCTCGTCCCACGTCATCGCGTGCCAGTGCTCGCCTTCCTTGCGCCACAGCAGGGGGCGGGTGGTCAGGGCGGCGGCCTGCTCAAAGAACATCCCCGGCAGGCTGGTCGCATGGGGAAAATCGATTGCGCGTCCGGCCACGTCGTCCTCCTGAAGCTATTTTTCTGACGTCTTTTCGGGTGTGCTTTTGCCGCGCCTTCGCCATCATGCTCTGGCTCGGCAGATTTGTCGCGCCGCTGCATGTTTGCGGAGCGTCGTGTTGTTGCCTCCCGCCTGCCTGAACACCATATGGCCCGCACCACCATGATGAGGAGTCCCTGATGTCATACCACAGCACCCCCAAGCCCACGGTTATGGACAAGGAAAGCGGGGGCGCCAGTAGCGGGGGCACCGGAGGTGGGGGCAAAGGTCCGGGCGATCTGCCCGTGTGGGACCTGAGCGACCTGTATCCGGCGCCTGAGTCGCCGGAACTGAAAGCGGATCTGGCAAGCGTCGAGGCGGCGGCGCGGGACTTCGGGACGCGCTTGCGGGGCAAGGTGTCGAGCCTGGACGGCGCCGCCTTTGGGGCGGCCATCGCCGAGTATGAAAAACTGTGCGAGGTCCTCTATCGTATCCTGTCCTATGGTCAGCTCCTCCATTCAGCCAACGTTTCGGACCCCGAGGTGGGACGCTTCTATCAGGGCCTCAACGAGAAGGGCACGGAGATCTCCACCGAGACCCTGTTCTTCACCCTGGAGATCAACCGCCTGGACGAGGGCCGTCTGGCCGAGATGATGACGGCGCCCGAGGCGGCCCACTATGCGCCGTGGATCCGCGACGTGCGCCTGTTCAAGGATCACCAGCTTTCCGACGACCTGGAAAAGCTGATGCACGAAAAGGACATCACCGGCGCGCAGTCGTGGGTGCGCCTGTTCGACGAGACCATGGCCGCGCTGCGCTTTCCCATCGACGGCCAGGACCTGACCATCACCGAAGCCATGACCATGCTGTCGGACCGCGACGGCGCCGCCCGGCAAAAGGCCGCCAAGGCGCTGGGCAAGGTGCTGGGCGACAACATCCGCCTGTTCGGCCTTATCACCAACACCCTGGCCAAGGACAAGGAGCTGGAGGACAAGTGGCGGCACTATCCCCACCCCATGGCCTCGCGCAACCTCGCCAACCAAGTTGAGGACGAAGTGGTCGATGCGCTGGTCGGGGCGGTCAAGGACAGCTATCCGCGCCTGTCGCACCGCTACTACAGCCTGAAGGCCAAGTGGTTCGGCGTGGACAAGCTCGATTACTGGGACCGCAACGCGCCGCTGCCCGAGGATGACGACCGCCGCTGGGCCTGGGACGAGGCGACGGCCCTGGTGATGGACGCCTACCATCGGTTCTCCCCGGCGCTGGGCGAGGTCGGCAAGCGGTTCTTCGACCACAACTGGATCGACGTGCCGGCCCGCGCCGGCAAGGCCTCGGGCGCCTTCGCCCACCCGACGGTGCCGAGCGCCCACCCCTACCTGCTGCTCAACTTCATGGGGCGCGGGCGGGATGTGATGACGCTGGCCCATGAACTGGGCCACGGCGTCCATCAGGTGCTGGCTGGCAAGCAGGGCACGTTGATGTCCAACACCCCGCTGACCCTGGCCGAAACGGCGTCGGTGTTCGGCGAGATGCTGACCTTCCGCGCCATGGTCGATGCCGAAACCGACCCCAAACGCCGCCGCGTCCTGCTGGCGTCGAAGGTCGAGGACATGCTCAACACGGTGGTCCGTCAGATCGCCTTCCACGACTTCGAGCGTCAGGTTCACGCCGAGCGCCGCACCGGCGAACTCTCGACCGAACGACTTGGCGAAATCTGGATGAGCGTTCAGACGGACAGCCTGGGTCCGGCGTTCCGCTACGACGCCGAATACGCCACCTATTGGGCGTACATCCCGCACTTCGTGCATTCGCCGTTCTATGTGTATGCCTATGCCTTTGGCGATTGCTTGGTCAATTCGCTCTATGGCGTCTACGAGCAGGGCGAGCCGGGGTTCCAGGAGAAGTACCTGGACATGCTGCGGGCCGGCGGAACCCTGCGCCACCGTGAACTGCTGGAGCCCTTTGGTCTGGATGCGTCCGACCCCGGTTTCTGGAAAAAGGGTCTGGCCGTGGTCGAAGGTTTCATCGACGAACTGGAAAAGGAAGTCTGATGGCCGAACGCGGCGGGGGGAGCAACAACGACGAACGGCGTTTCGGCGGGTCCATCCGCCGCTACGCCCAGGTCGGAACGGCCATGGCCGGGCTGGGGGCGCGGTTTGCCGGGGAACGTTTCCTCGGTCTGCGCCTGGACAAGGCCAAGCACGCCACAGAACTGCGTCAGGCGTTGGGCGGCCTCAAGGGGCCGCTCATGAAGGTGGCGCAGATCATGTCGTCCATCCCCGACGCGCTGCCCGAGGAATACGCCCTCGAACTGGCTCAGCTTCAGGCCGATGCGCCGCACATGGGCTGGCCGTTCGTCAAGCGGCGCATGGCGGCGGAACTCGGTCCCGACTGGCAGGACCGCTATGCCGCGTTCAGCCGCGAGGCGGCGGCGGCGGCCTCGCTGGGGCAGGTCCACAAGGCGGTGTCCCACGATGGCCGGCAGTTGGCGTGCAAGCTCCAGTACCCGGACATGCAGAGCGTGGTGGATGCCGACCTCAAGCAGCTCAATGTCATCCTGGGATTGTACCGGCGCTACGATCAGGCCATCGACACCAGCGAAATCCAGCACGAGATCGCGGCCCGCCTGCGCGAGGAACTGGATTACGAGCACGAGGCGCGGAACATGGCGCTCTATCGCCACATGCTGCGCGACGAGCCCAATGTGCACGTCCCCGACGTGCTGGACGATCTGACCACCCGCCGCCTGCTGTCCATGACGTGGCTCGACGGACGGCGCATGAAGGCGGTGGCCGACACCGCCGACCAGGAGATGCGCAACCGCGTCGCCATGAACATGTTCCGGGCGTGGTACGTGCCGTTCTATGGGTACGGCGTCATCCATGGCGACCCGCACCTGGGGAACTATACGGTGCGTGATGACGGGTCCATCAACCTGCTCGACTTCGGGGCCATCCGGGTGTTCAAGCCGACCTTCGTGCGCGGCGTGATCGATCTGTACAACGCCTTGCGCGACGGCGACCAGGGCCTTGCCATTCATGCCTATGAAACCTGGGGCTTCAAGAACCTGAGTCCCGATCTTATCGCCGTGCTGAACCAGTGGGCGGCGTTCGTGTATGCGCCGTTGATGGAGGACCGGCCGCGCCTGATCGCTGACAACGCGACGGCGGCGGGCAGCTATGGCCGCCGGGTGGCCGAAAAGGTCCATACCGACCTGCGGGCCATCGGCGGCGTGACCCCGCCGCGCGAGTTCGTACTGATGGATCGCGCCGCCATCGGCCTGGGGTCGGTGTTCCTGCACCTTAAGGCCGAGATCAACTGGTTTGAGATGTTTCACGACCTTATCAAGGGGTTCGACGAGGACGCCCTGCGCAAGCGTCAGGCTGAGGCATTGGCGGCGGTTGGCATGGCCCCGGTCGAGGAGGGGTGACGTCGTGATCCCTCAGCGCATGAAGGGACTTCTTGGGCTGGTGCTGCCGCTTTCGGTCCTACTGGTGATCGGGCTGATTGGGTTGGCCTATGTGGCTTGGCCGGGTGACAACGACGATGTGTCTTTGGCCAACCCGGCCGATCTCGAACTGGTGGCGCTCGGGCAGAAGGTTTACGGCGAACATTGCGCATCCTGCCACGGCGCCACCCTGGAGGGCGAGACAGAGGACTGGCGCACCCGCAAGGACAGCGGCTCCCTGCCGGCCCCGCCGCAGGACGAGACGGGGCATACCTGGCACCACCCCGACCAGCAGCTTTTCGCCATCACCAAGCACGGCATTGCGCCGTTCGCTCCCGAAGGCTACGTCAGCGACATGCGGGGCTTTGGTGACATTCTCAGCGACCGCGAGATCTGGGCAGTCCTGGCCTACATCAAAAGCACCTGGCCGCCCGAAACCCTGCGCCTCCAGGAGGAACGCACGGCCCAGGCCACCCGCGCCGCGCAGGGGGGCTGAGCCTTTCAGCGACATGCCAGCGGTTCCCAGTGTGAGTGAGCAGCAGGTTCAGGCTATGATCGCCTGCGTGCGTGAACTCCAGAAGGCCAACGGGGTCTTCTGATCTTAAGGAACCGTCTTCATGACCCTCGAAATGTCCCGCCGTTCCCTGTTGCTGTCTGGTGCAGCCTTGGGGGTCATTGGAGCTGGAGGGGGAATGCCCTGGCCGCTGCGGGCTGCGGAAAGCGGGGTGTCGGTGGTACTCGAACCGCGCGCCGGAACCGCCAACCTGTTCGGGGTGGACGGTGCCAAGACGGCGGTGTGGGGCTATGGCGGCACGGTGCCGGGGCCGGAGATCCGGGTGCGCCAGGGTGAGCGCCTGACCCTGGAGGTGGTCAACCTGCTGGAGGAGGCGACCTCGCTGCATCCCCACGGCATCCGCCTGCCCAACGACCAGGACGGTGCCCCGCCGCTGACGCCGGGGAGCATCGCGCCGGGCGAGCGCCATGTGCAGTCCTTCGTGGTGCCCGACGCCGGAACGTACTGGTATCACCCGCACCTCAATTCTGCCGAGCAACTGGGCCGGGGCCTGCTCGGCGTCCTGGTGGTCGAGGAGCGCGAGCCGCCGGCGGTCGATCGCGACATCGCCTGGCTGCTGGACGACTGGCGCCTCGACAAGGACGGTCAGATCGACGGCGCGTTCGGCCTGTTTCATGACCTGTCCCACGCCGGGCGGTGGGGCAATGCCGTCACCGTCAACGGCCGGGCCGATCTTCTCCTGGGCGTCAAGGTTGGGGAGCGCGTGCGCCTGCGTCTGGTCAACGGCGCCAACGCTCGCATCTTCTCCTTGCTGGTCAATGGCGCCGAGGGATGGGTGATGGCGGTGGACGGCCAGCCCCTGGTCCGCCCGCAAGCCCTGACGGCGGAGGAGCCGGTGCTGCTCGGCCCCGGAATGCGGGCCGACCTGTTCATCGACATCCTCAAGCCGGGCCGCGTGGTTTTGCAGGACCTCTCGCGCAGCGACAAGCCCATTCAGATGGCGGTGCTGAGTGCGTCGGGCGGCGTCTCCGGCCATGCCGGGTCCGGGATGCCCGCGCCGCTGCCGCCCAACCCCGTCGCCCTGCCCAAGGCCGAGCCCGACGTGCGGCAACGCTTTGTGCTGACCGGCGGGGCCATGGGCGGCATGGCCGGGGCGATCCTCGACGGCGCTTACACCGACATGCGCAGCTTGGCCGGGCACGGGTTGTTCTGGGCCATCAACGGCGTGGTTCCCATGACCGCCGACCATGGCATGGCGCCCGACCCGCTGCTGACCGTTCCGCGTGGTCAGACGGCGGTGTTGGAACTGGTCAACGACACCGCATGGCCGCACCCCATCCATCTGCACGGCCACAGCTTTGTGGTTTTGTCGCGCGGCGGGGTGGCGTTGCCCGAACCGGAACTGCGCGACACCGTGCTCCTGCTGCGCGGCGAGCGGGCCGAGATCGCCTTTGTGGCGGACAATCCCGGCGACTGGATGTTCCACTGCCACGTCCTGGAACATCAGGTGTCGGGCATGATGGGTTTTATCCGCGTCACCTGAGCAGGATTCCGACCATGATCCTTTGGGCGCCTTCCGGTGTTACCTCTGGCAGGCACCCAAGGCAGGAGGATCCGGATGGCGTGGAAAAAGACGACGGCAGCGTGGGCGGTTGCACTGTTTTTCGGCGCAACTGCGCACGCGGCGGAGCCTGCCGGGGAGCCCCTGCAAGGCCCCGCGGTCATCGCGGCCCGCCAGGAAACCATGCGCCAGATGGAAGCCATCTGGCTGATGCTTGACGATATGATCGAGCGCGACGAAGACCTTGACCGCAAGGCGGCGGCCGATGGCGCGGCGATTATGGTAGACTTGTTTGGCGACATGCAGCGCCAGTATCCGGAAGGGTCGTTTCTGCCCCCCACGGCGGCCACCCTGGAGGTCCGCCAGGACTGGAGCGACTTCCTCAAGATGGCGGCCACGGCCCAGGGCTACGCCATGAACGTCCGCGAAGCCGTCCTCGACGGCGATCGCGCGACGGCGGCCACGCATCTGGCCGCGCTCGAAGTGACGTGCAGCACCTGCCATCTCCGCTTTTCCCCCGGCATCCGCTCCGACCTGCGTCCTTGGCCGCAGGGGCGGTAGAGAAAATCCCGAGTGCTCCCTGATCGCCGTACCCGCGAAGGCGCATAGGCGCTGAGTTAAGCGAAAGAAAGCGGGCTCTGCCCGCGCCCGCCAGGAGGCGAACGCCTCCTGGACCACGGGAGTTGGCTTCAGTAGAAAGCCACGCGCAGCGCATCAAATGCTGACCGGCCTCTTGCGGGTTTGGGCGGCGCCCATTCTTCATCTAGCTGAGGTCTTTTGCATGGCTGGCCGCAGTTGTTCAAGCACCCCCTCGACGCTTTCGGCCATGGCGTCCTCGTGGTGAGCCCGATAGAGGTCGTGGGCGCGCCGCGCCAGGACCTGTGCGGTGGCTTCGTCGTCGTGTTGCAGGCTGGCCAGGGCGCTGAGGTAGTGGCTGTGGGCGCAGCCGATGGGTTCGCCCAATTCCTCGTAAAGGCGGCAGGCTTCCTGGGCGTGCGCCAGGGCGTCGTCCGGGTCGGCCTGATCGACCCCCAGGCGGGCGAGGTCGAGGTGGACCTGGGCCTCTCCGGCAGTGTCGCCAACATGGCGCAGCAGGGCGAGGGCTTTGCGATAGCACCCGGTGGCCATTCCAGGTTCGCCTTCCAGCTTGGCCAGATCGCCGAGGCTTTGCAGGGTGCAGGCCTGGCCGTGTTGGTTGCCGTCGGCCGTGTACAGGCGCAACGCGTGATCCAGTTCAAAGCGCGCCACATGGACCTTGCCCAGCCGCAAATCGACGTCCCCCAGGGTGTGGAGGGTGGCCGCCTGGGCGGCGCGGTTGCCGGTGATCTCGATGAGTTCCAGCGCCGCGTCAAAGTGGTCGCGGGCCGGCTGCAGGTGGCCCTGGCGAAGCTCCGCCGTGCCCATAAGACGCAGGGACGCGGCCTCTCCGGCGGCATTGCCGAGGGCGGTGAAGGCGAGGCGCGCGCTGTCGGCGGCCTCGCGGGCGGTGTCCAGGC
>LAEA01000162.1 GCA_000961745.1 Rhodospirillaceae bacterium BRH_c57 | reverse complement strand
ACGGGCTTGGGGTTGGCGGCTTCCTCGGCGGCACGGCGGGCGGCTTCTTCAGCCTCCAGGCGGGCGCGTTCAGCCTCTTCGGCGGCGCGGCGGGCGTCTTCCTCGGCCTTGCGCGCTGCCGCTTCGGCCTCGCGCACCTTGCGTGCCTCGTCCTCTCGCATGGCTGCCTGCAAGGCGGCCAGACGATGGTGACGCTCGCCCTCGGTCAACCCGGCAAGCGACGGGTGCGACAGGTCGGGCAGGTTGCCGTCCTTCTGGCCATCGGCCGACTGGCCGGGCACGAAGGTCCGCTTTTTGCGACGCTCCACGGTGACGACCTTGGAGCGGCCATGCGGAAAGCTCTGGCGGACCTGGCCGGCCTCAACCGACTTCTTCAGCTCCAGCTTGCCACGCGGCGACAGCGTAAGCGGCTTTTTCTCGTTCTCGTTCGACATGCGTCCCGGTTCGTTCCTGGCGTTCAATCCGTGGCGGCCGGCGCCATGAAGGCGGACAACCGTTCGAGGTCCTCGAGCAGGCGCGTGACCAATGGGCGCTGCGCCGGCTTGCCGGCCAGGACGGCCACGTGAACCACGTGATCCCGGCCGAGTGCGGAGGCCAGTTCGGCCCCCGTCAGAATATCTATCAACCGCGCCCCTGGGGCCGCGGCCGTAACCTTGCGCCGCCCATCGGCGGCGCCTTCGGCGGCTTCCAGCAGCAGGGCGACGGTGCCTCCGCGACCGGCGGCCTTGACCTGGTCAAAGCCTGCCACCACCAGACCGGCGCCGCGCGCCAGACCAAGACGGTCCTGGCAACGGGCGCGCAACATACGCTCCAGCCTGTCGGCCAAATCGGGCGGAACCTTGACCGCCTGACGTGCGGCGCGGGCAAAGGCCCGTTTCGCCGTGGCTGTTTCTACCATATCGCGGCGCGCACTCAACCACAAACCCCGTCCTGGCAGACGAGCATCAAGGTCGGGCACCACGTCGCCGTCCGGACCGATGACAAAGCGCATCAGCCCTTCCTTGGGCTGCACGGCGCCACTGACGATGCAGCGGCGCTGCGGCTCGGTGTCTTCGCGCGGTGCGGCGGTCCCCTTGCGGTGGACCGCTTTCCGCTTGCCGGCCGGAGCCTTGGGGGTTCCGGCGGCGCCGGACGTCCCTGAAGGCGTCCCTAAAGTCTGGGGGCCGGAGTCGTTTCCTGTGTCACGGCCGTCGTCGGTGTCGTCTGGCATCGCAATCAGGCTGTTGCCTCCGGTGCCCCGGCGCCGCCCTCGGTGCCATCTTCATCCCCAGCTTCGGCCTCGCCATTGTCCTCGCCCTCGGCGGCTTCTGCCGCTTCGGCTTCGGCGGCTTCAGCCTGGGCGGCGGCCTGGGCCGCCAGCATCGCGGCGGCTTCCTCGGCGGTGAACCAGCCGGCCTTGACGCGGGCGTCGATGATCAGGGCATTGGCCTCGTCATGGGTCAGCAGATCGTTGCCGACGATATCACGCAGATCGTCGCCCGACAGATCAGCCAGATCCTCCAGTTCCTTGACGCCGTTCTCACCAAGCGCCACCAGCAGGGTCGGGCTGAACACCTCGTATTCGGCTACCGCGTCCGACACGCCCAGTTCGCGGCGGCGGGCATCGGCGGCTTCTTCCTGTTCCTGGAGCCATCCGGCGGCGCGGGCCTGTAGTTCGGCAGCCACGTCGTCATCGAATCCTTCGATGGAGGTCAGTTCCTCCAACGGCACGAAGGCGATCTCCTCCAAGGTCGAGAACCCTTCGGTCACCAATAGATGGGCAATGACGTCGTCAACGTCCAGTGCCTCGATGAAGAGATTGGATCGCGTGCGGAATTCTTCCTGGCGGCGCTCCGACTCGGCTTCCTCGGTCAGGATGTCGATATCCCAGCCGGACAGCTGCGAAGCCAAGCGCACGTTCTGGCCGCGACGGCCGATGGCGAGGCTGAGCTGGTCGTCGGGCACCACCACTTCCATGCGGTGGGTGTCCTCGTCCAGAACCACCTTGGCGACTTCGGCCGGGGCCAGGGCATTGACCAGGAAGGTCGCCGGATCGGCCGACCACTGGATGATGTCGATCTTTTCGCCCTGCAGCTCGGCCACCACGGCCTGCACGCGCGAGCCGCGCATGCCGACGCAGGCGCCGACCGGGTCAATGCCCGAGTCGTTGGACAGCACGGCGATTTTGGCGCGCGAGCCCGGATCACGGGCCACGGCGCGGATCTCGATGATGCCGTCGTAGATTTCTGGCACTTCCTGGGCGAACAACTGCTTCATGAAGCCGCCGTCGGTGCGCGACAGGAAGATCTGCGGGCCGCGTTGTTCCTGGCGTACATCCATGATGTAGGCGCGGACGCGGTCGCCGTTCTTGAAATGCTCGCGCGGGATGACCTGATCGCGGCGCAGCAGCGCCTCGGCCCGGCCCAGATCGACGATGACGTTGCCGAACTCGACCCGCTTGACCAGACCGTTGACGATCTCGCCGATGCGGCCGTGGTATTCGTTGTACTGGCGCTCGCGCTCGGCGTCGCGCACCTTCTGCACGATGACCTGCTTGGCGGTCTGGGCGGCGATGCGGCCGAAATCGATGGGCGGCAGCGGATCGACCAGATACTCGCCGATCTGGATGTCGGCCTTCTTGCGGCGCGCCTTGGCCGGGGTCATCTGGGTGTGCTCGTCCTCGACCTCGTCGACGACTTCGATGTAGCGCGCCAGCTTGATCTCGCCGGTGCGGCGGTCGATGTGGGCGCGGATGTCGTGTTCGTGGCCATACTTCGAGCGGCCGGCTTTCTGGATGGCCTGCTCCATGGCCAGGAAGACCTCGTCGCGGTCGATGCCCTTGTCACGGGCGACGGCGTCGGCCACCTGGACGAGTTCGGGCCGCGCCATGCCAACGGCGCGTTCCCCAGAAGTACGTTCCCCGGAAGTACGGTCCATCATCTTGCCCTAATGCTCCTGATCAGGACGCTTGGTCACAGCGTCGATCAGTTCGTCTGTGAGAACCAGCTTGGCGCGGGACACCCGTGCCAGCGGAATGTGATGCTCGCCCTCGTCGGCGGCCATGCGAACGGTTTCGCCCGCCGCGTCGAGGCCGAGAAGGCGGCCGGTGAACCGCTTGCGCCCATCGACGAGGCTGTCCGTCTCGACCCTGGCGTCGAACCCGGCCCACGCCGTGAAGTCCTTGGGGCGCGTCAGCGGGCGGTCGATACCCGGCGAGCTGACTTCCAGATTGTAGGCGCCGGGGATGGGGTCCTCGACATCCAGCACGGCGGAAATCGCCCGCGAAATGGCCGAACAATCTTCCACCGCCATGGGCTCGCCGTCAACGCGGTCGGCCATGATCTGAAGGGTCTGGCGTTTCGCGCCTTGCACCTGGACGCGCACCAGTTCGTAGCCCATCCCCTCAAGGGTGGGCTCGATGATGGCGGCAAGGCGCTCGTGAAGCTGCATCGACGGTGTTCTGCCTGCTGTTTGAGGCACGAATCGTGGGGCACATAACAAAAAGAGTGGGCCAACGGCCCACCCCCTGCGAGCCTCACGAGGCGCCATAGAGAATGTCTATGCACCGTATATAGCAGCGCGGCGGCTGAAAGACAAGAGCACTCGGCGGTGCCACCCCGCCGCTTAGCCTTCAGTATCCCTGGGTCGCCGCAAGAACTGTAGGTACTTGGGCTGGCGGCCCTGGCGCAGGGCCTTGGCCTCATAGCGGCTTTCAATGGCGTCGGGCCAGCGGGTGCGCCAGTCGGACGGCCCCTGCGCGGTCCACTGGAAGGCCGGATGCACCGGCGCATGGCGCAGCGTCCAGCGCACATAGGTCATGTCGTCCGAGGCCACCCGGAACTCGCCGCCGTCCACCAGCAGCCGCGCGACCACGTCCAGATTGTGCGGGCTGACGAACCGCCGCCCGGCGTGGCGGGCCTTGGGCCACGGGTCGGGAAACAGCAGGAACACCTTTTCCAGGCAGGCGTCGGGCAGGTGGTCGAGGAACGGCCGCACATCGTCGCCATACAGGCGGATATTGTCGAGGCCCTGGGCGTCGACCTTGCGCAGCAGCTTGCCGATGCCGTTGAGGAACGGCTCGGCGCCAATGAATCCGACGTCGGGGTTGGCCGCCGCCTGGGCGGCCATGTGTTCGCCGCCGCCGTAGCCGATCTCCAGCCACACGGCGCGCACCGGGCGGGGGAACAGGGCCATGGGGTCGAGCACCACGCCCTCGGCCAGTTCGGCCTTGCCATAGGGGTCCTTGGCGGCACGCGGCAGCACGAGGCGCGGGAACAGCGTCTCGAACAAGGCCTCCTGCATGGGCTTCAGCCGCTTGCCCTTGCGCCGCCCATAGAAGCGGGTATCGACGGCGGGCGTGTTGTCAGCACTCACGGCAGGAGCCTTTCCGGGGGAGTTTGGAAGCGGGGGAAGCCGAAACGCGCACGGACCGTGGTCCATGCGCGCCGGTAACAGACAACGGGATGATGAACGCCTTACGCGCTCACTTCACCAAAGGCGGTCTTGAGGGCGCCGACCAGATCGGTGCGCTCCCACGAGAACCCGCCGTCCTCGGTCGGCGTGCGGCCGAAGTGACCGTAAGCGGCGGTGCGGGCGTAGATCGGCCGGTTGAGGCCAAGGTGCTCGCGGATGCCGCGCGGGCTGAGGTCCATGAGCTGCGGCAGCAGCTTGAGCAGGCGGGCCTCTTCGACGTTGGCGGTACCGTAGGTGTCGATGTAGACCGACAGCGGCTTGGACACGCCGATGGCGTAAGACACCTGGATGAGGCAGCGTTCGGCCAGACCGGCGGCCACCACGTTCTTGGCCAGGTAGCGCGAGGCATAGGCGGCCGAACGGTCCACCTTGGTCGGGTCCTTGCCCGAGAACGCGCCGCCGCCGTGCGGGGCCGCGCCGCCGTAGGTGTCAACGATGATCTTGCGCCCGGTCAGGCCGCAGTCGCCATCGGGACCGCCGATCACGAACCGGCCGGTCGGGTTGATGTAGATCTCGTCGGCGGCCGGCATCCAGCCTTCGGGCAGGATCTTTTCGATGTGCGGCATGACGATCGACTGCACCTCCTCCGGGGAGCAGGCGCTGCCGTGCTGGGTCGATACCACGATCGAGGTCGCGCCGACCGGCTTGCCGTCCACGTAGCGCAGGGTGACCTGGCTTTTGGCGTCCGGCCCCAGGCGGCGTTCGCCGCCGTGGCGCACCTCGGCCAGCGATTTCAGGATGTTGTGCGAATACTGGATGGGCGCCGGCATCAGCTCGGGCGTCTCGCTACAGGCGTAGCCGAACATGATGCCCTGGTCGCCGGCGCCTTCGTCCTTGTTGCCGGCGGCGTCAACACCCTGGGCGATGTCGGCCGACTGGCTGTGCAGGTGCGAGATGATCTCGCAATCCTTCCAGTGGAAGCCGTGCTGCTCGTAGCCGATATCCTTGATGGCCTTGCGGGCCACCTCCTTGAACACGTCGTGGTTCAGGTGATCGGGGCCGCGCACTTCGCCGGCCAGCACCACGAAGTTGGTGGTCGCCAGGGTCTCGCACGCCACGCGGGCATACGGATCGGCGGCCAGGAACAGATCCACGATGGAGTCAGAAATACGGTCACAGACCTTGTCCGGGTGCCCTTCGGACACGGACTCGCTGGTGAACAGGTAGTCGGACTGGGCCACGTTTCATTCCTCCGCTTTGGATCGCGCGCGATACAGTACCTGGAGGACCTAAACGAAACGGGACCAGTTGGCAAGTCGGACCCGCCCTGATGCACTTGCACCCTCCGCCGGCCCCGGCGCGTTATCCTTCGCTTGCACCAATTGCCGGGACAGCATAGATGGTAGGCATGAGCAACACCATCGACATGACCGCCGGAACCATCGCCGGCAAGTGCCTCATCGCCATGCCCGGCATGACCGACCCCAACTTCGCGCGCGCGGTGGTCTACATCTGCGCCCATACGGCCGAAGGTGCCATGGGACTGGTCATCAACCGCGCCTTCGCCCAGTTGAGCTTCCCCGACATCCTCGAACAGCTTGAGATCGACAGCACCCCGGCGTGCGAGCGCATCCGCGTCCACTTCGGCGGCCCGGTCGAGGCGGCGCGCGGCTTTGTCCTGCACTCGGCGGAATACAGCCAGGCGGCCACCCTGCTGGTCAACGACGCCGTCGCCCTGACCGCCACCACCGACGTCTTGCGCGCCATGGCCGAAGGCAGTGGGCCGCGCCGCAGCCTGATGGCGCTCGGCTACGCCGGTTGGAGCCCCGGCCAGCTTGACGAGGAACTGAAGCAGAATGCGTGGCTGACCGTGGACGCCGACGAGGATTTGCTGTTCGGCAACTCCCTGGACGCCAAATGGAGCGCCGCCCTCGGCCGCCTGGGCATCGACCCGGCCATGCTGAGCGAGACGGCGGGGCACGCCTGATACCGTTCGTCCAATGAACTGACCCACTGAAGAAAGGCGGGCTGCCGCTCGCGTCCGCTCGGGGCCAGGCCCCGAACCCCTTTTTTGTTAAAAGAAGACAAGAGGTCTGGAGCTTGCTCCAGATGGGTTCGGGCGAGTGCCCGTCCGCGCAAGCGGACCATAACGGGTCGGTTCTTGGGTCGGCACGCCTGATTCAACTGGGCCGCTTTTAACTTGACGCAGTGGTCCGCTGGCGCGCATGGCTGCCGCCGGCCTGGAGCGGCCTCCAGACCTCCCTTGGTTTCTTGAAGAAGAAAAAGGGGTTTGGGGCTTGCCCCAAGCAGGCTTGGGCGGCAGCCCAAGACGGACGAGAGCGGGCGACGGTCGCCCGCTTTCCGTCGCCAAAACTGCCGCCCATGGACGGCAGCCCAAGCCTCACGCCGCCAGCCGCTCCTTGATCTTCTCGTAGTCCTCGACGTTCTTCAGGCTGCCGAGTACCGCCAAAGTCGGCGCACCGCGCAAAACAAGGCCGACGGCGTCACGCACGGCGGCGGCGTCCACGGCTTCGATATGGGCGACGACCTCGTCCGTGGTCATCGGACGGCCGTAGGCGAGGACCTGACGGGCCAGTTGTTCGCACCGCGACGAGGTGCTTTCCAGACTCATCAGGATGCCGGCCTTGAGCTGGGCGCGGGCGCGGGTCAGTTCGGCGTCGGTCACACCGTCGCCGACGCGCACGATCTCGTCACACATGACGGGGATCAACTCGGCCACCTCATCCTCGCCGGTGCCGGCGTAGATGCTGAACAGGCCACCGTCGGTGTAGGACGAGGCGAACGAATAGATGCTGTAGACCAGCCCCCGGCGCTCGCGGATTTCCTGGAACAGGCGCGATGACATGCCGCCGCCGAGCAATGTGGACAGCACCGCCGCCGAATAGAACTGCGGGTGGTCATAGGGCACACCGTCAAAGCCCAGCACCACGTGGACCTGCTCCAGGTCGCGCGCCTCGCGGAAGTCGCCACCGGCGTAGACGGCGGGTTCCGGCTTGGGCGCGGCCGCCCCCTTGAGGCCGGTGAACTGGCGCTCGACCTCGGCGACAAAGGTGTCGTGGTCGATGTTGCCGGCTGCCGTCACCACCATGGCCGGCGCGGTGTAGGCGCCGTGCAGGAAGGCGTGCAGGGTGTCGCGGTCGATGCCGCGCACCGTCTCGGGCGTGCCCAGCACCGGACGGCCCAGCGCCTGCGACGGATAGGCGGTGGCCTGGAAGTGGTCGAACACGATGTCGTCGGGCGTGTCGATGGCCTGGTTGATCTCCTGGATCACCACGGCCTGCTCGCGCTTGAGTTCCTCGGGGTCGAACACCGCGTTTTGCAGGATATCGGCCACGATATCGACCGCCAGCGCCATGTCCTCCTTGAGGACCTTGGCGTAGTAGGCGGTCTGCTCGCGCGAGGTATAGGCGTTGAGGTGGCCGCCGACGTTTTCGATCTGCTCGGCGATGTCCTGGGCGGAGCGGCGCTCGGTGCCCTTGAACGCCATGTGCTCCATCAGGTGGGAGATACCGTTGATCTCCGCCGTCTCATGGCGGGTGCCGACATCCACCCACGCGCCGAGGGAAACCGTCTCGACGGTGGGCATGGTGTCGGTCAGGACGCGCAGCCCGTTGGGCAGCGTGGTCACGGCAACGGTCATTTGGCCTCCACGGTTTGGCGCACGAAGCGCTCAAGGGCGCCCACGTCATTGGGCTGAACAGTAATACGTTCGGGCCGCGCGAACAGGTCACCCAGGCGCGGCGGAAGATCGGGATGCACGCCGCTGGCGTCCTTCACGGCGGCCGGGAACTTGGCCGGATGGGCGGTCGCCAGGGCGATCACCGGAATACCCGGCGCGATGCCGCCGCGCAACGCGGCATCAACACCGATGGCGCTGTGCGGGTCGAGCAGTTCGCCGGTGCGGGCATGAACCGAGCGGATGACCTCGGCGGTTTCCGCATCGCTCAGGCGGACGCCCGAGAACAACGCGCGGGCACGGGCCAGCGGCTCGCCGTCCAGCGCGTAGGTGCCCGACTGGCGGAAGCGGCCCATCATAGTCTCTACGGCGGCCCCGTCGCGGTCGAGAACCTCGAACAGCAGGCGCTCGAAGTTGGAGCTGATCTGGATGTCCATGGACGGGCTGATGGTCGGCTCGACGCCGTCCTTGCGCATCTCGCCGGTCTCAAAGAAACGGGTCAGGATATCGTTGCGGTTCGACCCGATGACAAAACGGTCAATGGGCAGGCCCATGCGGCGCGCCACCCAGCCGGCGAACACGTTGCCGAAGTTGCCGGTCGGCACGGCGAACGCCACCGTGCGGTCGGGCGACCCGATGGCCAGCCCGGCCCAGAAATAGTACACCACCTGGGCCATGATGCGGGCCCAGTTGATGGAGTTGACGGCCGACAGGCGCATGGCGTCGCGGAAGTCGGCGTGGTTGAACATGTCCTTTACGGCGTCCTGGCAGTCGTCGAAGGTCCCATCGACGGCCACGCAATGCACGTTGGCCGAGGGGATCGTCGTCATCTGGCGGCGCTGGACCTCGGACACCCGGCCATTGGGGAACAGGATGAAGATGTCGATGGCGTCGCGGTCGCGGCACGCCTCGATGGCGGCCGATCCGGTGTCGCCCGACGTCGCCCCGACGATGGTCACCCGCTCGCCGCGCTTCTTCAGCACATGGTCGAACAGCCGCCCGACCACCTGCAAGGCATAGTCCTTGAAGGCCAGCGTCGGGCCGTGGAACAACTCCATCAGCCACACGTTGCCGTCAAGCTGCTTGAGCGGCGCCACCGCCGGATGCCCGAATTGCGCATAGGCATCGGTGCAGATCGCCCGCAACTCGTCCTCGGTCAGGGCGTCGCCGATGAACGGGGTCATCACCCGCACGGCCAGTTCGGCATAGGACAGACCGCGTAAGGACCGGATCTCGTCCTCGGTGAATGTGGGCCAGGTCTCGGGCACATAGAGCCCGCCGTCACGGGCCAACCCGCTCAGCAGAACATCCTCGAACCCCAGAACAGGGGCCTTGCCACGCGTGCTGACGTACTTCACCGCGAACCCTCCAACACACCCAGAAAGAAGGGCGGTACAGTATAGGGGGTGAACGCTCCGGGCAAGCGTTCGACAGCGATGACGGTGCCGGGGGAAGTCGATATCATGCGTTTACTTTGCAACCTGATGCCCGAAAAGAAGCCGCCGATGTCCGACCTCGACACCTTTACCACGACAACGCGCACCTCCTGGCTGGGACGCCTTGGCGGAACCCTGACCGGCGTGCTGATCGGGATTGGCATGATCATCGGCAGCGTCGTCTTGCTGTCGTGGAACGAAGGCCGCGCGGTCGATACCTTGACCGCGCTGGATGCCGGGGCGAAGACCGTGCTGACGGTGCCCGCCGACGTCCTCCAGCCCGCCAACGACGGCCGCCTGATCGCCGTGTCCGGGCCGGTGTCGGTGCGCGGCACCCTGGCCGATCCGGCCTTTGGCATCGACGTCGCCAACGCCCTGCGCCTGCGGCGGTCGGTGGAGATGTACCAGTGGTCCGAAAACAAGGACACCAAGACCGAAACATCGACCGGCGGCGCCGAAACGACCACCACCACCTACACTTACACCAGGCGGTGGTCAGCCAATGAAATCGATTCCGGCTCCTTCGCAAAGCCGCAGGGACACCAGAACCCGTCCATGACCCACCAAGGCCTGACGGTCGATGCACGGGAGGCCACCCTCGGCGCGTTCAAGCTGGACCGTAGCCAGATCGAGCAAATCGACGCGTTCGAGCGGCTGCCCCCCACCCCGGCGGCGGCCTTGCCGAACGGTTTCCGCTGGGAAGGCGACTATGCCTATCGCGGCACGTCGTTCGATCAGCCGGAGATCGGCGACCTGCGCGTCAGCTTCGATGTCGTCCCGGCGGATGTCCTCAGCGTCGTCGCCGCGCAGCACGGCGACCGGCTGGCCGGGTTCGTCGGCGAACGCAACCACATCATCAATATGGTCAGCGTTGGCACCCACAGCGCCGAAGCCATGTTCGCCCAGGCCAGATCGGATGAAATCGTCTTTACCTGGATCATGCGCGGCGTCGGCTTCGTCGTCATGCTGATCGGCTTCACCCTGGGGGCCGGGCCGCTGGTGTGGCTGGCCAGCGTGCTGCCGTTCCTGGGAAGCCTCGTCGGCACGGCCACCTTCGTCGTGGCATTGGTCGTCACCATCCCGTTGACCCTGACCACCATCGCCATCGCCTGGATTGCCCACCGGCCGGTTCTGGGCGTGGCCCTGATTGTCGTCGGGATTATCGTCGCCGTCGTGGTCAAACGCGTCCTGCCCGCGCGGCAGGCGAAGGCGGCGTAGGGGAGTACAGTTGGACAGACTCAACAAGCAATCGCCAAGACGTGGCCCTGTTCGGCATAACTCAGGATAAGGCGGTCGCGGGTCACTACCGGCACACCCAGAGCACGGGCCGTGGCGACGATGATACGGTCGGCAGGGTCCTTGTGGAAATCACCGGGAAGGAAGCTCGACTGCACCAGAAGTTCAATGCCCATAGGAGCCAGATTGACGCCGCTACGGGCGCGGAAAGTCTGAAACCATTGCACCGGATCATCCATGACGAGCCGTTTCTTGGCGACAGCGACACCGACCTCCCAAGCCGTGATGGGGCTCACAAAGAGCGAGTCGGCGCTGAGCCCTTCATCAATGGAAGCCCGTGCGGCTGGTGAAATTGGTGCGCCTGCGGATAGCCACAAGAGAGCGCAGGTATCAAGCAGCGCTCCCGCCATGTCAGCGGCTTCCGGTTGGGGCGTCGTCGCCCAAGGCGCTCCAATCCTCCATCCCGACCGGCTCGGTCAGATCGACCCCCTCGGGGATCGAGAACGTTCCCTTCATGCAGCCATAGATCGACGGCAGCTTGCGGACTTCGTAAATCTGATCGGGACTGCTGACCAGGAGGCGGTCCAGTTCGCCGGAGGCAAGCGCCTGTAGGTACTCGCTGCTGTGCTGCGAGAAGTCCGCTTCATCCACGGTCTTTTGCTTGGCAAGGGACATGGCCGCCTCCGCTGGGGGATTTCTCCAATATGGGGCACTGGCCGCCCCTTCTCAATCACCCAGATACCGCCGCTTCAGATGCGCCTTGAACACTGCCGCGTCCAGGGGCTTGCCGGTGGCCTGGGTCAGCAACTCGTCGGTGGACAGGCTGCTGGCCTTGCTGTGGACGTTCTCGCGCAGCCACGCGACGAGGGGGGAGAAGTCGCCCACTGCAATCCGGGCGGGGATCTCGGGGACTGCGTCCTTGGCGGCCGCGAACAGTTGGGCGGCGGTCATGGCGCCCAGGGTGTAGGTCGGGAAATACCCCCATGCGCCGTCGAACCAGTGGATGTCCTGGAGGCAGCCCAGGCGGTCGTTGGGAACCTTGACGCCGAGCAGTTTGCGGAAGCCCTCGTTCCAGGCGCCGGGCAGGTCGGCAACCTCCAGGTCCCCGTCGATCATGGCGCGTTCCAGCTTGGTGCGCAGGATGACGTGGGCGGGATAGGTCACCTCGTCGGCGTCCACGCGGATGAAGCCGCGTTCGACCCGGATGGCGCGGCGGTACAGGGCGTCGGCGTCCCACTCCGGCCCGGTGCCGCCGAACGCCTCGGCCATCACCGGGGCGGCGAAGGTCAGGAACTCGCGCGACCGGCAGGCCTGCATCTCCATCAGCAGCGACTGGCTTTCGTGGATGCTCATGCCGCGCGCCTTGCCGACCGGCTGCGACCGCCACGCCGACGGCAGGCCGCGTTCATAGAGGCCATGGCCGGTTTCGTGCAGCACGCCCATGATGGCCTGGGCGAAGTCGGCTTCGTCGTAGCGGGTGGTGATGCGCACATCGTCGGGCGTGCCGCCACAGAACGGATGGGCCGAGGTGTCGAGTCGCCCGTGGGCGAAGTCAAACCCCACCGCCTCCATCAGGCGCCGCGCCAACACCTGTTGCGCGTCGGCCGGGAACGGTCCGGCCGGAGCGGGCGGCTCGGCCCCCTGGCGGTCGATCACGGCGGCGATGAAGTCGGGCAGGAAGGCTTCCAGGTCGTCGAACAGCGGCTGGATGCGGGCGATGGACCCGCCCGGTTCGTACTCGTCGAGCAGCGCGTCATAGGGCGTCACGCCCAGCGCCTCGGCCTTGGCCTGGGCGACCTCGCGGACGAGGGACAGCACGGTTTCCATGTATGGGCGGACCAGCCCGAAGTCGGCCGCCGGGCGGGCCTTGCGCCAAGCGTGTTCGCAGGTGGTCGAGGCACGCGACAGGGCGGCCACCAGATCACCGGGCACCGCCACGGCGTGGGCGCGGGCGCGCCGCATCTCGGCGACGTTGGCGGCCTGCCAGGGATCGAGGGCGGCGGTGTTCACGGCGGCCAGCCATTCCCCGACGCGCGGGTCGGACAGCAACCCGTGGTGCATCTCGGTCAGGGTGGCGAGTTGCTCGCCACGGGCCTGGGCCGCACCATCGGGCATCATCACCGAGGCGTCCCAGTGCAGGAAGCCCAACGCATCCTCCAGATGACCCAGCCGGGCAAAGTGCTCCTCAAGAGTTTGGTACGGAGCTTGTAGCGACTCGGTCATTGCGGGCATCCTGTGGCTGGCGGGTCTCCTTACCTAGGCGACCGCGACCCTTTTGGAAAGACTGTGGGGAGAACGAGGCATGGCGAAGCCGAAAGTAGCGGTGGTTCTGTCGGGATGCGGGGTCTATGACGGCGCCGAAATTCACGAGGCGGTGCTGACCCTGCTGGCCATCGTGCGCAAGGGTGGCACCTACCAGTGCTTTGCGCCGAATATCCCGCAGAACCATGTCATCAACCACCTGACCGGCCAGGAGGAACACGGTGGCAGCCGCAACGTGCTGATCGAGGCCGCCCGCATTGCCCGTGGCGACATCAAGGATCTGCGCGAGTTCCGCGCCGCCGACTATGACGCCATCGTCTTTCCCGGCGGCTTCGGGGCGGCCAAGAACCTGTGCACCTTCGCCCTCGACGGCCCGGAGTGCTACGTCAACACCGACGTCGAGCGGGCCATCAAGGAGGTTCACGCCGCCGGCAAGCCTATCGGCGCCCTGTGCATCGCGCCGGCCCTGATCGCCCGCGTCCTCGGCAACATCACCGTGACCATCGGCAACGACCGCGACGCCGCCGATGGAATCGAATCGATGGGTAGCACCCACACCCTGACGACACACGGACAGGTGGTAATAGACCCCGAGGCGCGGGTGGCGACGACGCCGTGCTACATGCTTGATGCCACCATCGACCAGATCGACGTCGGGGTGCAGAATGTTGTGGATGCAGTATTTTCCATGATTACCGCGCCGGCGGTCTGAGGTTGGGCACAAGCCCCACGTGTTAAACTTCAGCGTCAGTTCCTCGCAACCGTTGACCGATTACGATCCCGCGCCCTAACTCGGATTGTCAGGGGAGCCCTGGCCCCATCGCTTCCGGTGGGAGGCAGGCCCAAATTGAGTGGCCTGAGGCGCAAGGCGGGTCATGAGCATCGTGACACGGACCGAAAACGGGCAGCCGGTAGGCATCGGGGCGACACAGCCGGCGGCAATCGACCGTCATGCCCCCTTCATGCCGGTGCCTCTGCCACCGCGCTGGGCCGACCGGGTCGCCCGGCTGGACATCGCCCTACAGGCCATCGTCAACGTCCATTCCGGCCGCTGCCTGGGCTTTGAGGCTTTTCTGCGTGGCACCCAGGAGGTCGGCTTCGACTCGGTCGCGGCCATCCTTGATGCCGCCTGGGCCGACGGCATTCTGCCGGAGTTCGAGGCCGCCGTGTGGGGCCTCGCCCTGGAGCGGTTCCGCACCATCGCCGGAGCCTTCGACCTCAAGCTGTTCCTCAACGTGGACGGCCGGTCGCTGCGCCACGCCGCGCGGCTGTCGGGGCATCTTGCCAGCCTGATGCTGGCCGCCGGCATGACCGAGGCCTCGGTGGTGGTCGAGGTGTCGGAACGCCAGCCGGTCTATGCCTCGGAAACCGCGCTCGACGGGCTGACCCAGTTGCGCAAGGTGGCCGGCAAGATCGCCATCGACGATTTCGGCACCGGCCACGCCGGGCTGCCGCTGCTGCACGCCGCCTTGCCCGACTACATCAAGGTGGACCGCTTCTTTCTGAGCGACATCGCCCAGGACGGCCGCAAGAAGGTTCTGCTGCGTCATCTGGTCAACCTCGCCCACCTGCTGGGCGCGCAGGTGGTTGCCGAAGGGGTGGAAAGCGAGCGGGAGTTCTACGTCTGCAAGGACATCGGCTGCGATCTGGTGCAGGGTTTCCTGGTTCACCGGCCGACCATCGGGGCGATTTTGCCGGACACTCCGGGTGCCGTTCTGCGCTCGCTCAACGACCGCGACCGCCGCTCGACCGACAGCGATCTGGACCTCATCCAGGCGCAGGTCCTGTGCCTGGAGCCGTTCGACGTGGATACGCCCATGGCCCATGTGTTCGACCGCTTCCGCTCCGACCGCAACGCCGCCATCGTGCCGGTGGTCAGCGCGCAGCTTGAACCGCTCGGCATCGTGCGCGAGCAGGACCTCAAGTCCTACGCCTACTCGCCCTACGGCAAGGATCTGCTGTCCAACAAGGGCTTTGGCCGCCAGTTGCAGGATTTCGTGTGGCGCTGCCCGGTGGCCGACATCAACACGCCGGCCGAAAAAATCCTGGAGGTGTTCTCGGCCGACGACAATTCCGAGGGCATCCTGATCGTCGAGGACGGCCGCTACGCCGGGTTCCTCACCGCGCGGTCGCTGCTGCGCATCCTCAACGAAAAGAACCTGGCCCTGGCACGCGACCAGAACCCGCTGACCAAGCTGCCCGGTAACGCCATGATCAACGCCTACCTCGCCAAGGCACTGGCCGACCGCGACAGCGGCATTGTCATCGCCTACCTGGACTTCGACAACTTCAAGCCGTTCAACGACGGTTACGGCTTCCGCCAGGGTGATCGGGCGATCACCCTGTTTGCCGACATCCTGCGCAAGGATCTGGCGCGCGATGATTGCTTCATCGGCCACATTGGCGGCGACGACTTTTTCGCCGCCTTCCATGACGTGCCGTATCCCGAAGCCGAAAAGCTCATCCGCCATGTGGTCGAGCGGTTCCGGGCCGAGGTGGCCAGCTTCTACGACGATGAAACCCGCGCCGCCGGGTGCGTGGTTGCCAAGATGCGCGACGGGTCCATGGCCACCATCCCCCTGTTGTCGGCCAGCGCCGCCCTGGTCGAGGTGCCGCGCGGCCACGCGCCGGGCGGCCTGGATGAACTGTCGGCGGTGATCGCGACAACCAAGAAGGAAGCCAAGTCGTCGCCGGACAAACTGGCCTCGATCAGGGTGACGGCGCCTTAGCCGTAGCCGCCGGCCCATAGGCGCTACCATAAGAAAGGAACTGGGCTCTGCCCAGGCCCGCCAAGGGCCGAGCGGCCCTTGGATCCCATGAGGGGGTCGGAGACTTCACTTGCGCCGCGGGCAAAGCCCGCTTTTTCCTGTGCGACCCCAAACCGTCTCAGGGCGCCAGGATGGGCAGCAGGCCGTGGCGGTCGGCGGCGGCGCGCAGGCGGCC
>LAEA01000168.1 GCA_000961745.1 Rhodospirillaceae bacterium BRH_c57 | reverse complement strand
CATCGGCCAATGCGGCGTCAAGGTCGGCCTCGGGCACCTGGAAGGCGGCGGTGCGCAGGACCACGCCCTCCCCCTCGCCCACCGCGCCTTCCGCCCACGCCTGAAGGCGCTTGCGTTCGGCCTTGTGGGTCAGGCGGGACGACAGGCTGACCCCGGCGCGCAAGGGCGTGTAAACCAGCAGATGCCCGCCCAATGACACCGCGCCGGTCACCTTCGGCCCCTTGCCCGGCCGCTTTGCCTGGGCGATCTCGACCAGCACGGCGGTGCCTTCGGGCGGCAGGCCGCCGGGCATGTCCTCGGCCGGCAGGAAGGCGTCGGGGCCGCTGCCCAGGTCGATGAAGGCCGCAGCCGTCCCCGGCACGCGCGCCTTCAGGCGGCCCAGCCACAGATCGCCCGGCAACGGCAGGTGATCGGGGAACAAATGGACTTCCCACACCACGCCCTCGGCCACCAGGGCAACGCGGGTCAGTCCAGGAGAGCGGTCAATCAGGGCCATATCGGGCCGCATCGGCGTCTACCCCCGGCGCAGGCCGAGGCCGCGCATCAGCTTGTCAGTTTCGTGCAGCGGCAGCCCGACCACGTTGGTGTAGGACCCGCTGATCTGGCGCACATAGGCCGCCGCGAGGCCCTGGATGGCGTAGCCGCCGGCCTTGCCGTGCCATTCGCCGCTGGCGATGTATTCCTCGACCTGGAAGGCCGACAGGCGGGCGAACACCACGGCTGTCTCGACAACGCGCGTCACCGCCCGGCCGTCCGGCGCGATCAGGCACACCCCGCCATACACCCGATGCCGCCGCCCGCCGAGCAGGTCCAGGCAGCGCCGCGCGGTGGCCTCGTCTTCGGCCTTGGGCAGGATGCGCCGCCCGACCCCGACCACCGTGTCGGCGGCCAGCACAAAGGCCCCCTCGTGGCGCGGGGCGACGGCGCGGGCCTTTTCCTCGGCCAGACGTTGGGCGTGGGGGCGCGGCAACTCGCCCTTGAGGGGAGCTTCGTCCACATCGGCCGGGTCCACCACATGGGGAACCACGCCGACCTGGGCCAGCAGGTCAAGCCGACGCGGAGAGGCCGAGGCCAGAACCAGACGATCGAGGAGAACCGGAAGGACTTCGGGGAGAGAACCTGCCATAAACCCTTCTACTTGAACCGGAATATGATCCGACCCTTGGTCAGATCGTAGGGCGTCATTTCAACCGTGACCTTGTCACCGGCCAAAACACGAATGCGGTTCTTGCGCATCTTGCCCGACGTGTGGGCAAGGATGTCATGCCCGTTTTCCAGCGTCACGCGGAACATGGCATTGGGCAGCAGTTCGGTCACCACGCCCGGAAACTCGATCATGTCTTCCTTGGCCATCACCGCTCCGCAGGGCCCACAGACAGAGTAAAACGGAACTGAATGAATGTTGCCAACCGGGGGCGTCGTCAAGAACTTTCTGGCCTGAAACAGACTCTTCCGCTGGCGCGGACGGGCTGCCGCCCGGCCCGCTTGGGGCAAGCCCCAAACCCCTTTTATACTTCAAAAGAAAGAGGTCTGGAGCTTGCTCCAGGCTGGCGGCCGCCATCCGCGACAGCGGACCAAAACCCCACCCCTCTACAGCCGGGGCATCTTGGCGACCGGGAAGCGTTCCTGGATGCGGTTCATGAGGTCGTCGCGGACGGCGCGGTAGGCCTCAAGCCGCACCTCGCGGCTGCCCTCGGCCAGGGACGGATCGAAGGTGCGCCAGAACTCCACCTCGCAGGCCACGGTACGGGTCAATTCCACGGCCTTGTGCTGGGCTTCGGGCGACAACGACACGACCACGTCGAAACTATCGTCCTCCAGGTCCTCGAACACCTTGGGGCGGTGGGTGGTCAGGTCGATGCCAATCTCGTCCATCACCTGGATGGCAAAGCCGTCCACCTCGCCGCCCCGACGCGCCCCCACCGAATCAACAAAGATCCGCGTGCCGTGCAGGCGCCGCAGGATGCCCGCCGCCATCGGTGACCGGATGGCGTTCATCGTACAGGCGAACAGCACGGCGGAGGGCAATCCGTGCATTCGGCTCAGCCCCTGATGTGGAGGACGCAGACCAGCGTGAACAAGCGGCGGGTGGTGTCGCCGTCGGATTCGATGCCCTTTTCCAGCAGGCGCTCGCGCAGCATCTCGGCGCCCTCGTTGTGCAGGCCCCGGCGGCCCATGTCGATGGACTCTATGGCACTGGGGGACGCCGTGCGGATGGCGCTGTAATAGCTTTCGCACACCATGAAGTATTCCTTCACGATGTTGCGGAACCCCTTCAGCGACAGGAACGCCGCGCACAGCGGCATGTCGGACTGGTCGTGGACATCGACGCACAGCTTGTCGCCGTCGATGGACAGGTGCAGCGTATAGGGGCCGGTGACCGAACCATCGAGAACGTGGAAGTGGTTTTCCTCCAGCAGG
Source organism: Rhodospirillaceae bacterium BRH_c57 (assembly GCA_000961745.1). Taxonomy (GTDB): domain Bacteria; phylum Pseudomonadota; class Alphaproteobacteria; order Rhodospirillales; family Rhodospirillaceae; genus Cauispirillum. The sequence goes on along the minus strand of LAEA01000168.1, from coordinate 27,760 downwards.
TCATAGATGGCGACCTTGCGTTCATGCTCGACTTCCGGGCGGCGGCGCACAAAGGTCTTCTCGTCCAGGCGGACGTCGATGATGACTTCGGTTTTCGAACCCTGCCCCATCCCCCGGCCCCCTTACAGGTTCAGGCGCAAGGCGACGCTCAGGCCGTGCGCCTGGAGCCCTTCCGCCTCGGCCAGGGTGACGGCGGCCGGGCCGATGGCGCGCAAGGCTTCGGGCGTGCAGCCCAGCAAAGAGGTCCGCTTCATGAAGTCCAGCACCCCCAGCCCCGACGAGAACCGCGCCGAACGCGCCGTCGGCAGGACGTGGTTCGGCCCGCCCACATAGTCGCCCACGGCTTCCGGCGTGTAGCGGCCCAGGAAGATGGCCCCGGCATTGCGGATGCGGTCGGCCAAGGCCATGGGCTCCTCGACGGCCAGTTCCAGGTGTTCGGGCGCGATGCGGTCGGTGAGGGCCACAGCCTCGTCCATGTCACGCACGACGATCAGGGCGCCGTGGTCGTTCCAACTCTGACGGGCGATGTCGGCCCGCGGCAGGGTCAGCAGGCGGCGCTCCACCGCCTGCTTGACCGCCTCGGCAAAGGCCGCGTCATCGGTAATCAGGATGGACTGCGCGGCGGTGTCGTGCTCGGCCTGGCTCAGCAGGTCGGCGGCGATCCAGTCGGGGTCGTTGGCGCCGTCGGCGATGACCAGGATCTCGGACGGCCCGGCGATCATGTCGATGCCGACCGTGCCGAACACCTGCCGCTTGGCGGCGGCCACAAAGGCGTTGCCGGGGCCGACGATCTTGTCCACCGGCGCAATCGTCTGCGTCCCATAGGCCAGCGCGCCGACCGCCTGGGCACCGCCGATGCGGTAAATCTCGTCCACCCCGGCCTCCCGCGCGGCGGCCAGCACCAGCGGGTTGAGGATGCCGTCAGGGCTGGGCACCACCATGACCAGACGCTCGACCCCCGCCACCTTGGCCGGCAGGGCGTTCATCAACACCGACGACGGATAGGCCGCCGTGCCGCCGGGCACGTACAGCCCCGCCGCGCCGACCGGCGTCCAGCGGCCGCCCAGGGTCACCCCGGCGGCGTCGGTGGTCAGGGTGTTGGTCGGCTTCTGCTGGGCGTGGTAGGCGCGGATGCGCTCGGCCGCCGTGCGCAGGGCCGCAATCAGATCGGGCGGGCAGCGGTCAGCCTCGGACGCGATGGTTTCGGCCGGGATGCGCAGGGTTTCCGGCGTCAGATCCAGGCGGTCGAACTTGCTGGTGTACTCAATGACGGCGGCGTCGCCGCGCGCCTTGACGTCGGCCAGGATGCCGGTGACGACGGCGTTAACGTCCGGGTCGGACTCCCGCTTGGCATCCAGCAGGGCGGCGAAGGCGGCCTCGAAACCGGCGTCCGCGGTGTGCAGATCAACGGGCATCGACAACCTCCCGGAACTTGGCAATCCAGCCGTTCACTTCGGCCGAGCGGGTCTTGAGCGCCGCCCGATTGACGATCAGGCGCGAGGTTACGTCGGCAATGTGCTCGACCTCCACCAGCCCGTTGGCCTTCAGGGTCGAGCCGGTCGAGACCAGATCCACGATGCGGTGGCACAGACCCAAGTTGGGGGCCAGTTCCATGGCGCCGTTCAGCTTGATGCACTCGGCCTGCACACCCCGCGCCGCGAAGTGGCGGCGGGTCACCTCGGGGTACTTGGTGGCGACGCGGATGTGGCTCCAGCGCGCCGGGTCGTCCTCGGCCGACAGGTCCACCGGCTCGGCCACCGACAGGCGGCAGGCGCCGATGCCCAGGTCGAGCGGGGCATAGATTTCGGGATAGCCGAATTCCATCAGCACGTCATTGCCGCACACGCCCAGATGCGCCGCGCCGAACGCGACAAACGTCGCCACGTCAAACGACCGCACCCGGATGATGCGAATATGCGGATGGTTGGTCGAAAAGGTGAGCGCACGGGACGACGGATCGTCGAACGCCGCCTCCGGCTCGATGCCGGCGGCACGCACAAGCGGCATGCATTCGCTGAGGATCCGCCCTTTGGGAAGGGCGAGAACCAATTGTTCGGGGCTCATTTCGACTCGGCTCTTCCAGACGTGGACAACTGGGGCAGACGTGGACAACTGGGGACGGCGGAACTTGCGCTTTGGGGCGCATGTTTACACGGAACCTCCGCCGGTCACCAGCCCCTATTGCCCGGATGGCGCCGGATTGCCTCAGCTTTTGGCCATGAACGTGACACCGAAAAAGCCCAGCGCGACGGCAACCAGACTGGCCAGCAGCACGACGATGACCGTCTGCATGAGGCTCATGCCGCTGCGGGGCTTGACCTTGACCTTGCCGTTGATGGCGTCCTGCAACTCGTTGATGCGAGCCTGCATGTGAACACGGGCAGCCTTCTGCTTGTCCGGCGGCAGGCGCTGGTACATGGCCTGCAAACGGGCCATTTCGCGTTGATTTTCTTCACGCGAGCGTGTCTTGAGATTAGCCATAGGCCCCCTCGTATGGATGCGCTCCCTCAAGCGCCGCGACGTCGCGCGGTCCCCTGAACCGATGCGACAGCATACATCTTTATTACTAGTCGCGTTTTACACCGCGTAGACCGGGATGCTACCACCACCTGTCGCCGCTTCCAAGCGACCAACCCATGTTGGCCGCCTGGAAACGGGGAAAAGATCAGCCGCGCAGGCGTTCGATGGTGGCACCGCAGGCCGCCAGCTTGGCCTCCAGGCATTCATAGCCCCGGTCGAGGTGGTAGATGCGGTTGACGATGGTTTCACCTTCGGCCGCCAACCCGGCCAGAACCAGCGACGACGACGCGCGCAGATCGGTCGCCATGACCGGGGCGCCCGACAGCTTGGGCATCCCCCGCACGATGGCCGACGAACCGTGGACGTTGATGCGCGCGCCCATACGGGTCAGTTCCGGCACGTGCATGAAGCGGTTCTCAAAAATCGTCTCGGTAATCATCGAGGCGCCGCTGGCGGTTGCCATCAGGGCCATGAACTGGGCCTGCATATCGGTCGGGAAGCCCGGATAGGGTTCGGTCATCACGTCGATGCCGCGAATATCGGCCCCGTCGGCCTTGACCCGGAAGCCCTTTTCGGTGGCCATGACCTCCACCCCAGCCTCGACCAGAACGTCGGTCACGGCCTGCATCAGGTCGAGCCGTGCGCCCACCAGTTCCACATCGCCGCGTGTGATGGCGGCGGCTATGGCGTAGGTGCCGGTTTCAACGCGGTCGGGCACCACCGAATACTCGGCGCCGTGCAGCTTGTCCTTGCCGCGCACCCGCAGGACGTTGCTGCCGATGCCCTGGATGTCGGCGCCCATGGCGACAAGGCAGTTGGCGAGGTCGATGACCTCGGGCTCCTGGGCGGCGTTGACGATGACGGTCTCGCCATCGGCCAGGGCGGCCGCCATGAGGATGTTTTCGGTGCCGCCCACGGTGACCTTGGAGAAAATCACGTTGGCGCCCTTGAGGCGGCCGCCATTGCGTTCCTTGGGAACGCGAGCGTGGATATAGCCTTCCTCAAGCGCGATCTCGGCCCCCAGGGCCTCCAGCGCCTTGAGGTGCAGATCGACCGGCCGCGTGCCGATGGCGCAGCCGCCGGGCAGGCTGACCCGTGCCTCCCCGCAGCGCGCCAGCAGCGGGCCGAGGACCAGGATGCTGGCCCGCATCTTGCGCACCAGATCATAGGGCGCGGTGGTGTTGGTGATGTCGTGCGCCGTCAGGTCCAGCACCCGCCCGGAACAATCGCCGTTGCCCGCGCTGTCGCCGTTCATGGACATCTCGACACCGTGCTGGCCCAACAGGTGGGCCATGGTGGTGATGTCGGCCAGATGCGGCAGGTTGGTCAGGCGCAGCGTCTCGTCGGTGAGCATGGCGGCCGCCATCAATGGAAGCGCGGCGTTCTTGGCCCCGCCAATGGGAATGATGCCGCGCAACGGGTGTCCCCCGACGATGCGGATACGGTCCATGGTCTAATCGTCCTTACTCTTTGGGTGCGGGGGAATATCGGGGCGCATCATACAGGCAAATGCGGCACGCGCGAGGCGTTTAGATTTGCCCTTACAGGTGGCCCCCTACAGCCTGGGAAGCGTCACGCCCTGCTGACCCATGTACTTGCCCTTGCGGTCGCCGTAAGACACCTCGCACTGGCTGTCGGCCTTGAGGAAGATGAACTGGCAGGCGCCCTCGTTGGCGTAGATCTTGGCTGGCAGCGGCGTGGTGTTGGAGAACTCCAGCGTCACATGCCCCTCCCACTCCGGCTCCAGCGGCGTCACGTTGACGATGATGCCGCAGCGGGCATAGGTGGACTTGCCCAGGCAGATCACCAGAACGTCGCGCGGGATGCGGAAATATTCCACCGTGCGGGCCAGCACAAAGCTGTTGGGCGGAACGACGCACACATCGGTCTTGCGGTTGACGAAACTCTTGTCGGAGAACGCCTTGGGATCGACCACCGCCGAATCAACATTGGTGAAGATCTTGAACTCGTCGGCCACCCGCGCGTCGTAGCCATAGGAGGACACGCCGTAAGAGATCACCCCATCGCGGTTCAGGCGGTCGGTAAAGGGCTCGATCATGCCCTGGCTTTGCGCCTGGGTACGGATCCAATGGTCGGGCATGACGGGCATAAGGGGGTCTCCTGGTCAGACTACCCACAGCTTTTAGACCAGGACGGCGGGAGCTACAACTCTTCGGGCTTTGCCGGGTCCATGGCGGGCGGTTCCGGGGTGCCGGCCTGCTCCTCGCGGGCCCGTACCTGCTCCTTGCGGCGCCGCAAGTTGGCGCGCAGAGCCTCGGCCTGACGGGCTTGGCGTTCGGCGACGCGCTCCTGCCCGGCCGGGCTGATGCGGGTGGGAGTGGGAGTGCGGGGTGACGACGGGTCCGACATGGCTGTGGCGCTGCTTTCCAAGGGGCTGAAGACCCATCGTGCAACCCCCGCCCCGCCCCGTCAACGCCCACCGCCCGATTAAAAATCGCACCGCCTGTCGTTTTTTCAAACAGAGTGCTTGCACACCCAAAAACCCTATGCCATAAAGCGCCCCTCGACGCCGCCGGGGCCCACGGAAATCCTGGCAAACAGCGGCACGGGACATTGGTTTGATCATAGTTTGCTGCCGTAGCTCAGTCGGTAGAGCACTCCCTTGGTAAGGGAGAGGTCGAAGGTTCGAATCCTTTCGGCAGCACCATAAAAAACCCCGCAAACTCAATGAGTTGCGGGGTTTTCTTTTACGCACTGCGTACAACCTGTCCACAGAGTTTCGTACCAGGTTTCGTACCACGCACATTTTTGCGGTATCTTAGTACCACATCTCCCCTGAACGATTTGCAGCCCTATTGAGCGACTTTCGACGCTCTCGGGTGTCTTCGCATGTCCGCTCCTGAGCTCATCGCTCTACACCCCTTTTCTGCCAATGTTGACAAGAGGCCTTGCCGGGAATCAAGGGACCCGGCAAAGTTGTGGACTCTTGAATTGATCGCGGTGGAGGCGGGGATGTTCGTAGATGAGCGATATGTGCGGCTGATCGAGCAGATGCGTGAAGAAGATGCCGACCCTGTCGAATTCCACCGCCGTCTCGGTGCTCTGGCTGCCGAGCTTCACGATTTCGACATCCTCGAACACTGCAACCATGTGATCGCTGCTTACTCCGTCAACAATATGGAGAACGCTGATGTGGGTTGATGGCGTCGACTGGCCGACACAAGAGCAGATTCAACCGCTGACGGAGCTTCAGGAAGCTCACCAAGCTGCGTTCCTATCGTGCATGTGCTGCACCGCTGATCGTCCGTACCAGCACATGAGCCTGAGCCAACTCAGCGTCTACGCCACAGACATCGAAAAATCTGTGGACGAAGCCGTTGCTAGCAACGAACTCACGGAGGTCGAGATGCTGGGGATCGTGCTCGATGATGTGCTGCGGGAGATCGCTCACCGTGTCTTTTAATCGCATGAATGAATCCCTGCCAGTGCTGGAAATCCTGATCGTGTACAGCGGCGGTGTGATGAAGCGGGACCCGAACTCGCTGATCATGTCCGCCATCGGCGGCGAGATCTCTGCCCTGCCAGGATTTCCAGATCTGCGTTCGATCATCAGCGGAACCTGCGGCGCCGTGATCTACATGAGCGCGGACGTGCAGCTCGTGATCACGTCTGATGAATGTGACCGGCTGTGCCGGCACGATCTCACGCAGCGTGAATATCGATCTCTCAAAGAAAAATACGGCATCTTTTTTGAGATTCATAAAGATTTTTATGACCCGACCTTCGCTGATGCCCTGCAAGCGGTGCAGCGTCGCAAATAGAGTTGTAAACATTATTTAGTGCATGATGCACTAATCTGTTGACACTCAAGAACAAAGTGATCTTGAGTGCATTTTTTTCTTGAATTTTCATGAGACTCTGATACATTAGAAGCATGGAAGGAAGGCGACGACCGCCGACCACATGAAATCAGGGGCATAATCATGAACAAATATGAAATCGCAAACACAACCGCGTCCATCAACACCATGCTCACCGCAGTAGATTCTCTCATCCGTAGGAACCTAGACACATATTACACAAACGGTTCTTCCGAGGTCGCTCCGCACATTGGTCTCAACGTCGAGGAAGATGGGGCATGGGATGTCACGTACTACCAGTACGGACGCACGGCAGAGCAGTTCGCAGATGCCATCCAGGTCGAAGTCGGCTTCGACCTCAGCGAAGCGATCGAGGGGGAGTATGAGGCTCTTCGTGAAGCCGCCGAGAGCGACGGCATGAAGGACGCGAAGTGGGAGGACATCGACGATGTGATCGAGTTCCTCGAAGGCCGCGGGTTCGATGTGGAGGCTATCCGCGAGCATGCACAGCGTGAGGCTCTTTCATACAGCATCGATGAAGGCCTGATTGAGCATCACAAGGAAATCATCAGGGAAGCAATCGAACGCTTCATGGAACGCATGCTGTCCGAAGCGGCCTGATCAATAAGGGGGCGGTAGAAGAATTCGACCCGCCTCCCCTTCCCCGAGCCGATCACGGTCGGTTCCGGCAAGGGGGAATCCTTGAAAACAACATAAAATCAGAGGGTTAAAAATGGAAACGGGTTACTTCTCACATGAAGAAATGTTCGTAGGAACCGATGCCAGGCTCGCAATCACCGTCGGCGTCGACACCATCCGCATCGATGCTTTGACGAAAATCGTGAAGGTTGCCGGCGGCGACTGGGAGATCAAGAAGTCGGTTTACGGAATAAGTGAAATCATCGCCTGGGCAACCCTGAACGCTGCTGGTACCTGGTCGATCTGCCGCCAGAACGGCACAGACCCATTCGCTCTTGCGGATGCCGTGTGCGTTGTCGGCGATGAACGGCACGCTCTCAAAATGCTGATCGAGATCGCGAAGGGGGATGAGAAATGAGCAAACAGCTCGGTCGCCCGCCCAAGGGCGACCGCCCTCTCACTGCGGCCGAGCTTCAGCGGGAGTACCAGCAGCGTTTGCGTGAGCGTGGCATTCCGAAAAAAGACGTAATGCTAAAACTGATCGGTGCCGCAATCTTGGAATCCAGGCACGATCTAGCATCAGAAATCTTCGAGCGGATCATGCAGCGGGCAGTCGAAGAAGGGGAGAAAAAAGGTTACAAACCAAGCGAGATCAAGAAGAAAATCGAGGAAGCATGAAAACTAAGGATGACTCAAATCCTCCTTAGGGTTTCTTTATTATATGTCTTGACAAAAAAAGATTTGCGTTATGTTTCTTTTTTCTTGCACTTTTATCAGTGGCTACTAGATCTAATCGGAATCTGAACGCAGCACAAACACAGGGCCGCCGAAAAATCGGGCGGACATTGTCATTTGTTGACAATTGTTTCTTGATATTTTGCATAGCAAGATATATAATAATGACATGATTAATCGAAATTCAGGAGCGAAAAAGATGACAACATTTCAAGCTCAAGCAGAACGACTCGAAGCCGAAATCGCTTCTCTGGATGCCGTTTTGGCGAAGGAAATCCTGAGGTCGGGCCAACGTGTCAACCAGCTTACGGAGGTCGCCTACAGCATGAGCATGGACGACGCCATGGATCTTTGGGATGAGAAAGAGAAGGAATACGCACCGCTTTTCGGCGAGCGCGGCGTGTACCCTGAGATTCCCCGCGAATGGTATGGCGTGATCTGGCGGTTCTGTGATCGGCTGAAGATGCGGCTGAGCGAGGATGAGTACGCAAGCCTCCGCATTGATCGGCTCAAAGAGAAATTCGGGCTCACGCTCGATGGCCACTCGCATCCTGGCTATGTGGACGATCGCATCACTGATGAGCAGAGCAAGCACGCCGAAGCGGTTTTCGAGGAGCTTTCGGAAGCAGCGAGCCGTGAAGCGGATCACATTAAGAATTTGATGGAATCGCTGAAGAAGTAAGGGAAGCCCCCCGCACTGACGGGGGTTCTTGATTATAGGTTTCAGTGCAGTCGGAGAGTTTATCAAATCGCCTACATTGATGCGGTCGCGGCATGAAAGGCATCACATTCTGATCCGCCTCCATGCATCCACTCCGTTACTATCTGCTCTTATGGGCCGCATTTAAGGATTCAAGAGCATATCTGGTGTCGCGCAGCATTACTTCGAACTCTTCAAGCTGCCCACTGTCGATTTCCCGGTCGACGCGTACTTGCAGAGACACTGTCGGGCAGCCGCCGTGGTAGGACTTCGACACTGCGCAGGCTCTGGCAGTCTTCCGCTCCCGCCAATCCTCGACCTGCCGCCAAGCACCATATTGGTCGAAGGACCAGTTCATCTCCAAATTGTACTTGCTGTCCTCCTGGAAGGAGGGCGGACCGTACTTTTTGAGGAACTCCTCTGCGACGGTGATCGCAGCCATCTCCCGGGCCGAAGCACTGGTGCGCTCAAAGTGGCGAAACACCTCCATTACGCGATTGCCTCCTTCCGGCGGGGCGAATGCGACCCTGAGGCTGTCGGTGCGGTCCATATTCTGGAGCACCATGAACATGCCGCTGACGTATTCCTCAGCCAGAAAGTCCGGCTTCGTGGTCGCCTCGTTGATGCGGGCAGTCGGGAACTTCTCCGTTAATAGAGCACGGACCTCGTCCGGGGTCATACCAATGCGCACGCCGCGCACATCCAGGTCCGCCTTAACTGGAGTCGGTTGTAAACTAGAGCCTGTGTCCGCGTCGAAGCTGGCGCCGATGTCGCCGCTCGCCAGTTGCTGGTGTTGCGGATGCAAGAGACCGGGCGCGTCCGCGACTTGCCCTTCCCCGATCTCCACGCCACGCGCCTGCACGGCTCCGGCGACCATGACGATGCCTGTGGCCAGAGTTAGGATGAGGAGCTTCATGGATATCCCTCCTAAAGCCCCAGGTCCGTGTTCTTCTCCTGCTGCTTGCGCAGGCCCTCCTCGGCCTTCTTCTTAACCGCCTCATACTTTCCGATGGCCACGTCATGGTGGTGGCGTCCGTAAGCATTGTCCGCCGTCCACACGGTGTACTTGTTAATGCTCGAGGTCCCGTATTCACAGTCCGCCACTGCCCTCACGACGACAGGCGGGCAGGCTTGCGGAAAGCGACGGGCGTTCTCGCCTTCTCCATAGCAACCATTGTAGGTGCTTTCGATGTCGCTGAAGTCCTCTGCAACTTCCGACGGTGCTAGCTTGCGCTCGCCGTCATAAACCCAGTAGAAGGTCGCTTTGTAGCAGGACTTGTTGTCGCTGGGCGTCGCCAGGCGATACACGGTGGGCTCACCGTAACCCTCGCGAATGACCTTGTTGAACACATCCAGCGGGATATGTTTCGCCTTGTCCTCGATGGTAGTGACCTTCTTGATGCTCACCAACCCGTTATCGGTCGGATTAGCCGTGAACCCCAGCACGTAGTCCCAGGAATCGCCCTTGCGTACCTGGAATCTCTCGCCGGTATAGCGAGAGATCCCGCCATCTTCCCAGCGTTCGCCACCGCGCCCTTCAATCGCGCCCACGAAGCCGGTCTCCTCCTGAAAATTACCGAAAAACATCTGCTGGCGCTCGACCTTGATGTTTTCCTTCGCGATGCCCTTCAAGACGGCCTCGGCCACATCCGGCGACATGCCGAACCTGAGACCGCTGAGGTTGAAGTTCCCATCTTCGATCTGCGTGGGGACCGCGTGGCTCTTAGCCTCGTCGCCACCGAAGTCGATGTCGGATGCCGGTGCCGGAGTTGCCAAGAGGGCACAAGTCGCACCCAACGCAAGCGCATTGATGAACTTCATTTAACGTTCTCCCCTAATCTGCAATCGTAAACATACAATTCGGTAAATTGAGCGAGCGCGAAGCTGTTACAGGGCATCACGGTCGAAAGTACCCATTGATCTAGTGCCCAGGCTGACTAGGTGGCCGGCGAATATCTTCCGCCCTCCAGACGCTCACGCATGCACCCGCCTCGCCTCGTTGGAGGACGCGCGGCCGAGAATGATCGCGCCGATACTCAGGATGACCACCGGGATGGTCAGGGCCAAACCGAACAGGACGGGGTCGTCCGACTGCACCGGGTAGAAGAGTGACTCCCAGACCTCGACTTCGTATTCAGCGTCCAAGTAGGCCGTGTCGAATCTGTCCACCGCTACGAGGAAGAAGCCCAAGGCGAACGCTGCGGCACTCGCCGCGATACCCCGCAGGGTTCTGGCCACCCATCCTTTGCGGAACCACGTCACCAGACCGACCAGCAGTTCCAGCAGGAAGACGCTTCCCGCCGCGACTGCGATCGTCAGAAGGAGCGTTTTCGGGCTCCAACCAAACTCAAACCCCCTCAGGTTGCTGGTGACCGCACCAAGGGCAATGATCCAGTATCCCAGGAAGGCGGCGCTCGCCCAGCCATGTGAAATGAGGCGAACGGTGACGAAGATATAGACCAGGAATGCGCCGTACATACTCAGCCGCTCACGGTCTTCGCGGATCCACCTCATCTCGCGCCCCAGGTATTCCAACTGCGCCGGCACGGTATAGACATCACCCAGGTCCAATCGCATCAGAAGGAACAGGATGAGTGGCAGAAATGCAAAGAACAGGGCCAGCAAGCCCGTCTTCACGCTCCGCCGAAAGGCGTCGCGCAGCGGAAAGAGAGCGACCACCAGCGGCGCCAGGGCCACGATCCAGATGATTAACACCGGGGCCACCAACGCGGCTGCGCAGCCCTTGATGCCGTCTTCGCCAGCCGGAATCCGGAATATGAATAACATGACGGACGCTATCCCCTCTGCGCACTTAACGGCCGCTTCTTTGCACCGCCCTACTTGATGATGGCGCGCCACCCCTCGTCGCCCTTGGTGAGTTGCATGGGACCCGACTTCGTCCTGCCCCCAGAGAAACCAATAGTGACAGACGCGGTAAGTTCGGTGTCGGACAGTTGAGTGAGGCCATGGACTTGGATCCCTATTCCTTCAAACATCGCTCGGTATTTGCTCGGATCCTCGCCCTCAGCACGGGCGGCCGCCTCGGCCGCCCGTGCAAGCTCCTGATAGCTCTCCTGAATAATCTGTTCGGCTTCGGCCTGGTCAGGAATTCCGTCGCCGCAGGCAATCAACAACAGACAGACAACTACCGGCGCGACGTGGCGCCGCCATGACATCATCATTACTTTCTCTCCTATGTTTGAAGTGATGGAAAGGGCGTTTCAGGCCGCGCGGCCTTCGATGAAGCGCAGGCCGCCTAGGAGTAACCGCACGACAAGCCACAGACCGGAGAGCAAGGTGACGACACTGTGCAGAACCACGTGGCTCACGACGGCCTGAAGAATGTGGCCGGCATCATGGCCCCCAACCATATTTGCCGCTTCGAATGCCAGTAGCGCAGCCAGCCCACCGTAGAGGGCAAGCGGCACAGCCACGGTGCGCCGCAGCCAACGGCAGTGGCTCAGCGTGAGCTCGCTGCAAGGTCCGGCGGCGGGGCCGCGTCGTCCTAGGCGGACCCACAGAACCAGCGATAGCGCCAGTGCAACGACGCTGAAGTGAAGGATCGCCAGCAGGGCTGCCAGAATTGTGCCGACATAGTAGGCACCAATCCAGCGCCGCTCAGTGTCGGCAGGCTGCTCCCTATCAGATATGCGAGCGTCCAGACACGCCAGCGGCTTCGGGTGTGCTGTCTCGTCAGAACAGCCGGGCCGGATCATCGATCGCTTTCCCGTCGTTCAGTTTGAGGAATCCGATAACCACGCGGTAAATGACCCAGATTGCAGCAGCCAGGATCACCAACAGGCCAATCCCCACGAAGCTCAAAAGAACGCCGATCAGGAACACTGCGAAGCTGATCCAAAACGTGCGGATGAGCCAGCGAAGGTGAGACTCGAAAATCGTCCCCTGCGCTTCCTTGAGCTTGAGGTGCGCGATGATGACGCCCACCAACCCCGTGAAGCCCACCAAGACGGACGCCGCAAAAAGACCGTAGACAACCATCGTCAACATACGCATTGGCGGTGCAGCATTCGTTTCCATTACGGCTGAGTTCTCTTCGCTCATAAGATAGCGCCCCCTGAAAAACTTCGGATGGCGGCATCTTATCGATGCCGTGCCCACTGCTGCCATTGTCAGAACTGACAATTGACCGCATAAACGGATTGCTACTAGGGGGGGGAGCGTTTTATGGACCAATTCATGCACTTCAAGGAGGTCCTCAAGCACTCGCGCGGGGCCGAAGAGATCACCGAACTCATGACGGCTACCCGCCGCGCCCTAGGCTACGCCAGCTTTACCTATGCAGGGCTGCGGCCCACCGAAAACAAGCACGGCACCCCAGTCTATCTTGCCGAGGGAATGGTCGCGCTGTCCGATCTGTCGGAGGCCTGGGTTCATCACTACATGGCGCAACTTCACCAGCACAATGATCCCGTCCTCCGCGCCGCCATGTCGCAGACTCTGCCTGTCGTTTGGGGACCCGACTTCCTGTCGGGAGAGCGGTCCACCGGGGAAGACCGGATGATGACGGACGCCAGCGCGTGGGGCCTACGTTACGGCATAACGGTGACAGTCCGTTCCTGTACCGGAACACTGGGCATGCTGAGCATGACCGCGCCAGATCCTGTGCGCGATGACAGTGGGACAGCGGCCCATCGGTTCCATTTGATTGCCGTTCATCTGCACGAGCACGTTCAGACCCATTTGGCATCCGAGGAATGCAGACCAGTCATGCTGAGCCGGCGCGAGCTCGACGTCCTGATGTGGTCTTCAGAGGGAAAGACCGCGGGAGAGATCGCCGGGATTCTCGACATCACGACCAGAACGGTCAACGCTCACCTTTCAAACGCCATGCGCAAGCTTGGCGTCTACTCCAAGGTCCACGCGGTTGCGCGTTTTCTGACGCAACCAGGTTAATTTGTGGGATGCGCCTATCGGACACTCGGACGTTCTCTGTGCACGAGAGTACCGCCCTCGAGGCCGGAGACGCGCTCCTCTGCGCCGTCAGCCTAAAATTACTTCAGGCACTTCCGGCAAGTCAGTTTTGCCCATCTTCTTCTTCTTCCTCCATCCGCCGGGACCGCCAAAGTCCGTGCCTGAGCGGTAGGAGATCGGCCGTCCAGTCGAACCGGGATGTGCGACAGCCACGATGCGGATCCCCCGCGTTTCCTTTTTCGCTGCAAGAGCCTTTCTCCGGGAGGCTTCCATGTTGGTACTGACAGGGCGGCGCCCCTGCAACTGGATGAACCCCGCTTCGCCGCCCTCATCTTCTTCTTCGTCAAGCGATATGCCGGTGGCGACCTGATAGATGAGCCCGGTGAATATGTTGAAGTTCTCGATCCACCCAGCCTTCAACTTGGTCTCAGAAGCTGCGTGCTGCCATATCGTCAGGCAGTCCCACTGCAGGCGGATGAAGGCAAATTCCCTCCCCACAAGCGGCGGATTCGCGCTTGTCTGCTCCTGGCTTTCAGCCAAGGCCTCAAGGGCGTCCTGTACAGCGACGGCGACATCGGGAACGGTGCAGCTTTCGGCGAAAGGCACGACTCCGTACTGCGCAGCGGAGCGAAGCCGACCCACCAGCGCGGCGACATGACCTTCCAGTTCCCGCGCGGCAGCATGCTGCCTCTCCAGATCCTCGTGGCTCGGCCCAGGTAGTCCGAGGCCGCCGAACGGATCCCAAACCCAGAGATCGTCCAATGCCTCGGGCGGGACCTGCTGGCGGGCGCATGCGGCCTCGTACGACGCGACGGCCAGCCACTGAAGCGCGATGTCGAAGGCGCCTGACGGCATGCTCTCCTTCACCTGCAACCAGTGCTTCCGAACCGCATTGGCCCGTTTGTGCGTCGCAGAATCAGCATCGACCGTCGAGGCGCCCCACGCCGCCGCGCCCCCGGCCTCCCGCGTGAGATCACCGAGGGCGATGATCGCAGAAAGCACCTTACGGACCTGCGTCACCCTGATGATCGGCATGCGGTCATACTCGACCAGCATCGCAGCCGCCCCCAGACAAGCGGCCAGCGCCTCGTCGGCAGGACAGCGGCGCCGCGGGGCAGACCCGCCATCGTCCTCCTCCGGCAGAGTGTTGATTTCGCTCAGGCTCATAGGACGGCGCGGCTTGCACTTCCTCTCCTCGAGAGGATATCCAAGACTGTCGAGGAGGTCTTCCTGCATCCCCTGAACCCGCAGGTCCATCTCAATGATCTCGTCGGGGGAGAGCTTCGCCAACGGGAGTCCGGTGAGGCCATCATCCAGCCACGCCCTCGCCATCTGCCGAACGTCTACGGCCTGGAAAACTATCCGGTTGATCAACGCGCTCATATCACCCTTCCCGCCTTGCAACAGCCCGCCCACCATGGCGCTTGGCGCCAACACCGTGTCGGCGCACGCGCAGGGTACCAGGACTCTTTCGGCGTAGGCGATTCACTTTTTCAGCTTTCCGGGTCCGGGTTGGGCAGCACTTCGCAAGATCGCGGAACATGGCGGCACCTCAACCGCTTGGAAGGTGCCGCAATGTCCACGATCAATCCTACCCGCCACCTGGAAACCGACCGACAGAGCCTCAACGAACGCTTCGAGGCGATGCTCCATACGATGGCCGCCGAGCGTGCTCGCCGCGGCAAGCTCAAGGCCCTGACGCTGTGCTCGGGCATCGAGGCGCAGGCCGAGGCCATCCGCCGCGTGGAGGCGCTCATCGAGGTCGTCGCCACAGCCGAAGTCGGCGTAGTACCCAGCGCCGTCATCGCGGCCCGCCACCCGAACACGGTTAACCTCGGCGACGTGACCGCCCCCGATTTCTGCCGCCGTGCCATGGAGGTCAGCCCCTGCGGCTACGACCTTGTCTTCGCCAGCACGCCCTGCCAAGCCTTCAGCTTGGCGGGTCTCCGCAAGGGGCTCGACGACGACCGCGGCGCCCTGACGCCGCACGTCATCAAGATCGTCAACGAGCTCAATCCGTCCATCTACATGTGGGAGAACGTCCTCGGCGCCCTGTCCGACCGGACCAACGCCTTCGGCTGCATGCTGGGAGCCCTCGTCGGAGCCGATGAGCCCCTGACCCTGCCGAAGGGTTGCAAGTGGCCGAACTTCGGTGCCGCCACCGGCCCGCTGCGCTCCGCCGCTTGGCGCGTCCTCGACGCCCGGCACTTCGGCGTGCCCCAGCGCCGCCGCCGCGTGTTCCTCACCGCGACGACGCACACCTCCGCGATCGATCCCCGCTCCATCGTCTTCGAAACCCTCTGAGGAGAACCGACCATGTTCAACATCAAGCCCGCTATTCAGACCGCGACCACCAACGTCTGGCTGCTCACCAAGCATCAGATGATCAAGTCCGGCTGCCATGTCGGCGACGCCCCGGCCAACGGCCCCATCCCCTCCTTGATCACCGACGTCATCCATAAAGCACCTGCTCCGCAGCGTACGCACCTCTCGGCCACGTCGGCGCTCGGTCTCGTGACCCGTGCCATGAAGAAGGGCAAGCCCATCCCGCCGTGCCTTCTCGACGCTCTGGCCGAGGCGTTCGCGGCGGATGTGGTCGACGCCTTGGCGAAGGCGAAAAAGGTGAAGCGCCCGCCGAAGAAGGAAGGCAAGCCCTACGACCGTGCGAAGGCCGAGGCGGACTGCGACTGGCGCGTCAAGGCGGCCGAAATGCTCCTCCGCCACTACCTTGTGTATGTCGCCCTCAGCCAGCCCGAGGAGGAAGGTCTGGTCTACTGGGTCGGCGACGCCACCCCGAAGTTCTCGGAGGATGTCGCCTTCACCCTCCGCGCTCAGCAGGGGGCGGAGAAGATGGGTATCGCCCACCCCCTCAACAACCTGACGCCCAATCAGGCCACCAATGCGGCCTAGCGGGCGGTGGAGGTCCCCGCGGCGGAGGGCGATGAGCTCGCCGCCGCGGCTTAGGCCGACGTCGCCCGCATGGGCCGTCAGCACGTGGTGCGTCGCTTGACGCCGTACGAGTGCCTGTCGCTGCAGGGCTTCGCCCCCGACTACTGCATGGTGCCCGTATCACGCTGCCGCACCGGCATGCTCACGAGCGAAGAGGCGGCGGACCTGATCCCCTTCCATGCCGCCGAGGGCCGCCACTACACGAAGGAGGAACTGGAGAGCTGTAAGCGTCGCCTGTGGACTACGGCCGCCTCGGCTTGACGGTCAGGTGGCGGTCTGCGCCGTCCGTTCCAGACCGATATTCCACGGCAGCAACTCTCCGATCCGGTTGATCGGGTGGTCGGCGATGCGGGTCAGGACGGTGGTCAGGTAGACCTGCGGGTTCACGCCGTTGAGCTTGGCGGTCTCGATCAGGGAGTAGATCGCGGCGGCCAGCGCGCCGCGGCCCTGTACAGCCTGATCGTCACCGCCACGATGAACGATGTCGATCCCCAAGCCTGGCTGGCCGACGTCCTAGGCCACATCGCCGAACACCCTGCCCATCGGCTCGACGAACTTCTGCCGTGGAACTGGCGGAAGCAAACTGCCGCATCCGTCGCCGCAGCCTGAAAGCTACCGCCCTGCGGCTTTCACCGGATGCTTACGCAAGGGCGTCTACGACAATACAGAGGTGGCGCAAGGGGCAGGTCGAGAACTAGGTCGGCAACATCCGAGAGTGGCCGTTCACGCCGCACCTGTGGATCGACACGCTGGCGTACCTGAACGACTGGCTGGCCCGACGCCATGGTGCTCGCGAGGAGAAGCCACGCGCCGCTGTGACGATCCGTTTTCAGCAACTGCCAGGGAACCCCAGAGTTGGTGGAGCCCATGCGTCTGGCGCCCACATCATCACCAGAACGCTGCTCGCCCTTCCTTCCTCCGGTGTCCGATCACCGGGCGGAACAGCTCGGTCCGTTTTTTGCACGATTCAGTTTTTCAAGGTCTCGGTCCCGACGCGGGCTCTCGTCGGAGAGAGGCTGCATGCTGGCGGCGTCATCCACCAAGCGCCAACGGAGGCCGCCATGACCGACACGCCGCTTACCGAAGTCCGGAACCGTCCCCAGCACCGCCCCACCGTCACCCGCCGCTGCCTGCGCCTGATCAACGACGGAGTTGCGGTGCCCTCGCCCGCCAACAACAACGAACCGCAGGGCCGCGATCTGGTCGAGCCGCATCGATAAGCGGCCCTAGCCGCCGCCGAAGGCGGAATCGCCTCACACCGAGGCTGACACCGGCTCAGGCCGACCCTCAAGCCATTTCCGAACAGTTGATCGACGACCGCCGACATAGGCGGCGAAAGGAGACTCATGTCTGCGTCTAACGACAACGCCAACTCCCCGCAGAGCATCCTGATGGCGCCCCCGACGCCCATCTTTCCGATCCACATTTTCCGCTCCCTCGCGGACCCGCTCACGACGCTGGCCGACCGCGTGTCGGCGAACGTCGACTATCTGGTGGGAACCCTCCTCGTCCTCGCCGCCGGCCTGATCGGCAACACCCGCGAAGTGCAGATCCATTCCGGCTGGACGGAGCCCTGTGCGCTTTGGGTCCTGCTCGTCGGCACCGCCTCTAACGCCAAGTCCCCCTCCATGCGTGCCGTCATGTCCCACCTTGAGGATCTGTACCGCACGGAGGAAGAAGCCTACCTCGCGGCGCTCGCCCGCTTCCAGGCGGGAGAGACGGCCGAGGAGCCGCGCCGCCACCGTCTCGTGCCTAGCGACATCAGCAATGTGATGCTGGTTCAGGAGGGCGGGCACAATCGCCGCGGCCAGATCGTCATCAGCAAGGAAGGAGCCCCCTTCCTCATCGGCGCCAACGACAAGTTCCTCGAAGCCTTCAACGGCGAGAGCGTCACCTACGCCCGCGCCACGACCGGCACGGTCCACAGCGACCGCCTCCTGGCGAGTTGCGCCGGCGCCGTGCACCCCCACGACATCGAGAAGCAGATCGCCAACCGCGCCGGTGACGGCGGCCTCGCGCGCTGCCTGGTCATGGAGCCCGAGCGCCGCCCTTTCGCGCTGCCGGCGAACGTGGAAACGTGCCCCGACCTCGCGCCGGTGTTCCGCCGCCTCCACGGCATCCCGCTCGGCGATAAGCCGCTGCCGCTGTCCCTGGAAGAAACCGCCGTCACCACGTTCGAAGGCTGGGTTCGGGAGCACGAGCAGGAAGAGTACGGCGGCGCGATCGACCTCCACTTCGCCAAGCTGCGCGGCATCGCGCCCCGTCTCGCCCTCGTCGTCGACCACATCTGGGCAGCCTCCGAGAATCGCCCCATGCCCGAAATGGTGTCGCACCTCGCCATGCTCGGCGCCATCGCGATGATCGAGGAGTACTGGAAGCCGATGGCCCTCAAGGTCTACCGCGTCGGCTGGACGCCCGGCGTGAGCCCGCAGACGCGCGCCCTGGCTCGCTGGATCCTGGTCGGCCGCCATACCCGCATCAACAAGCGCGACATCTACAAGCACGCGCGCCTGCCCGGCCTGTCGAAGCCCGAGGCGGTCCAGGAAGCCCTCGACGACCTCACCGACTTCGGTTGGGTGCGCCGTGCGCCTGCGCGGGCCGGCGCCGGCCGCCGCCCCGAAGATTATTCCGTGATCCCCGCCATCTACGATCTCCCGGAGGCTATGTGATGACCAATTGGCTTGCCGAATTCGAGCGCACCGACGTCGCCCTGTCCTCTAACAGCGTTCCGCGCCGCGCCGCGCCTGTCCGCCCGGTGTTGGAGGCGCGGTCCGCCGGAGGTGATGCGGCCGCTGCCCCTGCGGCCTTGAGCACCGAGGTGCGACAGAACGCCGAAACCGCCGAATGCTGCCGCGAAGCTTCCGCCGCCATCGCCGAATTCGTCCGCATTGTGCTTTCCGCGGCGGCGCCCGACAGCCTGTGCTTCGACCCGCTGCACCGCTCCGCGGCCATCGTTGAAGCCTGCGCGGAAGAAGACGCTCAAAGCGTCTCCCTCCCCGGCGCTCTCCCCCACCATGCCATGGCGTGGATGCAGGGACTCGCGGCCGGCGGGGCGCTGGCCCTCCCTGTCGGCGTTGTTCTCGCCGACCTGACCGAGGAAGAGGAGCCGGGTCAGAGCCTGCGCCAGCTTCTTGAAGGGGCGGGGCGTCTGATGACGGAGGGCGGTGTACTGGCCGTTCTGGTGACGGATGCGACGCTTGCCATCGCCCTCCGCGCCGTCGGCGGCGAAGTCCGCGTCCGGGCCTTGGCTGAGGAGGGCTACGGCTGCCTTCTTCTCGATCTTCCAGGCGTGGCGACCCATCCCGACATCGTCCAGCCCCCGTATCACCAGCAGCAGCAGCATGAACGCGCCGACAACATGATTGGCGGCGAGCAGGCAGCGGAGCAGGAAGAAGCGGCGGCCATGGCGCCGCCGGGCCGCTCGACGACGACCGGCACCAAGGGAAGCCAGTCCCTCCCGCCGAAGAAGAACGCCGTTCGCCACCACTACTTCGACCGCCAGCAGCTCGACCGCTACGGCACCAACGGCATCGCCAGCACGCTGGCGGCGCGGGACCGTCACGGCCCTCTCGACATCGTCGTTTCCGAAGACCCGACGCTCCAATCCTCTCAGCACCAGCCCGAGCCCCTTCCCGATGATCCCGCTGCGCTTCCCGTCGAACGCCTTGCCGAGCTCGCCCAGAAGACGGTGCGCCAGATCGGCCGTAAGTACGTCGTGCGCCGCCTCACCCCGATGGAATGCATGAACCTTCAGGGCTTCCCGCCCGACCATTGCATGGTGCCGATCACGACGAAGCGCCGCCGCAAGCTGTCCAAGGCCGAGGCCGCCGAACTCATCGCCCTCCACGCCGCCGAGGGCCGCCACTACACCACGGAGCAGTTGGAGAGCTTCCCGAGTGACGCCGAGCAGTATGCCTGCGCCGGCAACTCCATCGCCGTCGTCTGTCTCGACTTCCTGATGGGCAACGTGGCCCGCCATGCCGCCCATCTCTTCAGCACGCCGGCCAACGACGCGGCTCCCAGCTGGCCGCAACGGATCGAGGACGGCATGCAGGCCGGCATGGACACGGTGGCCGCCATCACCCGATGCCTGGACGAAGACCGTAACGCGGCGGTGACCGCATCCAATGACGACGGCTGCGTCCCCGACGACCTCGGCATCGTCCGCAGCGGCCTCGGCTGCACCGCCGAACGAGCCCAGGAGCTGCTCGACCTCTTGGGCGGCCGATAAAGAGGGCCGGAAGTGCCCGCTCCGGGGACTGCGTCACCGTTACTCTTCTGGAAGCTGCGGTGAAGCAGTCCCCCCAACATCATCAGGAGGCGACGCACGCCAGCCATCCAAATGGTCCACAAATCAGACGAAACAAGACAGAATAGAAACAATTATCCAGGAGCATTTTCCATCCGGACAACAGGCCTTCTGCGCCAGACAATGTCAATCATCAGGCGGCAAGTTATACGCCTCATGATTTACATCGACTCAACTGACTCAGAATGGAAATATCATGAATAACTTCCCGTCCATCACTCCCGGTCTTCGCCATCCGCTGTGGCGCCCAGGCGCCCCTGAAGGAGCGGTCTTCGAATGGCGTTCCGAAGGAGCTCGCCTCGGTCTGCTCCTCGATCCGCAGCCGGGGGATCAAAGGTCATTCCGCAAGACCGCCGTCGCGTCGGCTTTGCTCTGGAGGGAACCGACGGTCGCGATGGCGTTCCGTTGGGGCGACTGGATGACATTCGACTGCTTCTTCAACGCGGCGATCTACCCCGAGTTCATGTGGCCCGACATCGACAGCATCCTCGACAACGACCGCAGCCGTCTTCTGGTCTCGGCGGAGCTCATCGACCGCCGTCGCGGCACCTGCCTCGGCTTGCGCACCTTCACGCTCTCGGCCCGGGTTTCGGCCACCCTCGCCCGCCGGGCCAAGGAGCAGATGGCGGATCCGCAGGTCCGCGAACACCATGAGATGTGCAACCAGCTCATGAGGCTGGCGCCGACGCCCCACCACCTCTTCGCAAACGCCGACATCGTCGACCCCGTCGGCCGCTGAACCCTTTCGTCCCCACTAGTCCTCGGCCCCAGCCCGAACCCTGCAAGGCACGGGAAAGGCTGAGGCATGCCTAAGAACCGACCCACCGCTGGAGATTGAGAAGAGATGGAGTACCTGAACCACTACACCCTGGTCACCGGCCACAACCGCGCGTCGCCGCGCCACGAAGTGCCCGATGACGTCTTTCCAGTTCTGATGCCGCTTATCGAGGGCACGACCTCCCAGATCGAGAGCACGGGCTGGCGCATCATCATCTCTCGTCCGGTGGACAACAGCGGACACCCGATCGACGGCGCCGCCATGTTTAGCCTTTATGACCGGCTGACGACGGGGGAAGAGTACGGCCTAGTCCACTGCCTCCTTTGCTGGTCGCCGCTGCTGTGTGCGGACACGTGGAAGTTGGCGCTCGCCATGCACATGAATATTGGTTGGACATATCCCTCGCTGGGCTGCCCACCCGCCGACAAGCCCTGGCTCGCCGTCACCTTCGATGCCGGGATGCTGCAAGCTGACCGGGAAACAATCTTGTCGCTTGGCGATGCGGAACGGTGCCTCGCCTGGACCTTCATCAACCATGCACGACAGCACGGGCGGGCGCTCCTCCCCGCCGGGACAGCGGTCGCGAGTTGGCGATAGATCAAGCCGCAAGATGAAGCCGCAGTCGGCCGTGG
Organism: Rhodospirillaceae bacterium BRH_c57; assembly: GCA_000961745.1. Lineage (GTDB taxonomy): Bacteria > Pseudomonadota > Alphaproteobacteria > Rhodospirillales > Rhodospirillaceae > Cauispirillum. The sequence continues at coordinate 5,745 of LAEA01000168.1, read as the reverse complement.
TCGCCTGACACAGGAGGCGCTGGAGGAGCCGTTGTCGACGATCGAGCAGCCCATCGCTCGGCTCCTCCAGCCCCTTGGCGGTCCACATCAGCTTTTCCATCCGTCTGAGTTCAGAGGAAGTAGGAAGAAAATGCACAGTCATATTTACGATATCGGGTTCGTGGTGATCAGCCGCAAAGAAGACGCCTCCGACGTCACGCCCGACATGAGCAGGGCCGCCCTCCTCAAGTGTCTCTCGACCTCAGAGAGGACCGGCACCTGCTTGGCGCGGTCGACTGGGTCGACCAGACAATCGAGGTGGACGACGACGTGGAAGCGGAGCGGCCTGAGATGAAAGGTAAGCGTGGCTCCTTCCCCACGCTGATCAGCCGTTGACGGCGGGCTTCCAGTTCCAGGGCAGGAGTTCGTCCAGCTGGCTCGCGGGGAAGTCGGCGACGATCGTCTCGAGGACGCTCTTCAGGTAGGCGAACGGCTCGATGCCGTTCAGCTTCGCCGTCTCGATGAGGGACGCGACGATGGCCCAGTGCTCGCCGCCGCCGTCGGAGCCGGCAAACAGCGCGTTCTTGCGTGTGATTGTCACCGGCCTGATGCAACGCTCGACGGCATTGGAGTCCATCTCGACGCGGCCGTCGTCGAGGAAGACGCAGAGGCCGTCCCAGTGGTTGACGGCGTAGCGGAGGATCTCTGCGAGCGGCGACTTGCCGGACACGCGGGCAAGCTGGGCGTCGATCCAGGTCCGCATACTCTCCACCAGGGGACGGCTGTGCCCGGCCCGAATGGCTTGGCGTTCCTCCGCCGCTTGGCCCCGGACCTCGCTCTCGATGCGGTACAGTTCGGCGATCCGGCGCAAGCCCTCCTCGGCCACCGGCGAGCCCTGCTTCACATGGAGATCGTAGAACTTGCGCCGCAGGTGGCTCCAGCAGAAGGCGAGCGTGATCGGCAGCGGGGCGGCGCCGCCGGTCTTGGCCGTGACGAGGCTCTTATAGGCGGCATAGCCGTCCACCTGGAGGACGCCGGCGAACCGCTCAGGTGATCGCGTGCATGGTCCGCGCCCCGGCCGGCGGCATAGACATAGGCGACGGCCGGCGGATCACCGCCACCCCAGGGTCGGTCGTCGCGCGCGTAGGCCCAGAGCTGGGCGGTCCTGGTCTTGCCGCGCCCCGGGTCGAGCACCGGCAGGCGCGTCTCGTCGGCGTAGAGCTTGGCCGACGACAGCAGGTGCAGCCGCAGCCGTTCGTACAGCGGCTTCAGCCACCAGCAGGCATGGCCGACCCAGCCGGCCAGCACCGAACGGTCGATCTCGATGCCTTGGCGGGCCAGGATGCGGGCCTGGCGATAGAGCGGCAAGCCATCGGCGTACTTGCCGACCAGCACCTGGGCGACTAGGGCCTCCGTCGGCAGACCGCCGGACACGACATGATCGGGCGCCGGCGCCTGCACCACGCCGGTCTCGCAGTTCCGGCAACCGTAGCGCGGACGCCGGGTGACGAGGATGCGGTACTGCACCGGCACGACGTCGAGCCGGCGGCTGACGTCCTCGCCGATCACGTGCCGCTCGCCGTTGCAGCAGGGGCAGATCCTGTCCTCGGGCGCAACGTCGATGACGCGCTCGATCTCGGGCAGGGTCTTGGGCAGCGCCGCCCGCTCGTCCCCTGTCCGCCGGCGGCGCCGTTCCACCGGCTCGGCAGCGTCCATCTCGGCCTGGACGGCGGCGATGCTCTGCTCCAGATCCTCGAAAGCGAGCGCCAACTGGTCGGGGTCGAGCTTCTCGGACCGCCGGCCGAACATCAGTCGCTTCAACTGCGCCAGGAGGTACTCGAGGCGGTCAGCGCGTTCCTTTTCAGCGTCGCGTTCCTCGGCCAACGCCAGAGCCAGCCGACGCAGGTCGGCGGGATCGGTCGGCAGAGTGTCGAGGTCGAGCGGCATGGCCGGATTTTACCCGTTCCGGAGTCGCCGAGCCAGCCGGAAAGCGGCTCAACAGGCGGCTTTCGGCGTTTTCACCGGTCGTTGTCGGACACGCGACCAGTCGAGCCCTTCGAGCAACATCGCCATCTGTACCGGCGACACCGTGACGACCCCATCGCGCACCGGCGGCCACGTGAAGCGGCCGGTCTCCAGCCGTTTGTAGAACAGGCACAGGCCGCTGCCGTCCCACGCCAGGATCTTGACCCTGTCCAACCGCCTCGAGCGGAAGACGAAGATGTCGCCGCAGAAGGGATCGCGCCGAAGGGCTTCCTGCACGACCGCCGCCAGACCGTCGTGCCCCTTGCGGAAGTCCACCGGTTGTGTGCAGAGAACCACCTTCACGCCCGTCGGCGGCGCGATCACCGTGGCCTCCGCAGGGCACCGACGACGGCGACCGCCAGGGCGGGATCGACATCGCCCGACAGCACGGCATGCCCGCCATCGACCACCACGTCAATGCGACCCGGACGCCGTACATCGGGCTGCGGCGGGCGCATCTCCAGTTTCGGCGCTTCGACCACCATCTCTGCGAAGGGACCGCCGGCCGCGACCGTGGCTCCCCTCGTGATGCCAGCATCCCGGCGCCACACCGTCAGCAGGCCACGGTTCACTCCATACCTCCTCGCCACGTCCGCGATGCACGCGCCAGGTCGCGCTCGCGGCCACGATCTCCGCCTTCTCCTCGGCGGTCCACCGTCGGCGCTGCTGGCGGCCCGTGATGACCTCCACCCGCTGGTACGGCCTGGCTTCATCTCTGTCTCCAGGCCAGGCATCAAGTCTGTCGTCATCCATCCCGGCCGCTTCTCCGTCGCCTCTGAAAGCGGTCACGATGCGGCAGAATGCGCTCCGTCAACAGGTGGGGGAGGAGACGCGCTTACGGTTGAGCTTGCCGAGATCTTCGCCGAGACGATGCTGGGGCGGCCGGGGTTCTTTGCCGGCGCCAATGCGCAGACCCTCTATACCCTGGAAGCCGTCGAACGCGCCGGGTGGCTGCCGCCTGAAAGCACAAGGTGGGTCAAAGCCACCGCTTACCAATGAGCGGGGCTATTTGAAAGTGTTCAAAGACGGCAAGAACTCGATCCCGTGGGCCCCACCAGGACAGAAGCGCTGTCGGCACTTCTGCATCGATGCGGGGCGGTTGCTGAGCGATCACCTGAAAGCTTGATCCGTCAGCGGGGGCCGACCGCACCATGGGCGGCCCCCATGGCAAAAGTGGCGTTTTGCCATCAGTGGGTGGCGCAGCACGCCATGTGGCACTTCAGCGTCCGGACCAGGGCTATCACCCACAATTGGCTGATCGCAAAAACGCCGCCGTCGCCTGACCATCCACGAGATAACCCGCCACCAATTCCGCCGCCAGCTCCGACGGCAGAGCGGGCTGAAACTTGCTGAGGCGGTAATCCGGGCACTGTGCCTGCAAGCCTGCGACGTTGTCCGCCGCCCGCCACCAGGCAGGGTCGGCCAGCATCTTCAGGGCGCCCAGGACCTCATCGGCCTGCGACTCGTCATTGACCCTCAGCCGCAGATTGTCGGCCGAGACCTCGATCCCCCACCCAGCCTTCAGTGCCAGGCGCAGGCTGCCGTTGATCAGGCCGCCGGCGAAGGTCCACAGCGCAAGGCCGTCGTCGTCGCGGCGCACACCCAAAGCCGACGCGCGCAGCAGATCGCCCAGGTCGGCCCGCCATTCCTCGATGACCTCCTGCGTCACGGCATCCGCATAGGGATAGGCGACGGTCTCGGTCAGAATGCCGCGCATGCGCTGGCACAGATCGAAGCCCAGGAACTGCGGCAGGAAGCCCCCCCAGGTCGGTTTGCGGCCCTTGGGCGCCTCGTGGACCCGCACGACCTTGTCGGCGTGATTGATGTGTTCGACCAGCCAAGCCCGCCCGGCCAGCAGAAAAGACGTCATGCCCTCGACCAGTCGATCAACGAACGCCTGCTCCACAGACCCCAGGTCCCGACCGGAGTGCGTCTTGACCCGATACAACACGGGGCTGGAGAACACGGCGTAGATTTCCATGAAGTTCTTGCGGCCGAACACCCGTTCCGCGCGCTCGCCCATGGACAAGAGGCCGCCTGCCTCAAACAGGAAGCCTTCACGCAGCATGTGGGCGACCAGGGAGTCATACTCGGCGCGGCCAATGCCCGCGAAGTCGGGGACCCGCGACACCATGGACCAGCAGCGATCGGCGCTGACGGCGCCATGCTGCAGCGTCTGCGCCAAAACCTGGTGGACCATCACCGGCCACGCCCGACGCTGCACCGGCACAGCCTCCACCCACCCCTGGCGGGCCAGCTCAACGATGGCGACGGCCTGCAACGCGGCGTGCGCGGTCTCGCAGTAAAAAGTGGTGTTGGCGTCTTGGCCGTCGCGGCGGCCGGTTCTGCCCATACGCTGAAGAAAGGACGACACGGTGGCCGGGGCATTGGCCTGCAACACCAGATCCAGGTCGCCCACGTCAATGCCCAGTTCCAAGGTTGAGGTGCAGACGATGCAGGCGTTGGTGCCGTGGTGAAACCGTTCCTCGGCCGCCGCGCGCTCCTCGAAGGCGACCGAGCTGTGGTGGACGAACACGTCGGTGCCACGCCCGCGCATCCGGTCGGCCACCTGCTCGGCCAAGGCGCGGCTCTGGCAGAAGAACAGGCTCTTGCGCCCGGCGGCCTGGACGGAGGCCTCCGCCGCGAGGTCCGGGAGCATGGGCGTCAGGGCCACACGGATCTGGCGTTTACGCGGTTGCTTGGGCGGATCCACCACCACGCCGCCGCGGCGCGAGGATCCGGCCAGCCAGCGCAAAATCGCCTCGGGATTGCCCACCGTGGCGCTCAGGCCGATACGCTGAACGTCGCCCTGGGCCATGTCGGCGATGCGTTCCAGCACGGCCATCAGGTGTGCCCCGCGATCGGTGCCGGCGAACGCATGAACCTCATCAATGATCACCGCGCGCAGGTCGGCGAACAGGGCTTCGGCTGGCACCTTCGGCGACAGCAGCATGACCTCCAGGCTTTCCGGCGTGGTCATGAGCAGATCCACCGGCTCGCGCAGGAAGTCCCGCTTGGCGGCCTGGCGGGTGTCGCCATGCCACACGAAGCGCCGCAAGCCGACCATCTCCGTATACTGCCCCAAACGGTCTTCCTGGTTGTTGAGCAGAGCCCGGATGGGCGCGATGTACAACGCCCCGACGCCGCGCGCCGGTTCCTCCATCAGGCGCGCCAGCACCGGGAACACCGAGGCCTCGGTCTTGCCGCCCGCCGTTGGCGCCAGAACCACGGCGTTCTTGCCGTCAAGGATGGCATGGCCCGCCAAATCCTGCACCGGGCGCAGAGTGGTCCACCCCAAGCGGCTGGCGATGGCCTCCTGCAATCGCGGTGGAAAGCGCGAGAAGGCCGAGGCCATGGCCTAGAACTCCACCGAGTAACCAGCCTCGTCTTCGGGCTCGGGATCATACGGATACCGCTGCTCGATCAGCCGACGCTCGTCCTCGTTCAGGGCCGCTTCGTCAACCGGGGGCACCGTCGCGGGCAGATCGACGCCTTCGTCGATCATGTCCATGGCGTTGACCAGCGTGCGCAGGAACTGTCGGGGCACCACCCCGACGTCACCCCTGAAGCCCGCGGTGATCTCGGCGATCATGGCGTCGATGCTGGCGGTGGGCAGGCGGCCCTCCATGGCGTTACGGTCCACGGCGGGGTACAGCTCGCGCAGGCGCAGGGCGACGTCGCGCAGTTCGGCGTCCTTGAACGGAGCAAGTTGCAACTGCGCCTGCCGCAGGCTCCCCCCCC
>LAEA01000059.1 GCA_000961745.1 Rhodospirillaceae bacterium BRH_c57 | reverse complement strand
CCGATGGCTGCCGCCGGCCTGGAAGGGGGCCTCCAGACCTCCCTTGTCTTCTTGAAGAAGAAAAAAGGGGTTTGGGGCTTGCCCCAAGCGGGTTTGGGCGGCAGCCCAAGATGCACGAATACAGATCGTGATTCACATCAAAAGCAAACCGCTTGAGAACGTTGGATGCCATGTGCGGCGCATAGGTGGGAAAGAGACTATAAACAACAACGGGGCCGCCGATTTCTCGGCGGCCCTGCGTTGGGAACCCGGAAGCAAAAGGCTGTGAAACCTTACTTCATCTTCGTTTCGCGGAAGACAACGTGCTTGCGGGCGACCGGATCATACTTGCGGAACTCGAGCTTCTGCGTCGTGTTGCGCGGGTTCTTCTTGGCGATATAGAAGTAGCCCGTGCCTTCGGTGCTTTCGAGCTTAATCTGGATGGTCGTCGGTTTGGCCATTGCCGTAATCCTGGTACGAAGAGTGTCCTGATTGAGCGGCGCAGATTAACGCCCCCACCCTCAGAGTCAAGCGGTTTCAGCCCTGTTTCAGTAGCGTCCGGCGGCCGAGGCCGACTTGGCCCCTGTCACCGACAAGGCGCGGGCGAACAGCGCGTGGTCGGCCAGCAGGCGGTGCGCCACGGCGGTGTCGGAGGCCCAGTCGGCCTGGTTGGTCGGCGGGCACAGGGTGCGCAGGTCCTGGCGTGCCTGGGTGTCCTCCAGCGGCGTGGAGCGCCACTGGGCGAGCTGGGTGGCGATCGGGTTGCTGCTCAGGGCGACGTTGGCGAGCAAGGAGTCGGCGGATGCCGAGGCCTCGGTCACGCACACCGTCGGCAGCACGCCCAGGCCGTGGAGGGCGTAGCCTGACGGGCTGTGGAAGCGCGACCACGTCAGGGTCATTTCGCCGTCGTTGGGCATGCGGATGACGGTCTGCACGGTGCCCTTGCCGTAGGACGCCGAGCCGATGACCACGGCGCGCCCGCTGTCCTGCAACGCGGCGGCGACGATCTCGGCGGCCGAGGCCGAGCGGCCGTCCAGCATGACCACCATGGGCAGGCCGTTGATGACGTCGCCGGTGCGGGCGGAATAGCTCTGCATCGCCTCGGGATGGCGGCCCCGCGTGGTCACAATGCGGCCCTGGGTCACGAACATGTCGCTGACGCCGACCGCTTGGTCGAGCAGGCCGCCAGGGTTGCCGCGCAGGTCCAGCAGGACACCGCGCATGTCACGGCCCAATTGGCGCTTGGCTTTATCGACCAGTTCGGCCACGCCTTTGGCGGTGCGTTGGTTGAAGCTGGTGATGCGCAGGTGAACGATGCCGTCGGCGGTGCTTTCCAGGGTCACCGTCTGGGGCACCACCAGGCCGCGCCGCACGACCATGTCGGCCGGCACGGGGTCCTTGCCGCGCAGTACGGTCAGGCGCAGGGAGGAGTTTATCGGGCCGCGCATGCGCTCGGAAATGGCGTCGCGGTCGCCCAGGGTGACAACAGGGGCGCCGTCGATATGGGTGATGGCGTCACCGCTCTTCAGGCCGATGCGCGAGGCCGGCGTTTCGGGCAGCACCTCGCGGATGCTCAGGCGGTCCTCGTCGAGGGTGTAACGGATGCCGACACCGCCGAACCCGTTGCGGCGGGCCCGGTTGCTGCGGGCCTCCGACGCGCTGGCATAGCGGGAGAAATGGTCAAGGTCCGAAAGAATCGCGTCGAACATCGCGGCATAGACATCTTCTGGCGTCGTGTTGGTCAGGGTCGGGGACACCGTGCGGGCGGCGTTGGTCATCTTGACCGCGATGCCGGCCCAGGCCTCGGCATTGTTGGAGGCTGGGACGTGGAAGGACGCGATGACGCGCTCCGCCGTCGACAGTTCGATGTTATTGTCGCGCAGGGCGAAGGCGAGGGCGGGATCCAGCGCACCGAGGCCGCGCAGTCCGCCAACGGCAAGCTGTTCGACCGTCACCGGTTCAAGGTAGCGCTCGGCAATGACGTCGAACCCGTAGGCGAGCACCCGCTCCGCCTCGGCCGAGGGGAATGCGGCAACGGTGAGGGCTTCCTGGCTGGCAGTCGCCGGAAAGGTCGGCAGCGCGCCGAGCGCGAGGCTGGCGGCGAGGGCTGCGGCGAACGCGCCGCGCTTGATGGCCTGTAGGCGATATGTCACGAGAAACCCCCGGACTTTATAAGGTTAGCCGTCCTGTGCTTATCTGTTTGGCCCCGTCACTGCGGAACCGAATACAGCATGAAGGCATGTGCCTTAACAAGAGGCTAATACCCACCCTGACCGAACGCATAACTAGCCCATGACTTTTTGACTACTTAAAAGGCTGTTCTCGGGTCTTTAAGGCGTTCGTGCAGGGCAAGTCCCCGCCGCTGCTCCTCTGGAAATTTAGAGGTAAATGGCGACTGGGGGAAGCACAATTCGCGGATGAGGAAGATGATCCCATACGATGGGGTATGGGACATCGGACCTGAAAGCAGAAAGTGGGGGGATAAAGCATCTTCCACTTCCTTGCGGTCGCGCCAGACGCTCTATCTTTTTATGTGGCATAAATACGTCGTAGCAGGCGATGCCGTCTGCTCGGAATTTGCTCTAGCGGCGGCCTTTTCCTCGGCCGCCGCCGGACCGCGCTTTGGCACCATTGCGGTCGCCGACCTTGCGCTTGGGCGGGCGGAATCCGCCCTTGGCGCGCACGGCGGCGGCCAGACGGCCCCCGATGTCGGCGGCGTCGGCGCTGGATTTTCCGATGGTCTCCAGGAACTCGAAGATCATCCCGCCGGTGGCGGCGTCGGCTTCGCGCAGTTTTACCGTGATGGCGTCGCCCAGGCGATGGACCTCGCGGTTGGTGGACCCGATCAGGGCGTGGTGCGCCTCGTCGTGGACGTAGTAGTCCTTGGGCAGGGTCGAGATGGGGATGAGGCCGTTGGCCCCGCTGTCGTCCAGTTCCACGAACAGCCCAAAGCGGTTGACCCCGGTCACCCGGCCGCTGAACGTGGCGCCCACGCGGTCGGCCAGGAATGTGGCGGTGAAGCGGTCGATGGCCTCTCGCTCGGCGGTGGCGGCGCGACGTTCGGTCATGGAGATGTGTTCGCCCATGGACGCGAACTGTTCCGGCCCCTGGTCGGGCGGCAGGCCATCGGACCCCAGCTTCAAGCCGGCGATCAGGCCACGGTGGACCAGCAGGTCCGAATAGCGCCGGATGGGCGACGTGAAGTGCGCGTAACGCCGCAAGCCCAGGCCGAAGTGGCCCCGGTTCTCCGGGCTGTAAATGGCCTGGGCCTGGCTGCGTAGGACGATCTGGTTGACCAGATGCTCGTACGTGGTGCCCTTGACCTTGGCCAGGATGTGGTTGAAGTGGTGCGGGCTGATGGCGCCGCGCGCGAGGTTCAGATCCATGGATTGCAGGAACTCGCGCAGGGAGTCCAGGCGTTCCAGGGCCGGTTCGTCATGGACGCGGTACATGCACGGCTTGTTGACGGCCTCCAGCGTCTCGGCGGCGCAGACGTTGGCGGCGATCATCAGTTCTTCGATCAGCATGTGGCTGTCGTAGCGTGGCCGGGACTCGACTCCGGCCACGGAGCCATCCTCGGCGATGATGACCTTGCGTTCGGGCAGTTCGATCTCCAGCGCGCCCCGCCGGTCACGGGCCTCGCGCAGGGCGCGGTAGACGCCGTACAGCGGGGTCAGCAGGGGATCGACCAGCGGCCCGGTGGTGTCATCGGGGGCGCCGTCCACGGCCGCCTGGACCTGGGTGTAGGTCAGGCGTGCGACGGATCGCATCATGCCGCGTACGAACTCGTGCTTGTGCTTGCGGCCCTGGCCGTCGAACCACATGCGCACCGCCATGCACGGGCGGTCTTCCTTGGGCACCAGCGAGCACCAGCCGTTGGACAGCGCCTCGGGCAGCATGGGCACCACGCGGTCGGGGAAATAGACCGAGTTGCCGCGCTCGAACGCCGAGGTGTCGAGCGCGTCGCCGGGCCGCACGTAGTGGGCCACGTCAGCAATGGCGACGATGGCGTGCCAGCCGTCACCGTCCGCTTCGGCCCACACCGCGTCGTCGAAGTCGCGGGCGTCCTCGCCGTCGATGGTGACCAGGGGGATGTCGCGCAGGTCCACGCGCTTGCCCATCGGCGCAGCCTTCGACTCCGCCGCCTGTTCCAGCGCGTCCTGCGGGAAGTCGGTTGGGATGTCGTTGGCGTGAATGGCGATCAGGCTGACCGAGCGCGGGTTGGACATATCGCCCAGGACATCGACCACGCGGGCCTGCCGCAGGCCATAGGCGCGGCCGGGCAGGATTTCAGCCTCGACCAGGGCGCCCGGTTCGGCGCCGCCCAGATCCCCACGGGCCACCACATAGTCCTGCTTGTCGCGGCGGTTGGTGGCACGCAAATAGGTGCCGTTCACCCCGACCTCCAGGATGCCCAGCACGCGGGCCGCGCCCTCGCCGAGTTTCTTGACCACACGCCCGTCATAGATGTTGTCGCCGGTGGCGACCACCTTGCACAGCACCTTGTCGCCGATCCCAACGGTCGGCTGGCCCTTGCGCACCGGCAGCACGAAGATGCGCGGCGGCGGCAGGTCCTTTTCGGTCCACGACAGGGGGCGGCCGATCAGGTCGCCGTCGCTGTTGGTGCCGGTGACTTCGACCACGGTGACTTCCGGCAGGGCGCCGGGACGGATCATCTTGCGCCTGGGGCCGCGTTGGAGCAGGCCGTCGCTCTCCATGTCTTTCATGATCTGGCGCAGGAAAGGACGGTGTCCGGCGTCGAGATTGAAGGCCCGCGCGATCTCACGTTTCCCCACCCGTCCGGGACTTTCCTGGATGAACTCCAGGATCTGCTCACGGGTGGGGAGGGGGACGTGTTTGGGGTTTTTGCTGGTCACGCTGTACTCTTTTTCGCCGGGGCTTTTTTCGCCGTGGTGGCGGTCGTCGTCGTGGTTTTCTTGGCAGCCGGAGCCTTTTTCGCAGCCGGGGCTTTTTTGGCGGCCGGGGCCTTTTTCGCCGCCGGGACCTTCTTTTCCGCCGGCTCCTTCTTCTCAGCCGGAGCCTTCTTCGCGGCGGGCGCTTTTTTTGCCGCCGCCTTCTTGGGCGCTGGTGCCTTGCCGGCCTTGGCGGTCAGGACCTCGACGGCCTGTTCCAGGGTCACCGCGTCCTTGTCCATGGTCTTGGGCAGGGTGGCCCGCAGTTTGTTGTGTTCCACGTAAGGGCCGAAGCGCCCGTCATGGAGAGTAACAGGTTTTTGGTCCGCCGGATGTGGGCCAAGATCCTTGGCCGGCGTCTTGGCCTTGCGCACCGACGTCGCCAGAAGCTCCACCGCCCGGTTCATGCCGATCTCAAGGACGTCGTCCTCCTTGAGGTTGACGTACTGGTCGTTGTGCTTGATGTAAGGCCCGAACCGCCCGACGCCACCCAGGATGACCTGATTGTCCTCGGGGTGGAGGCCGATCTCGCGCGGCAGGGCGAGCAGGCGCAGGGCCTTGTCCAGGTCCACGCTGCTGGGTTCCATGCCGCGCGGCAGGCCGGCGCGCTTGGGCTTTTTCTTCTTGTCCTCGGGGTCGGGCTCGCCAAGCTGGACGTACCAGCCATACGGCCCCTTCTTGAGGATGACGCCCAGCCCCGTTTCCGGGTCGTTGCCGAGTTGCTTCTCGCCCTCGTCCATGCCGCCGTTGGCGCCTTCTTCGCCACCGCCCAGGGGGCGGGTGTAGCGGCACTCGGGATAGGTCGAGCAACCGATGAAGGCCCCGAACTTGCCCAGCTTCAGCGACAGCCGGCCCACCGAGCAGGCCGGGCAGGTGCGCGGGTCGGACCCGTCGGGCTTGGGCGGGAACAGGTGGGGCGCAAGGTCGGCGTCCAGGGCGTCGAGAACTTCGGACACGCGGAGGTTCTTGGTGCCCTCGACGGCGGTCATGAAGTCCGTCCAGAAGGCGCGCAGCACGGCCTTCCACTCCATCCGGCCGATGGAAACCTCGTCAAGCTGGTTTTCCAGGTCGGCGGTGAAGTTGTATTCCACGTAACGGCGGAAGAAGCTTTCCAGGAACGCGGTGACGATGCGGCCCCGGTCCTCGGCCGTGAAGCGGCGGTTGTCCAGGCGCACGTAGTCGCGGTCCTGAAGCACCTGGATGATCGAGGCATAGGTGGACGGGCGGCCGATGCCCAGTTCCTCCATGCGCTTGACCAGACTGGCTTCGGAATAGCGCGGCGGCGGCTGGGTGAAGTGCTGGTTGGGGCGGACGGCGTCGAGCGGCGTCTTGTCGCCCTCGTGCAGCGGCGGCAGCAGGCGGGTGTCCTCGCCCTCGGCGCCTTCCCCGGCGCCATCGGCCGCCACGTCGTCATAGCCTTCGCGGTAGAGCTTCAGGAAGCCCTCGAACACGATGGTGGAGCCGTTGGCGCGCAGCACGGTGGCGTTGGTCTCGTCGGTGATATCGACGGCCACCTGATCGAGCAGGGCGCTTTCCATCTGGCTGGCGATGGTGCGCTTCCACACCAGTTCGTACAGCTTGAACTGGTCGGCGTCGAGCACGTCGCGCACGTCGGCCGGTTTCAGGAACACGTTGGTCGGGCGGATGGCTTCGTGGGCCTCCTGCGCGTTCTTCTGCTTGGTCTTGTAGACGCGTTCCTTCTCGGGCAGGAACTTGCCGCCCCAGGTCTGGTCGATCAGCGTCCGCGTCTCGTGGACCGCCTCGGGCGCCATGGTCACGCCGTCGGTACGCATGTAGGTGATGAGGCCGACCGTCTCGCCCTTGACCGACACGCCCTCGTACAGGCGCTGGGCCAGGGTCATGGTCTTGGTGGCCGAGAAGTACAGCTTGCGGGCCGCTTCCTGTTGCAGGGTCGAGGTGGTGAAGGGCGGCGCCGGATTGCGCTTGGCCTTCTTGCGGTCGATCGCCTGAACGTGGAAGGTGCCGGCCTCGATGGTCTTGCGGGCGCGCTCGGCCGCCGTCTCGTCGGGCAGGCCGAACTTGTCGAGCTTCTCGCCGTCGAGGTGGGTCAGGCGGGCGGTGAAGGACTTGTTCTCGGCCGTGCGCAGGTCGGCCTCGACCGACCAGTATTCCTGCGCCATGAACCGTTCGATTTCCGACTCGCGTTCGCAGATCAGGCGCAGGGCGACCGACTGGACGCGCCCTGCCGAACGCGACCCCGGCAGCTTGCGCCACAGCACCGGCGACAGGGTGAACCCGACCAGATAGTCCAGGGCGCGGCGGGCCAGATAGGCATCCACCAGTTCCTGGTCCAGGTCGCGCGGGTTCTCCATGGCGTGCGTGACGGCGGATTTGGTGATGGCGTTGAAGGTCACCCGCTTGACATCGACGCCCTTGAGCAGCTTGCGGCGCTCCAGTTCGTCCCAGACGTGCCAGGAGATCGCCTCGCCCTCTCTGTCAGGGTCAGTTGCGAGGAAAAGGCGCTTGGCCCCCTTCAACGCGCGGGTGATTTCCTTGAGGTGCTTTTCCGACCGGGGATCGGTGGTCCAGTCCATCTCGAAGTCCTCGTCGGGCCGAACGGACCCGTCCTTGGGCGGCAGGTCGCGCACATGCCCATAGGAGGCCAGGACCGTGAAGTCCGTGCCGAGGTACTTGTTGATGGTTTTGGCCTTCGCCGGGGACTCGACAATGACAACGTTCATGCGGATTCCGGCCGTTTCAAGGTTCTGGGTGGGGGTTCCCGCAAGACCCTGGAACGGACGCCTGTCAGGCCTCCGGCAGGAACGAAACGCGGTGACCCGGATGCCGTTCCAGGCGCCCCGCCAGTTCCAGTTCCAGGAGAATCATGGAAACCACGGAGGGAGACAATTGGCATTGCCGGATGATCTCGTCAACCGTCACGGGGATCGGACCCAGTGCTTCGAGCACGTCGCGGCGGGCACGGACCAGGGCGGATTCGTCTGGAATGGCAGGCGCCGGGCCGCTGAACCGCTCGCCGGGAGGCTCCCGGAAGGGGCGGCGCAGCAGATCATCGAGCAGGTCCAGAATGTCTCCCGCACCCTGGGTCAGGACCGCGCCGTCCTTGATAAGGCCGTTGGGACCGGCGGCGCGGGCATCCATAGGCGAGCCGGGAACGGCGAAAACCTCGCGCCCCTGTTCGGCCGCGTACCGTGCCGTGATGAGTGAGCCGGATCGAGCCGTGGCCTCGACCACGACCACGCCGGCGCTCATGCCGCTGATGATGCGGTTGCGGCGTGGGAAGTGGCGGGCCTGGGGCTCCGTGCCGGGCGGCATTTCCGAAACAACGGCGCCCATTTCGACGATGCGGTGGTACAGGCCGGCGTTCTCCGGCGGATAGATGATGTCCACGCCGCCGGCCACCACGGCGACCGTGCCGGTTTCCAGCGATCCGTCATGGGCGGCGGTGTCCAGCCCACGGGCCAGCCCGGAAACCACCGTCACCCCGGCCTGCCCCAGGTCCCACGCCATCTTGCGGGCGAACTGCCGCGCCCCGGCCGAGGCGCTGCGGGCGCCGACCATGCCGATGCACGGCCGCCCGAACAGGCTGGAATGACCGCGTACGTAGAGCAGCGGCGGGGCGCCGTCGGTGGCCGCCAGCAGGGCCGGGAAGTCCGGCTCCCCACTGCACACGGCGCGGGCACCCAGGCGCGCGGCGTCGTCAAGCTCCGCCTCGGCACGGGCCTTGGAACATATCTTGATCGGCTTGGTGCGCCCGCCGCGCCGCGCCAGATCGGGCAGGGCAGCCAGCGCGCTTGCGGCCGAGCCGAAGCGTTCCAGAAGGCGGAAAAAGGTCACCGGCCCGACATTCTCGCACCGGATGAGGCGCAGCCAGTCGATGCGTTCGGAGTCGGACAGAAGGCGAGGTTGTATCGTCATGAGAGAGGAGAATTGAGGAGGCTGCGTCTACCGTCAAGAGAAACAATCGGTTCCGTTCGACCGGAGGGGATGGGCCTGATGGCCGCCACCCTGTCTGCCACCTATGAATCCTGCCGTCCTTAACCCTCCGGTGGTAGTATCGGTCCATGAGTCGCACCATCAGCATAGCGGTTGCCGCCGCTCTCGCACTGGCCTCGATGCTGCTGCCGTCATCCCTGCGGGCGGCGGTGGTCGAGGAGGTCATTCTCACCCTTTCCCCAGCCGAATCCCTGCTGACCGGTCATGCCAGCCTGACGGTTCCCGCCGGAGCGCCTGATCTGCGCCTGGACCTTGATGACGCCTTTACCCTCACTGCCGTGCGGGTGGGGGAGCAGGCCTTGGCGCCGCCACGCGATCCCGGTGGCGGGCGCTTCATCCTGCCGGGGGAGGGGCCTTGGACGGTCGAGGTTGACTGGCGCGGCGTGCTGCCACCGCCCACCCCTCCTGCCGTGGCGCCCGAGGGGACCTATCTGCCGGGCGACGTGGCGTGGTATCCGGCGCCGGGCGGGGCGTTGCCGCAGCGTTTGACCGTGCGGACGCCGGCCGGGCAGCGGGCGGCCGTCACCGGCGAACTGCTTGACGAGACGGTGGGGCCGGAGGGCAACGTGGCCGTCTTCGCGCCCTATGCCGATGAGCCGCCGTCCGTGTTCGCCGGCCCTTATGAGGTGGCCGAACGCATGGTCGGGGCGTTGCGCCTGCGGACCTATTTTCCGGCCGAGGCGGCGGGGCTGGCCCAGGCGTATCTTGACGACTCGGCGAAACATATCGCCCGCTACGCCGCTTTGATCGGACCTTATCCCTATGCCGGGTTCGCGGTGGTCGCGGCGCCTTACCCGGTCGGCTGGGGCTTTCCCGGTCTGACCTATGTGTCGGAGCGCATCCTTGGCCTGCCATTCATGCGCGCGCGGTCGCTGCCCCATGAGATCCTGCATACGTGGTGGGGCAATGCGGTGGCGCCCGACTATGCCAGCGGCAACTGGGCCGAGGGGTTGACCACCTATATGGCCGATTACGGCTTGGCCTCGGCCGAGGACCAGGGCCGCATGAGGCTGGTGTGGCTGCGCGATTTCGCCGCCCTGCCCGAAGACCGCGCGCGGCCGGTGGAGACCTTTACGGCCAAGGCGCACGGGGCCGATCAGGTCATCGGCTACAGCAAGGCGGCGTTCATCTTCCACATGCTCCACGAGCGTCTGGGGCCGGAGGGGTTCCACCGCGCGCTGGGGCAGTTTTATACCGCGCACCGGGGTGGTAACGCGTCGTGGGCCGACCTGCGCGCCGCCTTTGAGGGGGAGTCCGGGACCGATCTGGAACGCTTTTTCGACCAGTGGCTGACCCGGCCGGGCGCCCCGCGTCTGACCCTGGAGGACGCCCGCGTCGATGGCAACGCCGTGACCTTGGTCCTGACCCAGGACGAGCCGCCCTACGCCCTGCGCCTGCCGATCACCGTGACCACCGACGCGGGGGAGGAAACCCACGTCGTCACCGTGTCCGGCGCCCGCGCGACGGTGGCCGTGGAGAGTGGGGCGCCGGCGCGCGCGGTGGCGGTTGACCCCGACCACCATGTGTTCCGCCACCTGACGCCTGAGGAAACCCCGCCCATCCTGCGCGACGTCACCCTTGGCAGTACCCCGGTAGCGCTGCTGCCCGATGTCCCCGCCGCGCGAGAGGCCGCGCAACGCCTTGCCGACCGTTTGTTCGGAAGTCCCGTCAGCGCGGTGACCGCCGTTGGCGCCAAGGCTGGCGAGGGGCCGCTGCTGGTCGTTTCAGTGGGCGAGGGGGGTGGGGTCCTGGATGCCCTGGGCGTGGACCCGCCGGATCTGGAACAGGACGGCGCCGCCCGCGCATGGGCATGGCGCCTGCCCGATGGGCGGCCCTTGCTGGTCGTTGAGGCCGAGGACACCGAAGCCCTGACCGCCCTCATCCGCCCGCTGCCCCACTATGGGCAAGACAGTTGGTTGGTGTTCGACGGCAATCAGGTCCTCGATCGCGGTCTGTGGGACCCGCCCGCGCAACCGCTGCGGCGGGAGTTTTGAGAGCCGCTGACGCGGACGGGTTGCCACCCGTGCCCGCCCGGAGCGATGCTCCGGACCTCCTTGCTTTTGTTGGAGAAAAGTTGAGGGCGGGGATCATTCCGGACGGGCGGGGGATTGACAAGCCGCGCGCAGCGCAGCCAAGGGCAAGAGTATCTGCCTGTGGCGCAGAATAAGGCGCAGGACCCCTAAAGGGATCCAAGGGGCAAGCCCCTTGGCGGGTCTGGGCAGCGCCCA
>LAEA01000129.1 GCA_000961745.1 Rhodospirillaceae bacterium BRH_c57 | reverse complement strand
CGACGGCACCACGGCGGCAGCAAGCACCGCCACGGCGGCCCAAGTCGCCACCGCGTCGGGCAGCCGCCCGACGGCGGAAAACATCTGCGCCGTGATCAGCAGGGCCGGCCCGAACAGCGCCACCCCGGCCAGCACCAGGGCATGACCGACCTCGGGCAGCAGCCCCGGCCGGCGCAGCACCAGCCACGCCCCGCCATGGGCGGCAATGAAGCTTGCGACCAGCACCAGCAAACGCACCACGCGCGGCATCGACTCCCACTGGGTGACGAAGAACGCGCCGGCGCCAAAGGCGATCAGGCTGACAATGGCGATGCTGACGACAAACGGCGGGCCGCCCTCATGCCCCCCCGCCCCGGCTGGTGGCGGTGGCGGGTGGCCTTGCGATC
The DNA here is from genome assembly GCA_000961745.1 of Rhodospirillaceae bacterium BRH_c57. Taxonomy (GTDB): domain Bacteria; phylum Pseudomonadota; class Alphaproteobacteria; order Rhodospirillales; family Rhodospirillaceae; genus Cauispirillum. Next base: position 9,129 of record LAEA01000129.1, on the reverse strand, counting down.
CGGCGGGTTGGTCCATGGACTGGAAGCCCACGGGCGGGCGCCCCCTTGTACAAGCGGTTGGCGACATGCTGTTCAGGCGGCGGACAATCCGCTCCCCTGTTCCGTCAACGCCCGAGGCACCCCATAAGGTCCGTCAGATCAGGTCCGTCAGATCAGGAACAAGGTGGCAAGGCCAAGGAATGCGAAGAACCCCAGAACATCGGTCGTCGTGGTCAGGAAAGGCCCGGCCGCCAGGGCCGGATCGATCTTCATCTTGGCCAAGGTCAATGGAATGAGCGTTCCGGCCATGCCCGCCCACACCATGTTGAAGATCATCGCGGCCGACAACACGATGCCCAGGTCCAGGCGCCCGAACCACAGGAAGGCGACGGTGCCCAGGACGGCGGCGAACACGACGCCGTTGATGGCCCCGACCGCCAGTTCCTTGCCGATCACGCGGCTCATGTTGCCCGGCCCCAGTTCCTTGGTGGCCAGGGCGCGCACCATGACGGTCACCACCTGCATCCCGGCGTTGCCCCCCATGGCCGCAACGATGGGCATGAGGATGGCGAGCGCGACGATCTGTTCCAGGGTCGCCTCGAACCGCGAGATCACGAACGACGCCAGGATGGTGTTGAGCAGGGTGATGGCCAGCCAGCGGATGCGCCGGCCCGCCGTGGAGAAGGCTGGGGCGTAAAGGTCGGCCTCGCCCACCTTCGCCATCTTCAGCATGTCGTCCTCGGCTTCCTCGTCGATGACGTCGACCACGTCATCAATGGTGATGCGGCCAACCAGCCGCCCCGAGGCATCGACCACCGGCGACGACAAAAGGTCTCGCTGACGGAACAGGTAGGCGACCTCCTCCTGGTCCATGGTGACGTTCATCACCACCATGTCCTCTTCGGTCACCAGCCCTTGCAGGCGAGTCGCGCGCGGCGACCGCAGCAGGGCCGACAGCCGCACGATGCCTTGCGGCCGGTGGCGCGGATCGACCACGAACAGGACATAGAAGTCCTCGGGCAGGCTGGCGTTGGCGCGCAGGTAGTCGATGGTCTCGCCCACCGTCCAATAGGCCGGCACGGCCACCAATTCGCGCTGCATCAGGCGGCCGGCGGTGTATTCCGGGAACGCCAGACCCTGCTCGATAACGGTGCGTTCTTCGGCCGGCAGGCGGGCCAGGACGTGGGCGCGCTCGGCCTCGTCGAGTTGATCGACCAGATAGACCGCATCGTCCGAATCCAGTTCGGCGACCAGGCTGGCGAAGTCGGCGTAGCCGTAGCGTTCCAGCACCTCGTCGCGGATGCGGTCGTCCAACTCGGGCAGGATTTCCGGGTTGAAGCCCGGCCGCATGAGGTCAAGCAGCCGTTCGCGCGGCTCGCGCGGAAGCTGGTCGATGAGGTCGGCGGCGTCGGCGTAGTGCAGCGTCAGAACCTGATCGCGCACATAATCGTCGCGGCCCTCCTCAAGGGCGGCGACCACGTCCTGGACGAACTCCGGGTTCAGGGCGAAGGCGTCTTCACCATGAAGGGGGCCGCGGACGGGCTTGAGGGTCTCGTGATCGCTCATCGGCTCCCTCCCTGCGCGGTGGTCCTAAAATTGTAATATCATCTTGATACGAAAAAGGTCCGCTGCTTGCCGCAACGGACCCCTTCACGTAAAGGCCGACCCCATGAGGATCGACATTCCCAAAATGGTGCGGTCGAGAAGACTCGAACTTCCACGGCCTTTCGGCCACAGCGACCTCAACGCTGCGCGTCTACCAGTTCCGCCACGACCGCACGATTTTGAAAACGCCGTCGGCCCTGGTAAAGCCGCCGGCCCCTTTAGGCTGGGTCCGTGAAGGACCCCCTTGCCTTCGGGGAGCCAGTGACATAGCAAAATGGTTCACGGTGATCAAGAGGACTTCTTATGATTTCGCACCTTTCTGCTCCTGAATGGCTGATCGCGGATGATCCGGTACCTTATCCGGAAGCCCTGGCCGCCATGGATGCCCGTGTTGCGGCTATTAGAGACGGCAGCGCGGCTGAACAGGTGTGGCTTTTGGAGCACCCATCCCTCTATACCGCCGGGACCAGCGCCCGCGCCGAGGACCTGCTCAACCCCGGCGCCATTCCGGTGTTTGAGGCCGGGCGCGGCGGGCAGTACACCTACCACGGGCCGGGCCAGCGGGTGGCCTACGTGATGCTCGACCTCAAGGCGCGGAACCCCGACGTGCGGTGCTACGTCCACGCCCTCGAAGAATGGTTGATTCGCGCCCTGGACCGCTTCAACGTCAAGGGCGAGCGCCGCGCCGACCGGGTCGGCATCTGGGTCGAGCGCAAGGCCCCCGGCGGCTTCAAGCGCGAGGACAAGATCGCCGCCATCGGCGTGCGGGTGCGCCGCTGGGTGACCTTCCACGGCATCGCCCTGAACGTCGAGCCGGACCTGTCGCTGTTTTCGGGCATCGTGCCGTGCGGCATCCGCGACCACGGCGTGACCAGCTTGTGGGATCTCGGCATCCACGTCACCATGGAGGAGGTCGACAGCGCCCTCATGGCGACGTTTGACGAGGTGTTTGGGCCGGATGCGGCTGGCAAAATGGGGTCAGGAGGCGCCTGTGACGTTTGAGATGTGGCTGGTGTTCATCCCGGCGGTATTCCTGATGAACATGGCGCCCGGCCCCAACAACCTGCTGGCCATGAACAACGGGGCGCGGTTCGGCCTCGGGCGATCGGTGGTGGCCGGACTGGGCCGCATTCCGGCCTTTGCCATCCTGGTCGGCCTGACCATCGTGGGCCTGGGCGCCCTGATCGCCACGTCCGAGGTCGCCTTCACCGTGCTGAAGTGGGTCGGCGCGGTGTATCTGGTCTACCTCGGCATCCGCCTGTGGCGCACCAGCCCCGCCCCCCGCGCCGCAGACGCCGTGCAGGAGGTCGCCCAGGCGCACTATCCCGCTTCCGAGGCCAGCCTGCGCACCCTGATGACGCGGGAGTTCCTGGTCGCCATCTCCAACCCCAAGGCCATGCTGATCTTCACAGCCTTCTTTCCACAGTTCCTGACCCCCGGCCAGCCGGTGGCCGAACAGTTGCTCATCATGGGTGCGACGTTCCTGGTCCTGGAGGTCGGGGCGCTGGCCATCTATGCGGCTGGCGGCGCCGGAGCCGGCAAGTTCTTTTCCAGCGTCCGGGGGCAGCGCATCCTCAACCGCGTCAGCGGGTCGGCCCTGGTCGCCGCCGGAATGGGCCTCGCCCTGGCCCAGCGGAATTGAGCCCGCGCAACATCGACTATGAAACCTACGAAATATAGTTCCGCTGGTCGGTCAGGAAGACCGCGTAACGGCTGTCCTCGCGGAAGATGTGCTGTACGATCCAGTCGCGGAAGAACCGCCGGAACGGTTCGGGCGCCACATGGCCGCGCGCCTTGAACTGGTCGCGCACACGGTCGACGTCGCCCATCAAATAAGCGTGGACGGCCTCGTGCTCCCCGGCACCGGGAAAGCCGGTGGAAAACAGCAGCTTTTCCTCGTCCACAAAATGCTCGCGGGCGACCTCGATCATGGCGTCCAGGGCGTCCAGCGCCAGGGCCGGTTCGCCGGCCTGCTGGTAGGCCAGCACCGTGCTGGCCATTTCGAACAATTGGCGGTGCTGCTTGTCCATGGCCGGCACGCCGATGCCGTACTCGGCCAGCCACGGGAACGCCGGGCCACCTTCGCGCGGCGCAAACAGCCGGTTCATGCGCCGGCTGGCGATTTCCAGCAGCTTCCAGCGCACCACCGGAATACCCCGCACCAGTTCCCCCGGCACAGCCAGCAGTACGGTGTCCTCGACCGCGATGGCGCGGCATGGAGGGGCTGCCCCGACCATCACGCGACTGCCGGTAAACACCTCGGCCGGGCCGACCCCCTCGACCACATCGCCATTCAGACCCATCTGCACGAGGCCATCACGGACGATATAGAGGGTATCCTTGCCTTCGGTCGGCACTTCTCCGCCGCGCGCCACCCTGACCTCCACGGCGGCCGACACGATGCGGTTCTCGACCACCGCCGACAGGTTTTCGCCGAACACCCAGGTGCGGTTGAGCAACATACGGATTTCCGCCGCGTGCTCGATTTCCTCACGCAGGCCGTTGCGTGCCACGAACGCCCGGTACAGCACGGCCGGCACGCACAAGGCGGTGATGAAGCTGACCGCACGCACGGTTTCCCCGGCGGGCATCCCGGTCAGCGCCTCCAACTGCCCGATCATGGCGCCAGCGCCCAGGGTGGCCCCCTTCTCGGCCCCGGCGCTCAGGGCCTCCACGGTGCCGGTCAGGACCAGATGGACGACCTCGCTCGCCTGCCCCTCGCGGACCAGCAGGCTGTCGGGATTGATGGTGTGCAGACGATGATTGAGCAGGATGTTGAGGTCGCACTCCGGCACATGCGGAAACCGGCTGCGCAGGTAGTCGCGGGCCCGCGCCAGGGTGGTGTCCTGCTGCGCGGCGATCAGCACGTCAACCGTGCCGAACGGTGCCCCCGACCCGATCTCCTTCTCCGCCCAGTTGAGGGCGCGCGCCGTGTGGGCCAGGATCAGGCGGTCCGACGGATCGCCTACGAAATCCTGCGCCTCGCCGTGGATGAGGCCGCCGCCGATGTCCACTTTCTTGAGGCTGGCCGGTTCCTGATAGGTCTGGCGCACCGTCTCGGCAAGCGCGGCGGTTATCCCCGGAACGGCCGGGTCATCGTTGACCATCTGGATGAGGACCCGCAGGCTGACGATGTCGGCATAGTGGGCATAGGTGACGGTCCCGCCCTCCCACAGGGTGCGGAACTGGAATACCGAGGTTTCCACCGGATGGGGTGAGAACAGCGGCAGCACCTCCAGGCCGTCCACGTCGTTCCAGACGTTCCATTCCAGGTCATGGACCTCGAAGAAATCTGCAAACTCGCCCTCGGAAATGCCCATCAAGGCACCCAGCTTGCGGGCCACCGTGGCCCGCACCGCCGGAGTCGCGAAGTAGCGCACCCGATGATCGGCCCGCACCAGCGTCGTCAGGCCCGAGAAATGATCGTCGTGGCAATGGGTGTGGAAAATGCCGTCGATCTCGTGAACGCCAATGCCCAGCGCCTCCAGCACGGTGCCCAGGTTCGGCCCGGCGTCGATCAGGAAGATGCGGCCCTGGAACATCAGGATGCTGCCCATGGTGGGGCGGTTGACGTCCCAGCCGTCCCCCTCGCCCGAGTGCACCACGCTGAAGTACTCCCGCCGCAGGTGGCGGTAGCCCAGGCGATAGGGCGCCTCGTAGGTCGCACCAAGCGGCAGGTTGAGGTCCACCGTGGCGGTCTGGTCGCCGTGGCGGAACTCGAACACGTTGACGTCGATGCGCCGCACCGTCACGCCGGGCGCAAGCTCCGTGGCGCCTTCCTCCAGTTCCCGCAGGTCGAGCAGATCCTCGGGCCGGCGGATGGCCCCGAAGGCGAAGCGCAGCTTGACCCGCATCCATTCGGCGGCGGTGTCCGGCGACACCCCGGCGGCCACCAGTTCCTCGACCGAGGTCAGGCCGTAGTTGCCTCGGTGGATATATTCCATCTGCGCCCGCAACTGGTCACGGCGCCCGATGATCATGGGCCGCCGGCCAGTGTTGTTGGGGTGGCCGGGCAGGATCATGCCCTGGCGGTACAACATCTGGAGGACGGGAAATTCCCCGAGGTTGCACAACTCGCCGCCCTGCGAGGACAGATCCGACAGCAGCACCGCGTTGGGGCCGGTTTCCGCCATCACGCCGGCCCGCTCCACGCTGCGGATGAGGCCGCGCTTCATCAGGTGCTTCACGGCGTCGGCCGGAGCACCGCACAGCACCCGCAGGTCGGCTTCGGGAAATTCCACCCAGGCGACGCCGGGCAGCACTTCGATCACATCCACGCCACACACTCCACGCACCAAAGGGTGCCCTTGCAGTGTGCGCGATTTGGACGCGGCGGAGAAGGCCGAGAGGCCCGATTATGGCGGCTCGGTCACGAAAAAAGCGGCCGCCCCCATGCCGGGGACGGCCGCTTTCGGTTTGATCGTACTCAGGCGGTCTTGCGGAGCCCCTGACGCTGGGCGATCACCACCTCGGCGATCTGCACGGCGTTGAGGGCGGCACCCTTCAGCAACTGGTCACCGCACACAAAGAACTCCAGGCCGTGGTCGCCGAACACCAGGTTCTGGCGGATGCGGCCGACCTCGACATCGTACTGGCCCGACGCATTAAGCGGCATCGGATAGACCTTGGCGGCCGGATCATCGACCACCTTGACGCCCGGAGCCTTAGACAGCACGGCACGGGCGGCGGCCGGATCAATCGGCTTTTCCGTCTCGATCACCGCGCTTTCGGCGTGGGCGCGCGAGGTCGGGATGCGCACCGCCGTGCAGGACAAGGCCAGATCGGGCAGGCCCATGATCTTGCGGCTCTCCCAGGTGACCTTCATTTCTTCCTTGGTGTAGCCGTTATCCTGGAACGCATCGATGTGCGGGATGAGGTTGAACGGCAGCGGATGGGCGAACACGGCATTGCCGGCCTTGCCGGTCGACAGGAAGGCCCGCGCCTCGTCTTCCAGTTCCTTCATGCCCTCGGCCCCGGCGCCGGAGGCGGCCTGGTAGGTGGACACGATCACCTTCTTGACGCCGAACTCCTTGTGCAGCGGCCACAGGGCCACCGCCAGGATCGCCGTGGTGCAGTTGGGGTTGGAGATGATGCGCGCGTCGCCGATGGCCTCGGGATTGATCTCGGGCACGATCAGCGGCTTGTCGTCGTCGTAGCGGAAGGCCGACGAGTTGTCGATCACGGTGACCCCGCGCTCGGCCAGTTGCGGCGCGTATTCCTTGGCGAAATCCCCGGACACGGCCATCAGCGCGATGTCGCACTCGGCGGCGGCGTCCACGGAGAAGGCCTCGATGGTCTTGGTGCCGTAGGGAGTCTCGATGGTCTTTCCGGCGCTGCGTGCGGAGGCGTAAAGACGCAGCTCGCTCAGCGGGAACGCGCGGTCGTGCAGCACGTTCACCATCTCTTGCCCAACGGCCCCGGTCACGCCGATGACGCAGACCTTGGGACCAGAAGCCATATCATGAACCATAAGGGAAAACCCTGTGTCAGTGATCAGGAAGGCGCGGTTATAACAGGTTCGGTCCCCGATTTGAACCGGCAGCCCAACATTTAGCGCAGAGTGTCAACCCTGGAAAGGGGAGTTTTGACGCGGATTATGTTTGGCTTGACGCATTTATCCGCTGTCGCGGAGGGCTGCCGCCAGCCTGGAGCGATGCTCCAGACCTCCTTTCTTTCTTGAAGAAGAAAAAGGGGTTTAGGGCCATGGCCCCAAGCGGGTTTGGGCGGCAGCCCAAGATGTATTCAAGCCGTCGCGCGCTGCTCGAAACCGGCGCCGGGGGCCTCCGTGGAGGGTTCCACCCGGACGTCGGAGACCGTGGCGGCGGGCGGACCCTGGCGGCAGGCCGCAACCATGTCGGCGACCTCCTCCGCCGGGCCGTGGAACAGCGCCTCGACCGACCCATCGGCCCGGTTGCGCACCCACCCGGCCAGCCCGCGCGCCTGCGCCTGATCGACCGTCCACCCCCGATACCACACGCCCTGCACGCGGCCAGTGATGCGGACGAGAATTGTCTTCTGCGAGTCGATCATGAAAAGCGCCTGCCGTTGTTACGTCGGCACTATTGTGCATATGGCGTCCGGGTCGTCCAGGCGCAAAACCAGGCTCTGGCTCAGGAACAGATCATAGTGAACGCCGTCCTGGCCGATGTAGCCGGCCCGCAGGTCCTGGCCGATCAGCACCGCGCCAACCCGCGCATCGACCAGCGCCCCGCCCTTGATGGGGGCCTTGAAGATGCCCAGGGTACACAGGCGCTTGAGGTGTTCCAGTTGCAGCATGTCGGTGCCCGGATAGCGCCGGAACAGGCCATTATACAGGCCCGGTTCCAGGGCCAGGGCATAGGGGCCGCGCTTGCCGGCGTCGTCCAGACAGGTGACGGCGTTCAGCACGTCTTCAAGAGCGCGGTCAACGTCGGTCCAGTCGCCGCCGGTGACCTCGGCCCGGCCCTCGGCGGTCAGCAGGCCGGGGATGCCGAAGTCGGGCTGGCCGGCATAGATCAATTCCTCTTCGCGCGCCGCCACCGCCTCGGCGGCGTCCTCGACCGGGCCGGTGTCGAGAGGGTGGCCGTTGTCGAGCACCCCGGCGACCCGGCGGATGCTCAGCTTGAAGGTCTTGCGGATCATCGGGACCGAAACCGCCCGGCCGACGATCTGCGCCGCCTCGTCGCTGCCCGGCTCCCGGCAAAAACCGTCGTTGCCCAGTTCGATGGAGGTCATGCCCGGCCCGAACGGCCCGTCAACGTTCAGGAACCGGCGCGCGGTCAACCGGTCGGACGCCGCCTTGACGGCGGCCTTGTCGATCTCGTCCCACAGTTCGCTGCCGAACGGCGCCTGTCCGCGATTGAGATAGTCCATTGCACGGCCTCCTATTTCCTGGGTTTGCCGATGGTGAATCCCGGCGGGGGCGCGGTCGGGGCATCGTCGTCCTCGCCGTTCTCGGCCACGTCCTCCACCTCGGTAATGGGGGCTTCGGTGAACAGGTAGGTCTTGATCTGTTCAGACCAATCGGCGTCGTTGCGGCGCAGCCATTCCAGGACCATGCAGGCGTGCTCCATCTCCTCGCGCATGTTGTGCAACAGGATGTCGCGCAGGGCGTCGTCGTCGCAGTCCTCGGCCCGCTGGCGGTACCAGTCCACGGCATCGAGTTCCTCCATCAACGACACGATGGCGTGATGGTGATGCAGGGTCTTGCGCGACAGACGGTCGCGCGGCGCATGAAGGCCTTCGCTCGACATGGTCAGCTCTCCCTTGAACTTGCTCTCCGGGCATAAAAATACCGGAGCCTGTTTCCAGGCCCCGGCTGTGTTAACGCCCGAACCTGCCACGGCGTTCGCGTCCGGGGCATTTTGGGCGTTTTCATTCAGAATAATGAGGATGACGTTCCAGACCCACCACCCCTGAGACACGCAACCGCTCCTCCGAGCGTTTCCCGGACAGGCGCGGCGTGGTAAGAGAGCGGATCGGGAAGAACTATGGAACGTGCAATGAATCAGTGGCTGAAATTCGGCCTGGAGATGGGCCCCCTGCTGGTCTTCTTTGTGGCCAACG
>LAEA01000130.1 GCA_000961745.1 Rhodospirillaceae bacterium BRH_c57 | reverse complement strand
CGATGGCGGCGCGCGCCCGCTCCAGCAGCGTCGGCAGGTCGTCCAGCACCACCTGGGCCTGAGCCTCGCGCGCGCGCATCCGGGCGACCGACGTGCCGAGGTTGGCGGCCACCGCGCTGAGCTGGCGCCGATGATTGGCTTCAAAGACCGACTGCGAGGCCAGGGCTCCGCTGACCGCAGCACCCAACCGTCCGATATCGGCCTGGGCACCGGCCACCACCGTCTGCCCATGGCTCACAAGGTCCAGGACCTGCTGTGTGAACACGTCAAAGCCCGCGCCGTCGGTCATCTGCGCGGCTTCGATGCGGGCGTTCATGCCGACCACCTTGATGCGGCGCAGGACACGGTCGAGGCTGGTCAGGCTGGCGCGGATGGCGGTGGCGCGGGCGTCCAGGGTGGTCAGCACGCCGCGTCGCCCGTCCTTGCGGCTGTCCAGCACCTCGACCACCGCGACGGCTTCGTCGAGGCTGGCGATGGCGGCCCGGAACTCCGGTTCGGCCAGCCGGCTGTTCAGGCTGTTGGCCAGGACCACCAGATCGCGGGCGGTGTTCTGGGCATCGCGCAGGCGCAGGCCCATGCCGAGGAAGATATCCTCGGACGGGCCGCGCACGGCGGCCAGACGCCGGGACACGTCGCCCATGACGCGGATCCAGGCGGCGGTTTCTCCGACTGTGGCTAGATGGCGCGGGGTGGCATTCATGCTGTGCCCTCCTTCAGGCTTGCCGCTGCGGCGACCAGGGTGCCGGCCAGGCGGTCAAGGGACACGATGTGTTGCGCCGCGCCCAGCCGGATGGCCTCGCGCGGCATTCCAAAGACGATGCAACTGGCCTCATCCTGGGCGACGGTGATGGCGCCAGCCTGACGCATCTCCAAAAGCCCCCGCGCCCCGTCATCGCCCATGCCGGTCATCAGGATGCCGACTGCGTTGCCGCCGGCATGGCGGGCGGCCGAGCGGAACAGCACGTCGACCGATGGGCGGTGACGGCTGACCAGCGGGCCGTCGCGCACCTCGACCGTGTAGCGCGATCCGGCCCGTTTGAGCAGCATGTGGTGGTTGCCCGGCGCGATCAGGGCTTGGCCTGGGCGGACGACGTCGCCGGTGACGGCCTCCTTGACCGTGATGGCGCACAGACCATCCAGGCGGCGGGCGAAGGCGGCCGTGAAGTGTTGGGGCATGTGCTGGACGATGACGATTCCGGGGGCATCGACCGGCAACGTGCGCAGGACGGCCAGAAGGGATTCCGTCCCGCCGGTCGAGGCACCGATGCACACCACCTTGTCCGCCGTCCGCTGCACGCCCGGCCCGCCGAGGGTGGGGGCAGCCAGGATGGCGTCGGCGGTCAGCTTTTCCGCCACCAGCGGCCTGACGGTGGGCGCAACGCGGGTGCGGCGGCGCGGATCGGACTGGGCGGCGGCGCGCACGGCATCGCAAATGCGGATGCGCGATTCCATGAAGAACTGGCGGCTGCCCAGCGACGGCTTGGTGATGACGTTGACGGCTCCGGCCTCCAGCGCCTGGAACAGCGCGTCGGATCCCTCGGTCGGCAGCGAGGAACAGATCACCACCGGGATGGGGTGCTGTTCCATCAGCTTGCGCAGAAAGGTGATGCCGTCCATGCGCGGCATCTCGATGTCGAGCATGATGACGTCGGGTACGTCGTGCTGCATCCGCTGGGCCGCCGCGTAAGGGTCGCCCGCCGTACCGATCACCTCGATGTCGGGCTCGGCGTTCAGGATGTCGCACAGGGCCTGGCGTACCGTGGCGGAGTCATCGACCACAAGGACCTTGATCTTGGCTCCAGGGGGCGAACGCGGTTCAGTCATGGCTGGCTCACTTTCGCCGATACATGGCCGGACCCACCGGCGTCACGGGCAGATCGAGGTTGTTGAGGGACTCGGAATGTCCGACCAGCAGGTATCCACCGCTGCGCAGGCTGTCGCACAGGTTTGCCAATACCGCTTGTTGGGTTTCCGGCGAAAAGTAGATCAGCACGTTGCGGCAGAAGATGACGTCCATCGGCCGCTGCCACGGGCTGCCCTTGGTCAGCAGGTTGAAGTCCCGAAATGTGACCTGTTGGCGCAGTTCAGGGCAGATGCGCACCGTTGGCCGTTCCTGGTCGCGCGACCGCAGCAAGTAGCGGCGGCGCATGTCCTGGGGCACCGGCTCGATCATCTGTTCGGGATAAACGGCGCGGGCGGCGGCCTGGAGGATGTCGTGGGAGATGTCGCTGGCCCCGATGGAGAACCGGAAGCCTGGCCGCTCGGCCGCGACATCGCTCAGCACCATCGCCAGGGTGTAGGGCTCCGGGCCGCTGGAGCACGCCGCGCTCCACACGTCCAGCGGTCGGCTCCGCCCGGCCCCGGTGCTGTCCAGAAGGTCGGGAATGATGGTATCGACCAGACGCTCGAAGTGGATGGGTTCGCGGAAGAAGTCGGTCTTGTTGGTGGTGATGGCGTCAACCACCTGCTGGAACTCGTCGTCCAGGCCGCCTTGCCCGAACAGATAGTGGCAATAGGCGTTGAGCGACGGCAGCCCAAGCGCCCGCGCGCGGCGGCGCAAGCGGCCCTCCACCATGAGGCGCTTGCCGACCGGCATCTTGATCCCGGCGTGACGCTCGACGATCTCGGCAAGCTGGGCGTAGTCCCGCTCGGTCAGGTGGTCGGGCGCCATGCTGGCGTGGATGTCGTCGGGTCGGGGAGTGCGGCCCATCATCATCGTGCCGATCCTAGTAGGGCGACCTCGTCCGATGACAGCACGCGGGCAAGGTCCAGGATGATGACAAAGCCCGCGCCGCGCCGACCGATGCCGCGAATGAACCCGCTGTCCCAGCCGATGCCGATGTCAGGCGGCGGTTCGGTTCCGCAGTCGTCCAGCACCGTGACCTCGTACACCCGGTCGGTCAGTGCGCCGATCACCAGGGATCGCCCGTCGAGAGTGGCATCCATGACCACGATGCGGGTGTGCGGCGTCGGCTCGGCCGGGCTGAGGCCTAGTTTCTGGCGCATGTCGATGACCGGAACGCCGTGTCCGCGCACGTCGATCATGCCACGCAGGGCGCGCGGTGCGTTGGGTACGCGGGTGAACGGGCACAGATCGATGACCTCCCGCACCTGCTCGACCGGCAGGGCGAACACCTCGTCGCCGATTCCCAGGGTCACGTACTGGGTGCCGCTGTCGGGGGCGGCAAAGCGGGAAGTGGGGGCGCCAGTGGGGGCGGATGCGGGAGCGTTCATGGTCGTCTCCTTTACGAGCCGGCGGGACTGGAGATTGGGGCCTCCTCGGAGGCGAACACCTTTTCGATGTCCAGCACGATGACGAACCCGTCGCCGCGCTTGCCGATGGACTTGATGAACTCCGGCCGCCACGTCATGCCCAGGCGCGGCGTTTCCTCCAGCGAGGCATGGGGCAACTCGGCCACCTCATAGACCCGGTCGGCGAGGATGCCCACCGTGGACAGTTGCCCGCGCAGCACCACCTCAATGACGATGATGCGGGTGTCCGGGGTGGTGGGCGCGTCACCCATGCCGAACTTGCTGCGCAGGTCGGTAACCGGGACCACGCGGCCCCGCACGTTGATGAGGCCTCGGATAAAGCGCCGGGCGTTGGGCACCGTGGTGACGGCCACCACGTCAAGGACCTCAAGAACCCGCTCCGTCTCCAGGGCGAAAACCTCCTGGTCAAGGCCCAGGGTCAGGACGTGAAGGGGGGCGGGGCTGGACTGCCCCGCCTGCCGCTCAGTAACGCTCGAAGGCTGCATCGTCGGCCTCCCCGGCTGCGTCGTCCAGGTTCAGGTACACCCCTTTGGACAGGGCGCCGTTCTTCTTGGCCGGCGTATGGGCGAGGCGCGGGGCGGCCGATGCCGTGGGCCGGGACTTGCCCGTCGGCTTGGGCGCCGGGGCACGCTTGGCGGCCGGGCGGGACGGGGCAGGTTTGGGCACGCCGTCGTCGAGGCGGAAGAACGATACCGCGCTCTGCATCTGCTCGGCCTGGGCGGCCAGCTCGTCGGACGTGCTGGACATTTCCTCGGACGCCCCGGCGTTCTGCTGGGTGACCTGATCGAGCTGCTGGATGGCGGTGTTGATCTGTTCGGCGCCGATGTTCTGTTCGCGGGCGGCCGAACTGATTTCCTCGACGAGCTGCGCGGTGCGGCGGATGTCGGGAACCAGCTTCTCAAGCATCTGACCGGCGGTTTCGGAGATGGTGACGGTATCCCCGGCCAGGGTCACGATTTCGGCCGCTGCGGTCTGGCTGCGTTCGGCCAGCTTGCGGACCTCGGAGGCGACCACGGCGAACCCCTTGCCGTGTTCCCCGGCGCGGGCCGCTTCGATGGCCGCGTTGAGCGCCAGAAGGTCGGTCTGACGGGCAATTTCTTGAACAATGGTGATCTTGGCGGCGATGGTGCGCATGGCGCCCACGGCCTGGCCGACGGCGGTGCCGCTGGCTTCGGCGTCAGCGGCCGAACGGTTGGCAATCTTCTCGGTCTCGCTGGCGTTCTCGGCGCTCTGGCGGATGTTCGACGCCATTTCCTCCATGGACGACGAGGCTTCCTCGGCCGCCGAGGCCTGTTCCGTGGCACCCTGGGACATCTGTTCGGATGTGCTGCTGAGTTCTTCGCTGCCCGCCGCGACGTTGGACGCCGCCGAGGCCACGTCGGCAACCACGCCGCGCAGGCGGTGGACCATTTCGTTGAGGTGGCCGATCAGGTCGCCAATTTCGTCGTTGGCGGCGTAGTCCACGCTGCGGGTCAGGTCGCCCTCGGCCACCGACTGAGCCAAGGCACCGGAGCGGGCCAATCCGCGCGAGATACTGAGCGCGACCCACAGCGCGATGCTGACGCCGATGACCACCGAACCAATCAACAGGCCGAGCAGGATGGTGCGGGCACTCTCGTAGTGTTCCGTGCTGATCACGCTGTCGGCGGCCATGCTGGCGCGGGATGCCGTCACGATGCGGTTCAGCGCCTCTTCGGCTCGGCCGAGGGACGCCGCCACGTCGCCAGTCATCATGGCCGCGGCCCGTGTGCCGTTGTTCATCTGACCGAGGTCCATGACGTCGTGATGAATCTTGGCGAAGGAGTCAAAGCTGGTGCGGAAGTCCTGAACCAGGGTGCCGCCGATGAACGAGCGTTCAAGCTCGGTGACTTGCTCGCGGACTTCGGCCTCGGCCTTGGCCGCGTCGGCGAGGTTCCTTTTGATCTCATCGTCCGTGGTCGCAAGGATGGTGTTCTTTTCGGCGATGACCATTTGCAGCATATCGCGGCGCATCCGCTCGGACAGCAGCAGGGACGTTTGGTCAGCGCGACTTTCGGCCTGCTGGGAAATCTTTTGCAGAACCGCGTAAGCCTGATCCCGGACTTGGCGTCCGGTGCCGGACGAAAGTTCTTCCGCGCGGACGTTGGTGCGCGTTTCGGCCAGGCGCATGACCTCGTCCTGCAAGATCTTGAACTCGCCCCATGCGGTGTCGAAGGCCTGTACGCTGGCCTTGTCCTGGGTCAAGGTCGTCAGCGTTTTGGAGTCTGCTTGGACTCCGTCGCGCGCGGTTCCGATCATCTTGTGGAAGCGGACCTGGGTCGCCTCGTCGTCGGCCAGGATGAGGTCGAGGGACGACCGCGCGATGTTTTGCAGCTTGGTCTGTAGTTCGACCGCCGTCTGAACCTCGGGCACGCTGTCCGCCACGAGTGCGTCGAGGCGGTCGTTCATGCCGCTCAACGACATGATCCCGGTGGCCGAAACGCCGGCCGTCATGGCCATGAGAATGCCAAACCCAACAGCCAGTTTCGTCTTGATGGTGATGCGCATTTCGGGTGTCTCCCCCGGTGATTGGCTTCAGCCCGTTCGGGCGCAAGAGTGATGATCGTCAGGACGCCTTGCGCTCGGCCTCAAGGGCCTGGGCGAAGTCGATCAGGTGTGCAACGTCAAGAATGAGAGCCACGGAACCGTCACCAAGGATGGTGGCGCCCGAGAACTGGTTGGCTTCGTCCAGCAGGCGGCTCAGCGACTTGATGACCGTTTGGTACTGGCCGATGACATGGTCCACCACCAGCCCGACACGCATGCCGCCGCTGGTGACAATGACCACCTTCTGAAATCCTTCCGGCCGCTCGGGTACGCCGAACAGGTCGCGCATCCGCAGGAACGGCACGAGGTCGCCGCGCAGGTTGAGGAAGTTGCGGCGGGTCCAGCGGGCGTCCTCGGCCGGCGTCAGATCGACGCATTCCTCGACAGCCGCCAGCGGAATGACGTACTGGCCGCCGCTGACCTGGACCAGCAGACCGTCGATGATGGCCAGGGTCAGGGGCAGCCGCAATGTGACCGACGCGCCGCGACCGGGCGGGCTGTCGACCATCAGGCTGCCGCGCAGGGCGTCCACGGTCTGGCGGACGACATCCATGCCGACCCCACGCCCGGACACATCGCTGACCACGGCGGCGGTGGAGAATCCGGCCTCGAACACCAGCCCCAATAGCTCGCTGTCTGGTACTTCAGCGCCGGGTGCGATCAGGCCGCGTTCCTCGGCCTTGGCGCGGATGGCCTCGCGGTTCATGCCGCGCCCGTCGTCGGACACGGTAATCAGCACCTGGGCACCGGCGTGGACGGCCGACAGATGGACCGTGCCTGCCCCGGACTTGCCGGCCGCGCGGCGTTCCTCGGCCGTCTCCAGACCGTGGTCGATGGAGTTGCGGATAAGGTGGACCAGCGGGTCGTTGAGGCTCTCGATGACCGTCTTGTCGAGTTCGGTATCCTCGCCCTCGGTGGTCAGCATGACCTCCTTGCCCAGCGCCTGGGACAGGTCGCGGACCACGCGCCGGAAGCGCCCGAACAGGGTGCCGATGGGCAACATGCGGATGCTCATGGTGGTGTCGCGCAGGTCGGACACCAGCCGTTCGACCTCCTCGACCACCGATAAAAGCGCCGGGTCGCCGCCCAGCGACAACTGGCGCAGGCGGGCCTGGGCGATGACCAGTTCGCCGACCTGATCCATCAGGCTGTCCAGTCGTTCGGCTTGGACCCGGATGCTGCCGGCGCCCTCGGGGGCTGACGGAGGGGAGGGGCGCGCAGCCTGAGGGGGGGCGGCCGGGGTGAGGGCGGCGATCACGGAGGCGACCGGCTGGGTGGTCTGCGCGATCGCCTTCTCCTCCTCGTGGCGCGTGATCTCGATCTGCGCGTCGTCGGCCACGAAGATGAAGACGTCCTCGATGTCCGCTTGTTCGTGGGCGGTCACAAGATCGACCTCCCAGGCGACATGCAGGGCGAAAGGGTCAAGGTCCTCCAGCAGCGGCACGCGGTCGGTCAGGGCGGTGACGGTACAGCGCCTGCCGTCTCCGGCCAGATCGCGCAACTCCTTGAGCAGCAGCAGCGGATTGGTGCCGAACGACATGACGTTTTCGGCTAGGCGGAACCGCACGGTCCACCGCGACAGGGTGCCGCCCGTTGTGGTTTTGAGGGGCAGGGGGGGCACGTCAGCCTTTGCTTCAACGACCAGAGGGGCGGCCGCAACCGGACCATCCAAGTCGGCCAGGGCGGCCAGCAGGGCAGCGCCGATGGACGGCTCGGCGGTGTCCGGCGAAACGATCAGGCTGCGGATGTGGTCCAGGGACGACAGGGTTAGCGTGATGAGCGCCGGGGTGGCCGGGCGTCGCCCGCTGCGCACCGCCTCGAACGCGGTTTCCAGCCGGTGGGTGAAGGCGGCGACGGCATCAAAGCCGAACATGCCGCCAGACCCCTTGATGGTGTGCAACGCGCGGAATGCCTGATCGACCAGGGCGTGGTTTTCCGGCGCGCCCTCCAGGTCGAGCAGCGTTGCCTCCAGTTGTTCAAGAAGTTCGGCCGCTTCCTGGCGGAAGGTGTCGGCCGGGTCCGGGCTCATCTGCATCGCGCGTCTCCCGCTTTAGCCGTTTAGCCGAGCACCTTGCGGATGACGGCGAGCAGTTGATCCTGCTGGAATGGCTTGACGATCCATCCGGTGGCCCCGGCCTCTTTCCCCTGCTGCTTTTTCTCGGCCTGGGATTCGGTGGTCAGCAAGATGATCGGGGTGAAGCGGAACGCCGTCTTGGTGCGGAGTTGCCGGGTCAGCTCGATGCCGTCCATGTTGGGCATGTTGAGGTCGGCGATGACCATATCGACCGTGGTGGCCGACAGCTTGTCGAGCGCGTCCTTGCCATCGACGGCGGTCATGGTGCGGTAGCCCGCGCCTTCCAGCGTCATGCACACCAACTGGCGGATGCTGGGGCTGTCGTCGACACTCATGATGATCTTGCTCACGGGCGCTCTCCGGGTTCTTGGGTGGACAGGGCCTGGGTGAGGCCGGCGGCGGCAATGCGGTCGGCCACGGGGCCGGTGGCGGCGCCCAACAGCGCCAGTCGTCCCCCGGCGCTGCGGGCGCTCAGGCTGGCCGCGACAAGGAGTTGCAGGAAGGCCGCGTCGGCGTCTTCGACCGCGCTGCACTCGACGGTGAGAAGGGGACCGGCCGCGAGGGCGTCGAGCAGCCGTTGCCGGGCGTCCTCGACGCCTTCGATGGTCTGGCGTCCGTTGAAAATGAGGGGGGTGTCGCCCATGGCGTCGTCTCCTTGCTGAGTGGACACATGATGGACACAATCCTGGGCAGCGGGCAGACCGGCATTCGCTGCACCAGCATCATCTTTTGGGGTTCGTCTACGCCTTTTGATGAAACGCTCCCCCTGCGGATGCCGGGGGTGAGGATGCGGTTATGGAGGGTTAGGGTTGGCGGTCTGACAAAAGAAGGACGGGCCGGCCATGAACAGCGTCGCCGCAGGCCATCTGACCGTGGTGTATTCAACCCGTGAGGCGATGCGCCAACCGGTGGCGGTCGACCTGTGCGCCGTCCTGCTGGCACGCGGCGGGCTGCACGATCTCGACGCTGGCGCAATCGAGATCGCCCTGCACGAGGCGATCGCCAACGCCGTCCAGCATGGTAACCTCGAACTCGACAGCAGTCTGCGCGGCACGGTGGCCGGGCAGACGGAGTACGCGCACCTTTTGGGGCAGCGTCTCGACGACCCATGGTTCGGCAACCGATCCGTCCACGTTCACGCCAACTGGCGGGGTGACCGTCTGACGGTGTCCGTCATCGACGAGGGGCCGGGCTACACACCACCGGCCGAACCGGCCATGCCGACCGCTTCGACGTGCTCCGGGCGCGGGTTGATGCTCATCCGCAGTCTGGCCGACATGGTGGAGGTTCTGGCCGATGGGCGCTGCCTGAGGATGGAGTTCCAAGTCGGGGCGATCGTCCCATGATGTTCGCCATGACCCGCGAAGCGGTCTTCCGCCCGGCCCGGATTTTGGTGGTGGACGACCACGCCGCCAACCGGGCGCTGGTGGAAGTGCTGTTGAAGGCGGCGGGCACCGGGGAGATTCTGCAAGCGCCCGGCGGCGAGGAAGGCCTCGCCATGGCCCTGGAGCATCGCCCCGACCTGCTCGTGCTCGACCTCATGATGCCGGGCATGGATGGCTTTGAGGTGTGCCGCCGGTTGCGCGCCGACCCGACCATGGACGACATGCCCATCCTGGTGCAGACGGCGCTGGACGGCGCTGACGAACGGGCCCAGGTGTTCGACATGGGGGCCAGCGATCTGGTGGTAAAGCCGATCAACGCGCGGGAGTTCCTGGCCCGCGCACGGGTGCACCTGGAGAACCGCTTGCTGGTCCGCTCCCTGCGCGACAGCCAGCAGCGCATGACGACCGAACTCAAGGCCGCCCGCGCCATGCAGGAGGCCATTCTGCCGTCCCCCGCCGTACTGGCCGAGATCCGCGCCACGCTGGGCCTGTCGGTCGAGGCGGTGTTCGAACCATCGTCGGAGATCGGTGGCGACCTGTGGGGCGTGCACCGGCTGGGTGGCGGGCAACTGGGCCTGTTCACCATCGACTTTTCCGGCCATGGCGTGAGCGCGGCGCTCAACGTGTTTCGGCTGCATGCCCTGATGGCCGACCATCCGCCGGACCCCAACGACCCGGCCGGGTACCTGGAGCATCTGAACGACCTGCTGGTCCGCGTCCTGCCGCGCGGCCAGTTCGCCACCATGTTCTATGGCGTCATCGACCGGCAGGCGGAAACCTTGGTCTACGCCGCCGCCGGAGCGCCCGATCCCCTGCTTGACGGCGTGGCGCTGGATGGCAGCGGGCTGCCGCTGGGCATCCTGGCCGGTGCCCGCCACGACAACCGGCATTGCGCTTTCGGGGACGGCAGCACCCTGTTCCTCTACAGCGACGCCCTGACCGAGACCCCCTTGAGCAGCGGCGCGCCGCTCGGTGAGGAGGGTCTTGCCGCCATGCTCGCACGGGCCGACCGCTCGGCCAGCCCCGAGGTCTTGCTGGCGGAATTCCGCGCCGCGGCCCCCCGCGAACTGCCGGACGACCTGACCGCCGTTGTCGTCAGGGCGGCGCCGTAGCGGTGGGGGATGAGGTCGCGCCGCTCGACGGAAGTCTCTCCAGCGGCGCGAAAAAGCGAAAAGCGGCGCTTGCGGGCGCCGCTTTTTCGTCTTAGGCCTCTGAAAAGATGGTGGGCGCGACAGGGATTGAACCTGTGACCCCACCCGTGTGAAGGGTGTGCTCTCCCGCTGAGCTACGCGCCCATCTTTTCGTTCCCGCCCGATACGGCGGTTCCCGTCAACGTGGGAGGCCGTTGTATAATGGTCCGGCGGAGGGGTGTCAACACCCACCTTATGCTTTTTCGACGGCTCTGTCGGTGATCTTCGCAAGGGCGGCCGGAAGGTCGCGGAAGTGGTCAATCAGCACGTCACCGCCCAGATCCTCGGCCGCGCAATGGCGGTAGCCGAAGGACAGGCAGACCACGCGCAGTCCGGCGGCGCGGGCGGCACCCACGTCGTTTTCGCTATCACCCACAAAGATCGTGTCATGCGTACCGGTGCCCATCAGGCGCATGGCGGCCAGCACCGGCTCGGGGTGCGGCTTGAGGTGCGGGGTGGAGCCGCCGCCGATCACCGCGTCAAAGAACGGCGCCAGGGAAAGCTGCTCCAGGATGGCGCGGGCGGCGCCCTCGGGCTTGTTGGTGCACACGCCCATGCGGTGGCCGGCGGCGCGCAGGCTTTCGAGGACCGGCAACAGGCCGTCGAACGGCCGCGTGAGGTCGGCCGGATGGGCGTCGTAGTGGACCATGAAGCGTGGCACCAGGGCATCCAGGGCGGCGTCAGAGGGGGGCTCATCCCCGGTTGCCCGATAGGCGCGCTCGACCAGCTTCCGTACGCCGTTGCCGACCATGGCCTGCACCTCGTCGTCGTCGAGGGCGCGTCGGCCGTCCTCGGCCAGCAGCTTGTTGGCGGCCACCCGCAGGTCGGGCACGCTGTGGACCAGGGTGCCGTCGAGGTCGAACAGCAGGGCGGGAAGGGTCGGGTCAGGGCTGAAGGGCATGTCAAGGTCCGGTCTGGCTTACGTGGGGCGGCCAGTATGGACGACACCGCCGCCTTACGTAAGCCACCCTTGGGGGTGGCTTGGGCGGGAAGGGGGTGGATCGCCCGGCAGCAGGCTCTACATTAGGAGCTGGTTCCGCGTTTTTGATGAAAGAGGTTTCCATGCCGCGCTTGCCGCTCGCCCTGTTTCTTGCCGCCGGCCTCGCATTTTCAGCCTCCGCCGGGGCGGAGTCGCCGACCCTTGAGACCTGCGCCCGTGCCTATGGGACCTGTGTCGATACCTGCACGGAGCGCCACGACAGCGAAAGCGCACAGGCCGGCTGTACCACGCGCTGCGCCGCCAGCCGGGCCAAATGCGAGGCTGAAGCGGGGTACGAGCAGGCCAAGCCGTGGCTGCGCGATCAGATCGACAAGCTGGAGGATTTTCTCAGGGGTTTCCGCGACGACCCGGAGGCAACGGCGCCGGCCGAGCGCGAGTCCCGTTACAAGGATTTATGATGCTGCCGTGACTTGCAGCGGCGCAGGAACAGCCGGTGGCGGGCGCGCAGGCGACGCAGGTTGCGCTCGGCCCTGGCGTGCGCCCGGTTGGCCGCCGGATGGGCGTCGAGCACGCGTTGCAGGTGGCGGGCGGCCCATGGGCTTTGGCTCGATAGCATCATCAGGCCGATAATCAGGAACAGGATGCCTTGCAGGAACGGCAGCACCAACCCGGCCAGTCCCAGGACGACAAAACTCCAGCCGCCAGCCAGGATCAGGTGGCGGCGTAACGGTGAACCGTTGGCAACGGCATGACGGGCGGCTTCCTCAAGGTCCTGTCGCCGTGGCATGATGGGGCAACTCCAAGTCGGTTCCGCATTAAACGCTGGACCTGTGGCCGCTGATGCGTCAAAGGGATGGTTTGCTGGTTTGGAATAGTTATAATCTACTGTCTCTCGGGAGGAGAGTTTCACCCATGACCACCGTCGCAGCCCCCGGCCCCGCCACCATCGGCCTCGACACCCTCGACCTTCTGCGGTCCCAGGCCTTTGTTGATGGCGCATGGTGTAACGCCGCGTCGCACGGCACGTTCGAGGTGAAAAACCCGGCCGACGGCGAGATCCTGGGCAGCGTTCCCGACATGGGCACCGCCGACGCCCGTCGCGCCATCGAGGCCGCCAACGCCGCCTGGCCCGCGTGGCGCAAGAAGACCGCCAAGGAGCGCGCCAACCTGCTGCGGGCGTGGTTCACCCTCATCAATCAGCATGGCGAGGATCTGGCCCGCCTGATGACCGCCGAACAGGGCAAGCCCCTGGCCGAGGCGCGGGGCGAGGTCGTTTATGGCGCCTCCTTTATCGAATGGTTCGCCGAGGAAGCCAAGCGCGTCTATGGCGACGTCATCCCCAGCCACGGCCCCGACAAGCGCATCGTCGTGCTGAAGGAGCCGATTGGCGTGGTCGCCGCCATCACGCCGTGGAATTTTCCGATTGCGATGATTACCCGCAAGTGCGCGCCGGCCCTGGCCGCCGGTTGCCCGGTGGTCATCAAGCCGGCCGAGGATACGCCACTCTCCGCCCTGGCCCTGGCGTGGCTGGCCGAAAAGGCCGGCTTCCCGGCCGGCGTCCTGAACGTCGTCACCACCAGCCGCGCCAATACCGCCGAGGTCGGGGCCGAACTGACCGGCAACCCCATCGTGCGCAAGGTGTCGTTCACCGGCTCGACGGCGGTCGGCAAGCTGCTGATGAAGCAGTGCGCCGATACGGTCAAGAAGGTGTCCCTGGAACTGGGCGGCAACGCGCCGTTCCTGGTGTTCGACGATGCCGACCTGGATGCCGCCGTGGCCGGGGCCATGGCGTCCAAGTACCGCAACGCCGGCCAGACCTGTGTGTGCGCCAACCGGCTGTATGTGCAGGCGGGGGTTTATGACGCCTTTGCCGAAAAGCTCGGCAAGGCGGTGGCCGGGCTGAAGGTCGGCGTGGGAACCGACGACGGTGTCACCACCGGGCCGCTCATCAACGAGGCCGCCGTGGCCAAAGTCGAGCGTCTACTAGCAGACGCCACCGGCAAGGGCGCCAAGGTGGTGACCGGCGGCAAGCGCCACGCGCTGGGCGGCACGTTCTTCGAGCCGACCATCGTGACCGGCGTCACCCAGGACATGACCATGGCGCGCGAGGAGATCTTCGGCCCGGTCGCCCCGCTGTACCGCTTCGAGACGGAGGCGGAGGCCATCGCCCTGGCCAACGCCACCGAGTTCGGCCTCGCCGCCTACTTCTATTCCCGCGACATCGGCCGCATCTGGCGGGTGTCCGAGGGGCTGGAGTACGGCATCGTCGGCATCAACGAAGGCATCATCTCTACGGAAGTCGCGCCGTTCGGCGGGGTCAAGGAATCCGGCATCGGCCGCGAGGGCTCCAAGTACGGCATGGAGGACTTCCTGGAGATCAAATATCTGTGCATGGGCGGGATTTGAGGGAGAGAGAGTTACATGGGCACCTATGATTACGACCTGATCACCATCGGCGCCGGGTCCGGCGGGGTGCGCGCCTCGCGGCTGGCCGGGGGCTATGGCGCCAAGGTGGCGGTGATCGAGGACTCCCGCGTCGGCGGGACCTGCGTCATGCGCGGCTGCGTGCCCAAGAAGCTGCTGATCTACGGGGCGCACTTCGCCGAGGATATCGAGGACGCCAAGGGCTATGGCTGGACCGTCGGCCAGGTATCGTTCGACTGGAAGGTGCTGATCGGCAACAAGGACCGCGAACTGGACCGCCTTGAAGGCATCTACAAGCGGATCCTGCGCGACAACAACGTCGAGTTGATCGAGGGCCGGGGCACCGTCGTCGACGCCCATACCGTGGATGTCGGCGGGCGCAAGATCACCGCCGAACGCATCCTGGTGGCGGTCGGCGGCTGGCCCAGCCTGCCCAAGATCCCCGGCATCGAGCACGCCATCACGTCGAACGAGGCGCTGGACCTGCCGGAGTTGCCCAAGGAGATCGTGATTGTCGGCGGCGGCTACATCGCCGTGGAATTCGCCGGGATCTTTAATGCCCTGGGGGTCGATACCACCATCATCGTGCGCGGCGACAACATCCTGCGCGGCTTCGATGCCGACGTCCGCACGGACCTCGCCCATGAACTGACCCGCAAAGGCATCAAGATCCGCCGCGAATGCCAGGTCCGCAGCATCGAGAAGGTGGACGAGGGCCGTTATTCCATCCTCACTGACGACGGCACCGAACAGCATTGCGGCGCCATCATGTACGCCACCGGCCGGGCGCCCAACGTCAAGGGCCTGGGGCTGGAGGAGGCCGGGGTGGAGCTTCACCCGCGTTCCGGGGCGATCAAGGTGGACGAATGGTCGCGCACCACGGTGCCGAGCATCTGGGCCATCGGCGATGTGACCGACCGGGTGAACCTGACGCCGGTCGCTCTCAACGAAGGCCGTTGCTTCGCAGAGACGGAGTTCAACAACAATCCGATCTCCATGGACCACGCCAACATACCGGCCGCCGTGTTCAGCCAGCCGCCCATCGGGTCGGTCGGCCTGCCCGAGCATGAGGCCCGCCTCAAGGGGCCGGTGGACGTCTACCTGTCGCGCTTCAAGCCCATGAAGTACACGCTGTCGGGCCGCGAGGAAAAGACCCTCATGAAGCTGATCGTGGACCGCGACAGTCAGCGCGTGGTGGGTGCCCACATGGTCGGCATCGACGCCCCGGAGATCATCCAGGGCATCGGCATCGCCGTGAAGGCCGGGCTGACCAAGCAGCAGTTCGACGCCACCGTCGGCATCCATCCCACGGCGGCCGAGGAGTTCGTCACCATGCGCAACCCGGTGCCCGATCCCTGTCCTGAACACACCGAGTAGAAGCGCGTGACAGATCCCCACTCGACCAGGGCTTTGATTATCGATGCCCTGGCCGCCGCGCTTGCCCTGGCTGTCGCCATGGGCTTCGGCCGGTTCGCCTTTACCGCCCTGTACCCGATGATGATCGAGGATGGCATCTTCGGCATCGGCGGCGGGTCCATGGCGGCATCGGCCAACTATGCCGGCTATCTGGTCGGCGCGCTGGGCATGGCGCGGGTCAACGCGGACACGTCGGCCAGCCTGACACGCTGGGGGCTGGTGGCGACCGTTTTGCTGCTGGCCGCCATGGCGCTGCCGATTTCGCCGGTGGGATTGGCCGTGGTGCGGTTCCTGGCCGGGGTGGCGAGCGCGGTGGTGATGATCGCGTCCTCGGTCTGGCTGCTTCAGGCGGTGGGATTCTCGTCCGGGGCGCCGTTGTTGTTTGCCGGCGTCGGGGTGGGCATCAGCCTGTCGGCCGAACTGGTGGTGGCGGCCGACTGGCAGGGCGCCGCTAGTTGGCAGGCGTGGCTGGTGCTGGCCGCCGCCGCGACGGTCCTGGTCGGGCTGTCCTGGCTGCGGCTGCGCTCGCCCGATCATGCCGGGGGAGGACCCCGACCCGGTCCCGAGGCGCCGGGTGACCGCCTGGGGCCAGTGGTCCTGATCGCGGCTTATGGGCTGGCGGCGTTCGGCTACATCATCACCGCGACCTATCTGCCCCTGATTGCCCAGGGCGCGCTGGGCGGCATCAACCCGGTTCACCTGTGGGCGGTGTTTGGGGTCGGCGCGGTGCCGTCGTGCTTCTTCTGGCACGCCCTGCATCGCAGTTTGGGCACCCGGCGGGCCATGGCGGTGAACCTGGGGGTCCAGGTCATCGGCGTTGCCCTGCCGGCCATGACGCTGCACCCGGTGGCGCTGCTGTTTTCGGCCTTGATGGTCGGCGGGTCGTTCGTCGGCACTGTGACCATCGCCATGCTGGCCGCCCGTGCCGTATCGGGCGGCCTCAAGTTCAACATCCTGGCCGCCATGACGGCATCCTATGGGGTCGGCCAGATCATCGGGCCGTTGGTCGCTGCCGCCCTGTTCGGGCCGCGCCAGTCCTTCGACGCGCCGTTGCTGGCCGCCGCCGCTGCGCTGGCGGTGGGAACGGTGCTGTGCCTGATGGCGCCGAGGTCGCCCCGCACCCGGATTTGAGGTTTCGGGCTGTTGCATCGCGCCGCACTGCGGCGTACAAGTTTTGTCTTCCGTCGCGTAAAGCACATTTCTTGAGGATTACACCATGGCCGGTAAGTGGACGCCCGATAGCTGGAGAAGCAAGCCGATCCGCCAGGTGCCCGAGTATCCGGACGCCGCCAAGCTGGCGTCGGTTGAGGAAACCCTGCGCATGATGCCGCCGCTGGTATTTGCCGGCGAGGCGCGTAGCCTCAAGAAGGCTCTGGCCGAGGTGGCCGAGGGCAAGGCATTTGCCTTGCAGGGCGGCGACTGTGCTGAGAGCTTTGCTGATTTCCGCGCCGACAACATCCGCGACACCTTCCGGGTGCTGTTGCAGATGGCCGTGGTGCTGACGTTCGGCGCCGCCTGTCCGGTGGTCAAGGTGGGCCGTATGGCCGGTCAGTTCGCCAAGCCGCGCTCCGCTCCGACCGAGGTCGAAAACGGCGTCGAGCTGCCCAGCTACCGGGGCGACATCGTCAACGGCCCCGAGTTCACCGCCGAGGCCCGCATCCCCGACCCGGACCGCATGATCCGGGGCTACAACCAGTCGGCCGCCACGCTCAACCTGCTGCGCGCCTTTGCCGAGGGTGGTTATGCCGACCTGCACAAGGTCCACCAGTGGACCCTGGGCTTCGTCAACGGCAGCGCCCAGGCCGCCAAGTACCAGGAAATGGCCGACCGCATCCAGGAAACCCTGGGCTTCATGGAAGCCTGCGGCCTGACCGGAGATCGCGTGCCGCAGATCCGCAAGACGGCGTTCTACACCTCGCACGAAGCCCTGCTGCTGCCCTACGAGGAAGCCCTGACCCGCGTCGATTCGACGACCGGCGAGTGGTATTGCTGTTCAGCCCACATGCTGTGGATCGGCGAGCGCACCCGCGAGCCCGACGAGGCGCACGTCGAGTTCCTGCGCGGCGTCGGCAACCCGGTCGGCGTCAAGGCCGGTCCCGGCATGACGGCCGACGAGCTGCTGCGCCTGTGCGACGCCCTGAACCCGGCCAACGAAGCCGGCCGCCTGACCGTCATCACCCGCATGGGTGCCGAAACCATCGGCGCCAAGCTGCCCGGCCTCATCCGCGCCATCGAGCGCGAGGGCCGTAAGGTGGTGTGGTCGTGCGACCCCATGCACGCCAACACGGTCAAGACGGCGAGCGGCTTCAAGACCCGGTCCTTTGACCGCATCCTTCAGGAGGTCAAGGCCTTCTTCGCGGTCCACAAGGCTGAGGGCACCCATGCCGGCGGCGTTCACTTTGAACTGACCGGGCGCGACGTCACCGAGTGCATCGGTGGCTCGCAGGCCATCACCGAGGCCCGTCTGGGCGACGCCTACCACACCTTCTGCGACCCGCGCTTGAACGCCAACCAGGCGCTGGAACTGGCCTTTTTGATGGCCGAGGCGCTCAAGAAAGAACGGGGCGTCCAGGCCGCCGCCGCTGCCGCCGCCGGTTAAGGCACGATTAAACAGGGGGGAGGGGAGCCGAATGACCGCCAATGATGTTTGGCCGCCAGCCGGCAGCCTTCCCGCCTGGACGGATACCTACTTTCGGCGCACCCGCGCGGTGGTCGAACGGTTCGGCGATTGCCAAGTGACCTATGCGGTGTTCATGCGCCGCCCGGTCCTGGCCGCCACCCGTCTGGCCCGCGAGTGGCTAGCCGCCATGGCGACGGCGCGGGGCACGTCGTTCGAGGTCGAGGTGTGCTACGACGACGGGGCCTGGATCGGTGCCGGAGACCCGATGTTGCGCATTACCGGGTCGTTCGTCCAGTTGGTCGAACTTGAAACCATTCTGCTGCAAAAGATCGGCGCGGCCTGTGTCGCGGCCTACAACGCCTATGCCATGTGCGAGGAGTTGCCGCACGTCGCGTTCCTGGCCATGGACTCCCGCCACTGCGCCGGGACGGAAATGGCCGAACTGATGGCCTACGCCGCCTCGGTCGGATCGCAGGCGGCGCGGGCGTCGAACGGCGCGCTCGGCTTCATCGGCAATGCCACCGACGCCACCGCCCATTTCTTTGGGCAGGGCGAGGGCAAGGGCACCATGCCGCACGCCCTGATTGGCTACGCCGGGTCCACCCTGCGGGCCGCCCAGATGTTCCACGACACCTTCCCCGATCAGGACATGACCGTACTGGCCGACTACTTCGGGCAGGAGGTCACTGATTCCCTGGAGGTCTGCCGCGCCTTCCCCGACTTGGCGGCGCAGGGCCGGTTGGCCTTCCGCCTGGACACCCACGGCGGCCGGTTTTTGGAGGGGCTGGACACCCAGGCATCGTATGACGTTCTGGACCGCCACGCGCCCCAGGCCATCCGGGGCTATCGCACCGAAACCGAGTTGCGCCACCTGATCGGCACCGGTGTCTCGGCCGCTGCCATCTGGCACGTCCGCGAACAGCTTGATGCCGCCGGGTTCCCGGCCGCACGGATCGTCGCGTCTTCGGGCTTCTCGCCCGGCAAATGCAAGGTCATGGCGGTCGCCCGCGCCCCTATCGACGTCATCGGCACGGGGTCCTATCTGCCGTCCAACTGGGGTGAAACCTACGCCACCGCCGACGTCATCGCCTACGACGGCGTTTCGCGCGTGAAGGTCGGGCGGGAGTTTTTGATAAAGCCTAAGGACTAGGGAAGGAAGTGAAGCGGGGAATCACAGAGGACACAGAGGAAGGCACAGAGAACACAGAGAGTGCGGAGCAGAGGCCCGCGCGCAGCGCATCAAAGCTTATGTGAGGATTTATCCGCCTGCGGCGCCGTATCCTCGTTCTCTCGGTGCCCTCTGTGACTTCTCTGTGTCCTCTGTGTCCCCCACTTCACTTCTCTAACCCGCCCGTTCCTCCGCCGCGTTCAGCGCCGCGTGCAGGGCGATCAATGCCGCCATGCCGTTGGGACCGACTTCGGCTTCCAGGCCTGCCGGGTTGTCGCGCAGGCGGCGGCGCGGTTCGCGGTACAGGGCGCCGAGCAGGGCCACGGCCTTGCGCGGACCCATGGCCCAGACCATGGAGCCGTCCTCTGGCGGGCGTGGGCCGAGGTGGCTGTTGATGACGCTGATCAGCCACTGCACCCGCTTGTCAAAGTGTTCGAAATGGCCGGCGATGGTGGCCAGGACCTTGTCCATCAGCAGGACGATGTCGGGCTGGTGGGCGACGCTCTCCCAGTCCACCGGCAGGGCGCCGGCGGCGCGGAGCCGGGCGACATGGACGCGGGTCCGCTCTTCGGCCTCGTGATAGGCGTCAAAGCCGATCATGGTCACCACGGCAACCATCAGGCCGGGGATCAGGCGGCGCGACAGCACCGCCCCGTCGTGCACGCCGTCATCGCCCGAGCGGGCCGGCAGCAGATGGGCGAAGCGCTTGACCAGCAGGCGCTCGAACGGGTGGCGCCGCCGCTCGTCCCACACCAGGGCGTTGTGCAGGCGCAGGCAGAACTCCGGCGGCTGCGCGGCCGAGCGGTGACGGGCCAAAAAGGCATCGGCCCGCGCCCGCAGGGCGGCGACGTCCAGCCGTCCCTCGTTGCGCGCCGCCTCTTCCTCCAGGCCGCGCACGAACTCCATGATGAGCGCGTGGCTCATGTCGATGGGGCAATCCCCGTCCGTCTGGTACTCGCAGCCGGCGGGCGTTGTGGTCGCCTCGCTCATGGTCATTTCGCCCCCAAGTCTGCCCCTGGTCTTAAGCCCCTAGGGTTACTATCCGCCAGCTTTACGCCGCTTGCAACGGTTGCGGGGCGGTTGCGTCGCGGCAGAGACTTTGCAGGGGCGATGGTGCGGCGCGTTGACACCGGCCCGCCCGCCTCATAGCTTCGCTGGATGTTCCCAGCGCAGGCGCCGCATCATGGCCGAGTCCTTCATACTTTCGCTAGCCCAACTCAATCCCGTCGTCGGTGACGTTACCGGCAATGCCGCCAAGGTGCGCGCCGCGCGGGCCGAGGCTGCCGCTGCCGGGGCCGCCGTGGTGGTCACGCCGGAACTGGTCCTCAGCGGCTATCCGCCCGAGGATCTTGTGTACCGGGCGTCGTTCCTGGCCCGTTGCGCCGACGCGGTGGCCGAACTGGCTGCCGAGACGGCTGACGGGGGACCGGCCATTGTGCTGGGCACGCCGTGGCGGGTGGGGGACAGCACCCACAACGCCGTGCTGGTGCTGGCCGAGGGGCGCATCAAGGGGACCATCCTCAAGCACCACCTGCCCAACTACGGTGTGTTCGACGAGGCCCGCGTATTCACCCCCGGCCGCATCCCCGGCCCGGTCGAGGTCGGTGGCGTGCGCCTGGGCGTCATGGTGTGCGAGGACATGTGGTTCCCCGACGTGGCCGAAACCCTGGCCGAGACGGGGGCCGAGATCCTGGTGGTCGCCAACGGCTCGCCGTTCGAGGTCCGCAAGGCCGACCAGCGCATGGCCCATGCGGTCGGGCGGGTGCAGGAAACCGGGCTGCCGCTGGTCTACGTCAACCAGGTCGGCGGTCAGGACGAACTGGTGTTCGATGGGGCGTCGTTCGTGCTCGACTCCGCGTTCCAGCTTTGCCATGCCGCACCGACGTGGCGGCCCTGCGTCACCTACACGACATGGGAGCGCGGCGCCGATGGCGTCTTGCGCTGCCAGCCGGCCGCCATTGCCGCGCCCGAGGATGCCTGCGAGTCGGTCTATCAGGCCATGGTCCTGGGCCTTAAGGATTATGTGACCAAGAACGGTTTCCCTGGCGTGCTGCTGGGCCTGTCGGGTGGCATTGACAGCGCGCTGTCGGCCGCCGTGGCGGTCGATGCCCTGGGGGCCGACAAGGTCCATTGCGTGATGATGCCGTCGCCCTACACCTCGCGCGAAAGCCTGGAGGACGCCGCCGAGGTGGCCCGCCTGCTGGGGTGCCGCCTGGACGAAATCAACATCGGCCCGGCCATGGACGCCTTCGCCCAGATGCTGGCCCCGCAGTTCGCCGGCACGCCGCCCGGCATCACCGAGGAAAACATCCAGTCGCGCGCCCGTGGCGTGACCTTGATGGGCCTGTCCAACAAGTTCGGCCACATGGTCCTGTCGACCGGCAACAAGTCCGAAATGAGCGTCGGCTACGCCACCCTCTATGGCGATATGTGCGGCGGGTATTCGGTGCTGAAGGACGTCTACAAGACCATGGTGTTCGCCCTGTGCGACTGGCGCAACGGCCACAAACCGGCTGGCGCCCTGGGGCCGGACGGGGCGGTCATGCCGACCCGCGTCATCACCAAGCCGCCGAGCGCCGAACTGCGCCCCGACCAGAAGGACGAGGACAGCCTGCCGCCCTATCCGGTGCTCGACGCCATCCTCGAAGGGCTGGTGGAGTATCAGAAGGCGGTTCACGAACTGGTCGCCGAGGGCTTTGAGCAGGCCACCGTTGAACGCGTCTGGACGTTGCTCAACCGCGCGGAATACAAACGCCGCCAGGCCCCGCCGGGGGTCAAGATCGGCCTGCGGTCGTTTGGCCGCGAGCGCCGCTATCCGATCACCAACGCCTATGTGGGGCCCCGCTAGACATGCTTCTTCGTTTTGCTCCGTCGCCGACCGGCCTGCTGCACGTCGGCAACGCCCGCGTTGCCCTGGCCAACTTCCTGCTGGCCGGGGGGCAGCCCGCCAATCTGGTGCTGCGCTTCGACGACACCGACCAGGAACGGTCGCGCCAGGAGTATGTGGACGGCATCCTGCGCGACCTGCACTGGCTGGGCATCTGCTGGCAGGAGGAGGTGTTCCAGTCGCAGCGCATCGACCTCTATCAGGCCGCCGCCGAGCGCCTGATGATGGCCGGGCGCCTGTATCCTTGCTACGAATCGGCTGAGGATCTGGAATACATGCGCCGCCGCCTGCGGGCACGCGGCCTGCCGCCGATCTATGACCGCTCCGCCCTCAAGCTGACCGAGGCCGACCGCATTATACTGGAGACCCAGGGCCGCAAGCCGCACTGGCGGTTTAAGCTGGCCGAGGGAACTATCGCGTGGACCGACATGGTGCGCGGGGACTGCCGCTATGACGCCGCGCATCTGGCCGACCCGGTGCTCATCCGCGAGGACGGCACGTTCCTGTACATGCTGCCCTCGGCCGTGGACGATGCCGACCTGGGCATCACCCACGTCATCCGGGGTGAGGACCACGTCACCAACACCGCCGTCCAGATCCAGTTGTTCGAGGCCCTGGGTGCCACGCCGCCGGAGTTCGCCCATCTGCCGCTGCTGGTCGATGCGGACGGCAAGGGTCTGTCCAAGCGCCTGGGCAGCCTGAGCCTTGCCGATCTGCGCGAGCAGGGCCTGGAGCCGATGGCGGTGAACGCCCTGCTGGCCCGCCTGGGCACGTCCGAACCCATCGAGCCGTTCGAGGATATCGACCATCTGGTGCGGGACTTCGACATGACCCGCTTCGGCCGGTCGGCGCCGCGCTTTGATCCGGCCGATCTGGAACGCCTGAACCAAAAGATCATCCACGCCCTGTCGTGGGAACTGGCTCAGGCCCGCCTGCGCGCTCTGGGTTGTGACCACGCCGACGAAGCGTTCTGGGAGGCCGTGCGCGGCAACCTGACCGTGATGGCCGACGTGATGGAGTGGTACGGCGTCGTTTATGGCGCGTTCAACCCCGAAGCCCCGGCTGAGGAGGACCGTGACTTTCTGGCTCAGGCCCTCGCCGCGCTGCCGGCCGAGCCGTGGGATGCCCGGACCTGGAAGGCGTGGACCGACACCCTCAAGGCCGATACCGGCCGCAAGGGCAAGGCCCTGTTCCTGCCCTTGCGCCGTGCCCTCACGGGCCGTGACCATGGGCCGGAAATGTCGGCCATGCTGCCCCTGATCGGCCGGAAAAAGGCGGCGGAACGGCTCGTCTGACGGGGAAAGGGAAGGATGGGCTCTGCCCATGCCCGCAAAGGGCCGCATGGCCCCTTGACCCCATTAGCTTGTCCCGTCCGCTTCTTGCGCCGCAGGCAGTTAAACCGCGACATTTAATGCGCTGCGCGCGGCCAATCTTACCATTTCCCGAGGTCCAGGAGGCCGCGCCTCCTGGCGGGTACGGGCAGAGCCCGCTTTTGCCCTACAGCTCGTAATCCGCCACCACCCAGGGTTCCTGATGCGCGGCGTTGATCCAGTCGCGCATCAGGGGGTGGTCCATGATGGCGTCCACGTAGGCGGCGCAGGCCGGGTTCAGCTTGACGCCGTAGGTCCAGAACCGCGTGGCGACCGGGGCGTACATGCAGTCAGCGCCCGAAAATTCCCCGAACAGGAACGGCCCGCCGGCGCCATAGTCGGTGCGGCACATGGTCCAGACGTCCTGAATGCGGTCAATGTTGGCTTCGACGGCGGCGCGCTCGGCCGGGTCCGTGGGCCAGCCCTTGCCGTGGAGTTGCTTGCGTACGTTCATGCCCATGGCGCGGCGCAGCGGCGCAAAGCCGGCATGCATTTCGGCCGAGACCGAGCGGGCGACGGCGCGGGCCTGGGCGTCGGTCGGCCACATGCGGCCGGGCGGGGCCTGTTCGGCTGCCCATTCGATCAGCGCTAGGCTGTCCCAGATCGCCACTGCGCCAGCGTGCAGGCAGGGCACCTGTCCGGTCGGGCTGAATTCCAGGATGCGGTCGCGGGTGTCCGGCTGCCGCAGGGGAACGACGATCTCGTCGAACGTCACTCCGGCGTGGCGCAGCGCGAGCCACCCACGCAGGGACCAGGAGGAGTAGGCTTTGTTGCCAATCATGAGCCGCAGCATTGATGCCTCGCCTGACAAAGAAAATGTCCTGCGGGATGATGGCCCGGACGAAGAATTGTTGCAACAGGCCTAGAGCTTTTGGTGTAGTGAAGATATGGCCCTGGGGGGCGACACTGTCTAAAGGGGTATGGCGGCTGCGGTGCGGTTCCTGCATCCTCTGCCGCCCTTCCAGTCGGCAGGATGACATGACAACGAATGATCGGCGTGGTTGATGCTTGAGATTTTGCTGGTTGAGGACAACGACGTGTTCGCACGTTTGGTGGAGGGGCTCCTCACCCAGACGCGTCCGGGCGGCTTCACTGTCCATACCAGGGCCGATTTGACCACTGCCACGCAAGCGGTCAGGGAACGCGCCTTCGACGCCATCGTGCTTGATCTTTCGCTGCCCGAGGCCGAAGGTCTGGACACGCTACGCCACATGCTGGCCGCCGCGCCGGGTACGCCCATGGTTGTTCTGACCGCCCTCAACGACGAGAACATGGCGTTGGAGGCGGTGCGCAGCGGCGCCCAGGACTACCTCATCAAGACCCAGCTCAGCGGTGCCGGTCTCCGCCGGTCGCTGCTGTACGCCGTTGAACGACGGGCCGTGTTCGAGGGCTTGGGCGCGGAAGGCGGCATCCTCGAAGGCCTGCTGAATAGTATGTACGCGGCGTCGGGCGTGCTGACGGCCGAGCGTGACGAAGTCGGGGCGGTGATTGATTTCCGCTGGCGTCTGGGCAACGCGGCGTGCCGCCCTGTGCTGGGCGTGTCGCCCCGCGATCTGGCCGGGCACGGCCTGCGCGAGACCCTGCCGGACCTGGCGCAGGGGGCGGTGTTTGCCGGCCTGCGGCGCGTTGCCGACGGGCAGGGGACGCTCGATCTGGAGCACAGCATCCTGCGCGACGGTGCCCTGGTGTGGCTGCGCATCGCCGCCGCACCGATGGAGGGCGGGGTTGCCGTCACGCTGTCCGACATCACCAGCCGCAAGGCCCAGGAAGTCGCCCTGGTCGAGGCGCGCGACAAGGCCGAGCAGGCCGACCGCACCAAAAGCCATATGCTGGAGGCCCTGAGCCACGGCGTGCGGACGCCGCTGAATTCCATCATCGGATTCGCCGAGTTGATGGAGAACGAGCTTCTTGGCCCGTTGAACCACCCGCAGTACCGGGCCTATGTGAAGGACATCGCGTCGTCGGCCCACCTGTTGGTGCAGATTGTCGAGGATTTGATGGAGCCGGCCCGTTTCGAGGGGCTGGCCCGCCTGGAAAGCGGTTCGCGGCAGCTCATCGACTTGCAGCCGGATCTTATCTGTGTGTGCCGCGACGGCATCGTGACCCTGATGAACGCGGCCGGCGCCGCCATGGTCGGGGTGCAGCCGGTGCAGTCGTGCGTGGGGCGGGCCTTTGAGTCCTTCGTCCACCCGGACTATCAGCCCATCGTCGGCGAGGGCCTGCGCCATCTGGTCGCCGAGCAGGGCCGGGTGCCCATGAAGCTGATCAGCGTCGATGGCCGCGAAGTCCATATCGACATCGCCGCCACGCAGTTTCAGAGCGAGAACGGTGGAGAGTCCGTGTTGCTGGTCGCCCGTGACGTGACCGAGCGCCAGCTTGCCACTCGCGCCATCATCCAACGTGAGGAACGCCTGCGCCGCATCATGGAAACCATGGTCGATGGCCTGGTGATCATCGACGAACGCGGC
This sequence comes from Rhodospirillaceae bacterium BRH_c57, assembly GCA_000961745.1. Lineage (GTDB taxonomy): Bacteria > Pseudomonadota > Alphaproteobacteria > Rhodospirillales > Rhodospirillaceae > Cauispirillum. The sequence goes on along the minus strand of LAEA01000130.1, from coordinate 923 downwards.
ATCATCGAAACGTTCAACCGCGCCGCCGAACGGATATTTGGCTATAAGGCGGCCGAGGTTGTCGGTGCGCCGGTCAACCTCCTGATGCCCGAGGATGACGGTGCCGCGCACCAGAGCTACGTCGATGCCTTCCTCGGCACCGGGGTCAGCCAGGTCATGGGCGGCGGCCGCGAAGTGCAGGGGCGGCGCAAGGACGGCTCCATCTTCCCGCTGGACCTCGCGCTCTCGGCCCTGCGTATTGCCGATCAGCGGCTGTTCATCGGCGTTCTGCGCGATATTTCGGAGCGCAAGGCGGCCGAGGAACGGCTGCGCTTTCTGGCCACTCGCGACCACCTGACCGGGCTGCCCAACCGCGCCGCCTTCCGCGACCGCCTGGAGGAGGCGCTCAACCGGGCGAAACGCGACGACCACATGATCGGCGTGCTGTTCATCGACCTTGATCATTTCAAGCACATCAACGACAGCCTCGGCCATTCGGTCGGTGACCGGGTGCTTCAGGCGGTGGGCAAGCGGCTGGAGGCCTATGTGCGGCCGGGCGACACCGTCGCCCATATGGCCGGTGACGAATTCACCGTCATTCTGGACAATCTCCAGGACCTGCAGGACGCCGCCCGTCTGGCGTCGCATCTGCTCGATCATCTGGCGCAGCCGTTTGAGGTCGAGGGCCGGGAGATCTTCACGTCGGGGTCCATCGGCATCGTCATCTATCCCGACAACGCAGATGACTTCGCCAACCTGATGCGCAACGTGGACACGGCGGTGAACCACGCCAAGAAGCAGGGCCGCAACACCTTCCAGTTCTATACCGAAAAGCTGTCGGACGTGATGGTGCGTCGTTTGCAGATCGAGAACGGCCTGCGTCGCGCGCTCGAACGCAACGAGTTGTATGTCGTCTACCAGCCCAAGGTGGACCTGGAAACAGC
>LAEA01000265.1 GCA_000961745.1 Rhodospirillaceae bacterium BRH_c57 | reverse complement strand
GCTCGAAAAGATGGACAAGACCTCCGACGAGTTCATTGAAATGGTCAAGGAACTCAAGGCCTCCCTGGAGCATCACATTCACGATGAGGAGGACGAGATGTTCCCTCAGGCCCGCGAAGCCGTCAGCGACGAAGAGTCCGAGGAGATGGCCAAGAAATATGCCGACATGAAGAAAAAAGCGCACTGACGCACGCCCTTCGCGTGGCACCCCGGAACCATTCGAAACGGTGGTGCGGGGTGCCGCCCCTTTTCCGCTGACCGCCCTTTTTCCGCTGATTGGAGGATGAGCGATGCCCGCCGACACACCCTTCCCCCCGCAGCACCAGTCCCAGCCCGGCCGTGAACACCGCATGGACCCGCAGCCCGGCGTCATCCGCGACGACTACAAGGGCAGCGACAAACTCAGGGGCAAGGTTGCCCTCATCACCGGGGGCGATAGCGGCATCGGACGCTCCGTCGCGGTGCATTTCGCGCGCGAGGGCTGTGACAGCGCCATCGTCTACCTTGAGGAGGACATCGATGCCGAGGACACCCGCGCCATGGTCGAGGCCGAGGGGCAACGCTGCATCCTGCTGCGCGGCGACGTGGGCGACCGGGCCTTCTGCGAACGCTGTGTCGATGAAACGCTGAGGGCCTACGGGTGCCTCGACGTGCTGGTCAACAACGCGTCGGAACAGCACAAGACCGAGGACTTCATGGAGGTCACGCCCGAACTGTGGGAACGCGTGTTCCGGACCAACATCCACGCCTATTTCTACTTCTGCCGGGCCGCCGTGCCGCACATGAAGGACGGCGGTGCGATCATCAACACGACCAGCGTCAACGCCTACAAGGGCAACGCTGGGCTGATCGCCTATTCAACCACCAAGGGCGCCGAACTGGCCTTCACGCGGTCCCTGGCCCTGGCCTTGGTCGACAAGGGCATCCGGGTCAACGGCGTGGCGCCGGGGCCGATCTGGACGCCGCTCATCCCGGCCTCGTTTCCCGACGAGAAGGTCGCCTCGTTCGGAAAGCAGGTCCCTATGGGCCGCGCCGGGCAACCCGAGGAAGTCGCCCCCAGCTACGTCTTTCTGGCCAGCGCCGATGCCTCCTACTTCACTGGCCAGGTGCTGCACCCCAACGGCGGGTATATCGTTAACGGGTGAGGAAGGACCGGGCGCTGCCCGGCCCCGCCAAGGGCCGAGTGGCCCTTGGAACCCATGAGGGGGGTTCTGAGTTTTTTCTTGTGCCGCAGGCAGACAACGTTGATTTTTTTGCGCTACGCGCGGCTTTGCTTTCTATTCAACGAGGTCCAGGAGCCCGTGGCTCCTGGCGGGTGCGGGCAGAGCCCGCTTTTTTGCCCCCGCGCGCAACTGTCTCCTTATTCCGGGTACGAAATCGCCAGAATCTCCAGCGTGTCCTCGCCGGCCGGGGTGCGGACGCGGACTTCGTCGCCCAGGCTGGCGCGCATGAGGGCCTTGGCGACGGGCGACAGCCAGCTTATGGAGCCCGCCGTCATGTTGGCTTCGTCCTGGCCGACGATGGTCACGGTGACTTCCTCGTCGCGGTCGTTGACGTAGGTCACGGTGGCGCCGAAGAACACGCGGGTGCGGTTGGTCTGCTGGCGGGGGTCGATGACTTCGGCGGTTTCCAGGCGCTTGCCCAGGAAGCGCATCCGGCGGTCGATCTCGCGCAGGCGCTTTTTGCCGTAGATGTAATCGCCGTTTTCCGACCGGTCGCCGTTGGCGGCGGCGCGGGAGACCGCCTCGACCACGATAGGGCGGTCGATGGTGCGCAGCTTTTTCAGCTCGGCGCGCATGGCGTCGTTGCCGGCCGGGGTTATCAGGTTGCGGGGGGCGCCGGGATCGACTTTTTCAGGCTGAAGCTTGGGCGCGGCGCGGCGCATGGCGTCCTCATATCAAAACGGGCTCATGTCAAAACGGGTTGGCGTGCAGAGTAGCAAGTCGCGCTCCAAAGGCAAGCTGTCGGGTTTGGCGCGACGTCCGCGAGGGGATGGGCGTTGGTAGCGGAGTTCATGACCCACCTGCCGGAGGAGTAACCGGAATGGCTGAAGTCCGCGATACCGTCATTGACTGGCTGCGTGATGCCCACGCCATGGAAGAGGCCGCGATAGACAATCTGGAAAAGAACGTTGATCGTTTCAGGGCGTACCCGGAAATGGAACAGGTCTTTCGCCAGGACCTTGAAGAGTCCCGCCATGCCTCGGCTGAACTGAAACAATCGCTCCAACGCCTGGGCACCGACAATTCCGCCCTCAAGGATGCCGGCATGAAGTTCGCGGGCGCCATCCAGCCGTTTATGGCCGGGATGTCGGGCGACGACGTGGTCAAGCACATGCTGGCCGCCCAGGCCTACAAGCATTTCGAGGTGGCGTCGTTCCGATCCCTGGCGGCGGCGGCCGAGACTTTGGGTGACGCGCAGATCAAGGCACTGTGCGAACGGTCGGGCGACCAGAAGAAGGCGGTTGCCGCGCGTATCGAGGAAAACCTGCCCCGCGTCACCCAGGCCTATCTCGCCCAGGCGCATTGACGGTTGGCTTTCAGGTGGGGACTATTTCAAGGTGGGGGCTGGTTCAAGGTGGGGGCTGGCACGGAAATAGCCACCGCCGCGCCCCCGCCGTCCCCGGAGCGGTCCACCGTCATACCGCCGCCAAGCTGACTGGCCAGCGCCTCGACCAGCATGAGGCCGAAGGACTGCCTGCGTTCCCCTGGCTGCCGCGTGAATCCGGGGCCATTATCGGCCACCGTCAGGACCAGGGTGTCGTCGCTCGTCACCGTGACGTCGATGTGCAGGGGGCGGCCGGGGACGGTGGCGTGCTTCACCGCGTTCATTACCAGTTCCACGGCGACCAGCGACAGCGGCGTGGCAACGGCCGGTGTCAGCCAGGCTTCCGGCGGGCAGGACACCGTCACCTTCGGGTGGCGGTCGTCGGTCGTCCAGGCGGTTGCCGCGACCTCGGTCAGCAGACCGCGCAGGTGCTCTCCGAGGGCAATGTGGGTGGCGGTTCCTGATCGGTAGAGGGACTCGTGGATGCGTCCGAAAGTCTGAACCCGGCCGACAGCCTCCAGGAGTTTGGTTTGCACCTCGGGAGAATTCTGTGCCCGCGCCTGCATCTGAAGAAGTGCCGCCACCGACGCAATGTTGTTGGTGATGCGGTGGTTTGCCTCGTGCACCAGCGCGTCGCGATGCTCCACCTCGCTCAGGGCCGTATCCAAGGCCCCCTGGGCGCTGAGTTCACCGGCCAGGGCAGCCGCATGGAGGCTCAGCACCGTCGCGGCGACCACGGTGCCGGCCGCGAAGGGCTGGTGTCCGTGCAGATGCACCAATCCGCGCGCCGGCCCCTTGCCCCATACCATGGGCAGGCTCATCCAGTGGGCGTAGGCGCTGCCGACGACGGCACCGGGCGCAGCCAGCGGTTCGGACCCCGCGCACGCCTGGGCGTAGACCTCGGCGTGCCAAAGGTGGCGTGATGGGGTGTCGGTCGGCGCGTTGGCGGGGATTTGGGCGACGAAGGCTTGGGCCTGCGGGGCGTTGGTGTCTTCCGTCAGGCTGATTGCCACCATCTCCGCCCCGGTCAGGGCCTGGACCTCTTCGGCCAGGGTGTTCCATCGGCTGGCGGGATCGGGCGCCGTGGCGATGCGGCGCAGGGCGTTTGCCATCACCTCGGTGGAGGACGACGCGGCTGCGTGGCTATTGGCGGAGGCTCCGGCGGTGGGTTCAATGTGCTGAATGGTGGCCTCCTGCGCGCGTCGTCAGGACCCGGATCAAGACCGTGTCAGACTAAAGTCCTCCATTCTAACACCGTAGGTAAAAGAGAAGGAGGCCTTTCGCGCTGAGTGGTTACTATTCATCCTGTGGTCGAAAAGCCCGCGCAACGGCCCGGCCAAGGGCCATGCCCACGGCGATGCCGGCCAGGTTGGCAACAGCGTCACTAATCATGGAGGACCGTGTGGCGACAATCATCTGTGCCATCTCGGTTCCCAGGGCGCTCAGAACCAGTACGGCCATGGCCCACCGGCCGCCGCGCTCGCGCAGGACCAAGGCGGCCAGCAGCGACAGCCAGCCAAACGCGATGAAGTGCACGGCCTTGTCCAGGCCGAAACGGCCGGGCGGTCCCAGCCCCGGTGTCAAGGTCAGGACGATGACAATAATCAGGCTCACCCACCAAAGCAGGGTGGCAAATGGCTCAATTTTGCCCAGCAATGTGCGCAGAGCGTCCTTCACGGCATCTCCTGTGTGGGTTTCAGGTACGATATGCGGTCCTTAATGACGAACGCTCGGCAGGTGCCCAAGGGCATGGGCCATAAGCATTAGTTTGTCTGCGTGTCAGTCGAGCCACAGGCCATCGGGCAAGGACAGCCGGCGCGGAGGCCCGCCACCCTCCCGCGCGATCTTCAGCACCATCCGCCATTCCGGCCCGGTTCCCAGGGTCAGCAGGCCCAACGCAGCCAGGGTGCGCAGGTCGGCGCTGGGTGGGACATGGCCGGGGCGGTCCAGGTGCACGCCAATGATGGTGCCCAGGCCGGGCTGCTGGTGCGGCTCGGGCTTGCCGATCACTGGGGGCAGGAAGATGAACGGCTGCCCGGCGTCGTCGCTGAGGGTCGCTACCGGAATGCTCATGCCGGGCGGCAGGAACGGCGGGGCGTAGTCCCAGGTGCGGAACGGCAGGACCTCGGCGGCGGTGTCGGGCATCAGGCACATTCCGAACGGGCAGGCGTCGGTTTCCCGCCAATGGGCGCGTTCGGCCAGCCGCGTCCGGGCCAGCACCGGGGCGGTGATCTCGGCGCGGTCGGTCTCCCACAGCAGTTCGAGGTAGGTATCTCCGAACACGAAGCAGACGTTGGCCGTGCCCTGTCCGGGGTGCGTCCGGCGAAAGCTTTCCACCAGACCGGCCGGCAGAGGGGGATTGGATGGCACGAACGCAAAGACGTGGTGCAGGCGCAGGCTCATGGCGCACCCCCGGCGCAGAAGGCGCGCAGCCGGTCGGGGTCGGTGATGATGACCTCCTCGCCGTCGCAGGAAATACCGGCGGCGTCCAGGCGGCGCAGGGCGCGCGACAGGCTGGCCGGATCGATGCCGATGCGGCTGGCGATCACCTGCTTGGCGTGCGGCAATCGGCCATGCCCGGCCCACCGTCCGCTTTCCAGCAGGGCCAGCAGGTAGGACGCCAGACGCCTGGCCGGGGATTGGCTCTTGAGCTGGCTGATTTCGGCGATCATGAAGTGCTGGCGGGCAATCAGGGCGTCGAGCATGTAGAAGGCAAGCTCGGGGTCGTCGCGCAGGGCGGCGTCGAACGGCGTCCGCTCAATGCGCACCACCTCGGCGCCGGGCTGGGCCTCGGCATTGACCGGGAAACGGCCGGACCCGAACATGGCGGCCTCGGCAAAGGTTTCGCCGGCTTCGACCACCGTGACCACGGCCTCGGCGCCCTCGGCGGTCAGGGTGGACAGGTGAACCCGCCCGGCCAGCATCACAAAGAACCCGTCGGCCGGATCGCCAGCCGAAAACAACAAGGTGGGATTGTCGAACACCCGCACAGTGCCGCGTCCGCACAGGCTCGCCAGGCGGTCCTGGTCGAGACGCGAGAAGAGCGGGACCTGGGCGATCAGGGTGATGTCGTCGGCGCCGATGGCGCGTTGCCTCATGGCGCGTCCTCCCCGTCAAGCGGTGTATAGCCGCAGCTTTCGGCCAGGGCCTCGACGTCCTTGATGACCAGACGGCCGCGTCCCTCGGGATGCACGCCCAACGCTTCCAATGCGGTCAGGGAGCGCGACAGGCTTTCCGGCGTCATGCCCAGTTTCTCGGCCACGATGCGTTTGGTGAAGGGCAGGGTGACCGTTGCCGATCCTTCCTCCTGACCGCCCAGTTCCAGCAGGTACATGGCCAGCCGCTGCGTGGTGGTCTTGAGCTTGAGGTCGGTGACCTGACCCAGCAACATGCGCAGGGAGGCGGACAGACCCCCCATCATGCGCAGCACCAGAGCCATGTCCCCAGCCAGCAGGGCGTGCGCCGCCGCGCCGTCGATGGCGACCAGCCGGACGGTGTCCAGGGCCTGCGCCCCGGTCGGATAGGTGCCCAGGCCGGTGACGGCGCTTTCCCCGATGACGCTGCCCGGCCCGACCACGTCAATGGTGCCGCTGGGCACGGTCAGCTTCACGAAGCCTTCGAGGATGACGAACATCTCGGCCGCCGGGGCGCCGTGGGCGGCAATGACCCCGCCCGGCTGCGCGGTACGCATGG
>LAEA01000251.1 GCA_000961745.1 Rhodospirillaceae bacterium BRH_c57 | reverse complement strand
GGCAGGGGATTCTTCGCGATGCCGTGCACCGGAGTCAGGCCAAGCTGGGTCAACCGGCGGTCGGCGATGTAACGGATGTAGCGTTTGACCTCGTCGGCGGTCAGGCCCTCTACGGCGCCCATCTCGAACGCGAGATCGATGAAGGCGTCCTCGTGGTGCAGGATGGTGTCGCAGGCGATATACAGGTCGCGCTGCACCGACTCCACGTCGATGTCGGGGTTTTCGGCCAGGAAGGTCTTGTACAGCCGGATGATCGAGTTGCAGTGCAGGGTCTCGTCGCGCACCGACCACGTCACGATCTGGCCCATGCCCTTCATCTTGTTGAAGCGCGGGAAGTTCAGCAGGATGGCGAAGCTGGCGAAAAGCTGAAGCCCTTCGGTGAAGGCGCCGAACACCGCCAGGGTCTTGGCGATGTCTTCCTTGGTATCGACGCCCCAAATCTGCATGTAGTCGTACTTGTCCTTCATCTCCTTGTAGTGGAGGAAGGTTTGGTATTCGCTTTCGGGGATGCCGATGGTGTCCAGAAGATGCGAATAGGCGGCGATGTGGATGGTCTCCATGTTGGAGAACGCGGCCAGCATCATCTGCACTTCTGTCGGCTTGAACACGCGGGTGTAGTTCCGCATGTAGCAGTTGTTCACCTCGATGTCCGACTGGGTGAAGAAGCGGAAGATCTGCATCAGCAGGTGCCGCTCGCTCTCGGACAGCTTCTGGTGCCAGTCCTTGACGTCATCGGCCAGGGGCACTTCTTCGGGCAGCCAGTGCACCTGCTGCTGGGTCAGCCAGGCGTCATAGCACCACGGATAAGAAAACGGTTTGTAGACGGGATGCGCATCGAGCAGGGACATCGGTCGGTTCGTTTCCGGCTGTGAGGGCGGTTCCGGGGACTGGGGCGGCGGCTACTGGCAGGCCAGGCACTCGTCGTAGTCGGTGGCGGTGCCGCCGTCGTTGGCGGCCTTGGGCACGGCGGGGATGGCCGGGCCGTCGCTGACCGAGGCGATCAGGTCGGCCAGCCCATCGGGGACCTGCTGCGTCGCCACCACCTCGGCCCGCTGGATGGATTTGGAGCGGCAGTAGTACAGGCTCTTGACGCCCTTCTTCCACGCCTGGAAGTGCAACTGGTGCAGGTCGCGCTTGTGGACGTTGGCGGGCAGGAACAGGTTCACGGACTGGCTCTGGTCGATGAACGGCGCGCGGTCGGCCGCGTGGTCGATGATCCAGCGCTGGTCCAGCTCGAACGCCGTCTTGAACACGTCCTTCTCGTCCTGGGTCAGGCAGTCGAGGTGCTGCACGGACCCCTCGTTGACGGTGATGGAGGTCCAGGTCTCCTCGTCGTCGCGGTCGTAGGAGGCCAGTAGCGCCTTGAGGTGCGCGTTGCGCACGTTGAACGACCCGGACAGGGTCTTGTGGGTGAACGAGTTGGCGGCGTTGGGCTCGATGCCCGGACTGGCCCCGCCGCAGATGATCGAGATGGACGCCGTCGGCGCGATGGCGGTCTTGTTGGAGAACCGTTCCATGAAGCCGTAGTCGGCGGCGTCGGGGCAGGGGCCGCGCTCCTTGGCCAGGGCCTTGGAGGCGGCGCGGGCCTGCACGTCGATATGCTTGAAGATGGTGCGGTTCCACACCTTGGCCATGACGCTTTCAAATGGCACCATGCGGGCTTGCAGGAACGAGTGGTAGCCCATCACGCCCAGGCCGACCGAGCGTTCGCGCATGGCGGCGTACTTGGCCTTGGCCATGCTGTCGGGGGCGCGGTCGATGAAGTCCTGCAATACGTTGTCGAGGAAGCGCATGACGTCCTCGATGAACTGCGGCTCGTCCTTCCACTCGTCCCAGGTTTCCAGGTTCAGAGACGACAGGCAGCACACGGCGGTGCGCTCGTTGCCCAGGTGGTCGGTGCCGGTGGGCAGGGTGATCTCGGCGCACAGGTTGGACGTCTTGACGGTCAGCCCGGCGAGGCGGGTATGCTCGGGCAGGGCCTTGTTGACCGTGTCCGAATAGATGACATAGGGCTCGCCGGTTTCGATGCGGGCCAGCAGGATGCGAATCCACAGGGCCCGCGCCTTGATGCGGCGCAGGATGGCGCCGTCCTTGGGACTGGTCAGGGACCAGTCGGCGTCGGCCTCGACGGCGCGCATGAAGGCGTCGGTCAGCAGCACGCCGTGGTGCAGGTTGGGGGTCTTGCGGTTGGGGTCGCCGCCGGTCGGGCGGCGCAGCTCGACGAATTCCTCGATCTCGGGATGGCTGACCGGGAGGTACACCGCCGCCGATCCCCGGCGCAGGGATCCTTGGGAAATGGCCAGGGTCAGGCTGTCCATCACGCGGATGAACGGCACCACGCCGCTGGTCTTGCCGATCTCGCCGACTTTCTCGCCGATGGAGCGCAGGTTGCCCCAATAGCTGCCGATGCCGCCGCCCTTGGCGGCCAGCCACACGTTTTCGGTCCACAGGCTGACGATGCCGTCGAGCGAATCGTCGGCCTCGTTCAGGAAGCATGAAATGGGCAGGCCGCGTGTGGTGCCGCCGTTCGACAGCACCGGCGTGGCCGGCATGAACCACAGCTTGGAGATATAGCCGTACAGGCGCTGGGCGTGGGCGTCGTCGTCGCCATAGGCGCTGGCCACCCGAGCGAACAGGTCCTGATAGCTCTCGCCGGGCAGCAGGTAGCGGTCCTCAAGGACGGCCTTGCCAAAGACGGTCAGGCGGTCGTCCCGCGAACGGTCCACTTCAACGCGCGGATGATGCGCGACCTGCACGACGTTGAGCACGTTCCTTCACTCCTTTTGGACTCGTCGCCCGACCCGGCTCGAAAGAGGCCGCGCACGGACGACTGCGGGATGGGGGTGGCGCCCCGGCCTGTTATAGCCGGGCTGACGCCCCATATATAGTAACGAATTCCGCCGATGGTTCAATATGTAGCTTAAGCTGCGACCATGCATGGAAATGCACGCGGCCGGGCGCGTGCCTTTTCGGGCCGCGAAGGTCGGCATCATGACGGCGGCATCCCCTCTGGGCAAGCCTCAATGACCGGGAACATATAGTGAACGAAAAAGCCGTTGGGCGCAAGTCCCCGCAGCAACAGGTTTCTTCGGTCGAACCCCGCCCGCCGCGCGTTGAACTTTTCCCTATTTCGCCCTTCGGAGATGATCGATGACCTATGACCCCCTTCAGGCTTGGCGGCTGGCATGGCAGACTCAGGAAATGATGACGGCCGCCGCGCTGACCATCGGCCTGCGGACCTTTGCCATGGGCGAGGCCATGGTCGGCTTACGCCCGCATGATCATCGCGAAAACCAGCGCATGGTGTCGGAGAAAATGAAGGCGGCAGCCGAAAGCGCCAAGGCGTCAGCCCTGCTGTGGCCGCAACTCATGGCCGCGTCGCCCACCGCCGCGTGGGGGCTGTGGCTGCGGCTGGGCAGCGGAGGCTTGCGTCCCTACCACAGCCGCACCACCGCCAATGTCGCGCGCCTGATGAGCAAGCGCCTTCGGTAGTTCAGGCTGCTTGGGTGGCGGGTGGCGGAGTTGCACCTTGGGACGTAGACAAACGATGTGAAATGATGCGTTTCTACGAGGAATGGCATATTGCGCACAACTTGGGGGTGGGTTATACCGGAGGACATCACGGACTTCCTGGCTCGTGTTCCGGTAGTGTTTCCGGCGAGCCGACCCACGGAGACACGTCATGAACTTTTCCGCCATGAACACCATCCCCCAGTATTCCACCGAGTCCGATGGCCGGGGACAGGCCGAAGACGAAGTGGGGCAGTTGCTGCGTCGCGCCCACCAGCGGGCGTCGTCCATCCTCAGCGGGGCGTTCGGACCGGGCGGGTTCACGCCACCGCAGTTTGCTGTCCTCAACAGGCTCTTTGAGGTTGGCAGCATGTCCCAGAACAGCTTGGGCCGCGCCGTGGCGATGGACGCCGCGACCACCCAAGGGGTCGTGCGGCGCATGATCGAGCGCGACCTGATCGCCCGCACGTCCGACACCAGTGACCGGCGCCGGGTCTGCCTGTCGCTCACCGACAAGGGCCGTCAGGCGGTTCAGGACGCGCTGGAGCGGGCAGCCGCCGCCGAGCACGCCATCCTGGCGCCGCTCACCCCGCGCGAGCGGCAGACCCTGGTCCGCCTGCTGCGCCGCGTCGCCTGAGTCCGTGCCTGATGGTTGACCCTGGGGTGGCGGGGGTTATTCCACCCGTTGTTCCAGGGTGCCGATGCCGTCGATGCCCAGGCGCATGACGTCGCCGCGCTTGAGGAAGACGCCCCGCCCCATACCGGTTCCGACCGGCGTGCCGGTGGCGATGACGTCGCCCGGCAGCAGGGTCATGAAGCCGGACAGGTAGCTCACCAGGTGGGCCACAGTGAACACCATGTCGGCGGTGGTGCCATCCTGCATGGTTTCGCCGTTGACCGACAGCCACAGCCGCAGCGCCTGGGGATCGGGTACGGAGTCGGCCGTCAGCAGGACGGGGCCGAGCGGGCAGAACGTATCGGCCGACTTGCCCTTGATCCACTGGCCGCCGCGTTCAAGCTGGAACGTGCGCTCCGACACGTCGTTGCACACCGTGTAGCCGGCCACATGGCCCAGCGCATTGGCTTCGCGCACGCCCTGGGCGCGGCTGCCGATGACCACAGCCAGTTCAACCTCCCAATCGGTTTTGTTGGACCCGCGCGGCAACCGGACCACGTCGTTGGGACCCGATAGCGCCCCGGTGTGCTTGGAAAATACCACCGGCTCGGTCGGCAGCGTCATGCCGGCCTCGGCGACGTGGGCACGGTAGTTCAGCCCGATGCACAGGATATTGCTCGGCCGCGCGATCGGAGAGCCGAGGCGCGGCGCCTCCTCGACCGCCGGAAGGTCGGCCGGGTCCAGGGCGCGCAGGCGGTCCAGGGTGTGTGGGTCCAGGGTGTCCGGCCCGATGTCGGCCACATGCGCCGACAGATCCCGGAGAATGTTGCCCTCATCAAGAAGGCCCGGTTTCTCCTGGCCGGCTGGTCCGTAGCGCAACAGCTTCATGACGGGTCCCCTGCGTGTGAAGTGATTGGGCCGCAGTGTAGAGCAAATCCCGATCATGCGGAATCGCCAGTCGGTGGGGGACTGCTAAGGCGGGCGGCCATGGGCGCCGACGCTGAGGAAGTTCTGGGCTCTGCCCAGGCCCGCCAAGGGCCATTGGCCCTTTGATCCCATGAAAGGGGGGGGTGAACTTCTCTTGCGCCGCAGGCATACAGTCCAAAGTTTACTGCGCTGCGCGCGGCTCACGGCACTAGATTCCCGAGGTCCAGGAGCCCGTGGCTCCTGGCGGGTGCGGGCAGAGCCCGCCCTCCTTTTTGCCGGCGGAAGTTACATGCCCTGACCTGGACCCAAAGCCAAACGACACCGGGCGGCCCCCTAAGGAACCGCCCGGCTTTCTTGCTTTTACGCTGGGTTCAACGTTCGCTGGGCAGGGTTTTTTCGATGTAGGCGAGGATGGCGGCGGCCATGTCGGGGGGGAACACGCGCATGGGCGGCATGCTTTCCCCGGCGTGGCCGTTGAGGACGCTGTGCAGGGCGCGCCATGGGTTTTCGCGCACCACGCGGCCTAGGGGTGACATGGTTCGGACGGCGGTTCCGGTGCTGCCGTGGCAGGACGCGCACAGGGTTTCAAAGTGGTCGCCGTATCCCGCACCGGCGCCGTGGAAGGAGCCAGCGGCCGGATCGATGGCCCAGTCCATGCGGAACTGCCCCTGTGAGACGAAGATCGCCACGTCGGCCAGATCGCGCTCGGTCAGGACCCCGCCATAGCGGTGGGTCTGGTCGGTCAGCACGCTGACAATGCGTTCGACCGGCGCCCCTTCGGCGGCGGCCAGGGGGCCAGCCGGGACCGGGCTTTGAGCAGCCGCCGGGCCGGTTTTGCCCTGGTAGTCCCAGCCGTGGCAGTCGCGGCACCGCCATGTGTCGCTGGGCGAGGCCGGCTTGGCCCCGGTCCATGCCGGATGGATTTCGCGGGGGGCGAAGCGCCCGGTTTCGCGGATCCAGTCGCCGTACAGGCGGCCGCCCCGCGCAATGGCGGCGATGGGTTCGCGCGATGGCAGGGCCTGGACGGCGGCCAGGGTATCGACGGCGACCGCCTCGTCCAGCGCCCGCAGGGACGGCATGACGCCGCCGGCATGGCCGTTCAGGATGCTGTGCATGACCAGCCACGGGTTTTCCCGCGCCACATCGCCCAGCGGCGGAATACTTTCGACCTGCTTGCCGTCGCCGCCATGGCAGCGGGCACAGACCGTTTGATAGACCGCGCCCTCGGACGGCGGCGTTGTGGCGCCAGCCAAGCGGGTGGCGTCGATGTCGGCCACCAGATGCGACTGGCCGTGGACGACAAAGGCGGCGAGGTCTTCGAGTTCGCGCTGCCGCAGGATGTCGCCGAAACCATGCGTCGGGTTCTTGAGGATGGCGATGACGCGTTGCGGGTCGGCTCCGGCAGACCCGGAAATTCCGGGGAACTGCGGGTCGGCGCGTCCGGTGTAGCTCCAGCCGTGGCATTCGACACACAGCCAAGTGCGGGCGGCATCGGTTGCCACATCGTCCGGCCAGGCCGGGTGTGTCATGGCCGGCGCCGTTTCGTGGAGTTCCTTGATCCAGTTGTCGTACAGCCGCCCGCCACGGGTGATCGACGACATCGATCCGATTTCGCGGGACGCGCCGGGTTCTGGCGCGGCGGCCAGGGCCGGAGCCCCAGCCGCCGCAACACCTGCCGCCGTTAGCAGGGGAAGGACGACGGCGAGGCTACGCCCGAACCGATTCAATGATGGGGTAAGGAGTCGCATGGCTGCCCTCCGGCCGGTCAGTTGCGGGAGAAGCCTTGCGGCAGCGAATGCACCACGCCCTGATGGCAGTTGATGCAGGTTTTGCCTTCTTCCATGGCCGACTGGTGGCGCAGCGCCGAACGGCGACCCTGCCACTGGAAGTCCATGGCCTGGAAGTCATGGCAGTTGCGGCATTCACGGGACCCGGTGGATTCCATTTTGTCCCACACGCGCTCGGCCATCTGAAGGCGGTGCGCCTCGTACTTCTCGGGCGTGTCGATGGTGCCGATGATCTGGTGATAGACGTCCTTGGCCGCCACCAGCTTGGCCCACATCTTGGGGCCGAACGCCTTGGGCACGTGGCAATCCGCGCACTCCACCCGTACCCCCGTGCGGTTGTTGTAGTGGGCGGTCTTTTTGTATTCCTCGTGATTGATCTGCATCGTGTGGCACGACACGCAGAATTCCGTGCGGTTGGTGGCATCGACCACGGCGGTGAAGCCGACGGCGAAGATCAGGAAGGCCGCAGCCCCCGCCGTAAAAACGATACCCCAGCCATAACGCGCACTCGGGCGCGTGAACCATTTCCAGATACGGCGCACTTTTCCAGTTCCCTTCGGATGGGCACGGCGCTCCCTCCCTTGCGCCGCCAGCGAAGTGCGGCGGCGGCCCTTGGGGGGAGGGCCGCCGCCGCGCACTCAGGTCGCGGAGGCGCTTAGCCCCAGCTATCCTTCACGATGTTGTTGTACCAGCTGTGGGCGAACCCGACTTCGCGCTTGCGGTCTTCGGCCGAAGCATCCATCGGGGACAGGCCACCGGCACCCTCGACGGCGACGATCTTGTTCTCCGCCGCGTTGTGCTTGTAGACGGCGGCGACCGAGAAGCAATGGTCTGGGCCGGCAATCGAGTAGCAGGTGTTGACGTAAGCCGGGTCGGCCATGTCCTTGCCCTGGAGGGCGGCGACGATGGCACGGGCCGCGACCTTGGCCTGCGAGTTGGCCGAGTAGCCCGACTTTGGCATGGTCGTGGCGACCGCCGCGTCGCCCAGCACATGCACGCCAGCATGAATGCTGGACTCGAAGGTCTTCGTGTTGATCGGGCACCACTTGCCGTCACCGGTCAGGCCGGCGGCGAAAGCGATCTTGCCGGCCTTCTGGGCCGGAATGACGTTGATGACGTCGCCCTTGATCTTCTCGAAGTCGGTTTCCACGGCCATTTCAGCCGGGTGAACCGCGATCACCTTGCCCTGCTTGGACGCCGGGATCCAGGTGATCATCGCCTTGTCGGTGCCGTAACCGTAGAACTTCTCCCACGCCTGGATGAACAGGCCCTGCTTGGAGAAGCCGTCCTTGGGGTCCAGGATCAGGACCTTGGAATTGGGCTTGTGCTGCTTGAAGTAGTTGGCCACCAAGCTGGCACGTTCATATGGGCCGGGCGGGCAGCGGAAGGGGTTCGGCGGGGCGACCAGGATGAACGTGCCGCCATCCTTCATGTCTTCAAGCTGCTTGCGCAGCAGTGCGGTCTGCGGACCGGCCTGCCAGGCGTGCGGCATCTTCTCGGCGGCGGCTTCGTCGTAGCCTTCGAGGGAGTCGTAGTCGATGTCGATACCCGGCGCGACGACCAGACGGTCATAGGCAAAGGTCTTGCCGTCCTGGGTCTTGACCTTCTTGCCGGCGGCGTCGATCTCGGTGACCAGGGCATGGACGACCTTGACGCCATGGGCCGCGAGCCCGCCATAGCCGACCTGGATGCCGGCCATGGTCCGTTCGCCGCCGATGACCTCGTTGGACATGAAGCAGGTGTAGTGCTCCTTGTTCGCCTCGATCAGGGTGACGTCCAGGGATGGGTCGGCGCGGCGCAGGTACTTGGCGCAAGTCGCACCGCCGGTGCCGCCGCCAACCACGACCACACGGGCCCCGGCGGCGCGCGCAACGTTGGGCATCGAGATGGCGCCGGCAAAGGCGCCCGCCGCGGCCACACCGCCGGCAATCTTGATGAAGCTGCGGCGGTCGGTCTTGAGTCCGTTCTTAAGCATTGTTGGTGCCCCCCTTACTGCTGGCTGGCGAGGTAATGAAAAATGGCCTTGTAGCCATCTTCGCCGGCCTCGGCCGCCAGTTCTTCCATCTTGGCCTTCTTGCGGCGTTCCATTTCACGGGCGCCGGACTTGAAGTCCTGCATGGACTGTTCGAGGTAGGGGGTCCACTGGCCGGCGACCTTGGGGATCAGTTCCCCGGTCGTGCCGCCCTTTTCGTGGCACTTTTCGCAGAAGCGGGCCTGTAGGTCCTTGCCCTTGGCGACCATGGCGACGTCAAACGCCTGCTTGGCCGGGCCCATCTTGCGGTCGGCGAAATAGGTCGCCATCGCCTTGTAGTCGTCCTCGGTGTAGCCCTTGGCGATGCGGCCCATGACCGTGGACGGCCGGGCGCCACTGGCGTAGTCCTTCATGACGGTAACGAAATATTCCTGGTCGGCGCCAGCGATGCTCGGCGTCACCGGGCCCATGCTGGTGCCGTCGGTGCCGTGGCAACCGGCGCAGGTTTCCGCCATCATGGCGGCGGCGTCGTTGGCCATGGCCGGAGCGCTGAAGAGCAGGGCTCCCAGAACTCCAGTGGCCGCCAGCGCAGAAATCTTACCTAGCTTCATTATCGTCGTCCTCCCCGTGCGGGATCTCCGTGGATGGGTGGCATTTTCTTGCGTGTCCGCATTAGGCGCGGACATCGGATCACCGCTGCATTCCACCGCTGCGCGATGGGCGGGCAATCGAGTTGGGGGATGTGAATTGGATTTGCGGCAAAACCGTGCGGCCGGCCCATTGGACCGTGCCGACCGTACATGGCCCCCCATGCTGGCCGACAATTTCAGCCTCCCCTACATTAGCTTTTTATTAGTTACCCGCCGAGGCTACCAAAGGTTCGGAATTTCCACAAAGATAAAGTCACGATCGGACGCTGTAGAATGCATAAGACGTATTAGTAATATCTAATTTACCTTGAGAGAGAGTATCAACCGCACATAATCCCTTCGCAGGTGCAAAAGAAAATGGGCCCGCCCCCTGGGGGACGGACCCACTATTCGCGCAACGGCTGCGGTTGGTCAGGCGGCCTTGGCGCCGTAGAACAGCGTCACCGTGTGCTTGGCCTCGGCGAAGAACAGCCAGCGTTCGGCCAACAGCCCTGCGGCGATGGAGGCCAGGGCGACGAACGCCGCGATGCCAGCCAGTGGGTTGGGCACCAGCAGGGTCAGCACCGCGAAGGCCAGCGGCACGGCAAAGGTCAGGCCGTGGGCGATGGTGCGCAGCTTGAGGGCGTGCTTGCGCGCCACCTGGAAGCCCATTTCCTTTTGCAGGTAGTTTTCCTGGGTGTGCGGCCAGTCCACGCTGCGCACCTCACCGCCGCGCAGACCCGTGGCGGTGTTGGAGGTGGACAGCGAGCGGGTGCGGTCAATGAACGCCCAGTACCCGGTCTTGACGGCCCACGCCACCGGCACCAGGGCAACGGGCAGGGCCTTGACTACCGGCCCGGCAACGTCGAACAGGTGGGCGACGAAGCTCAGCGCCACGGCGCCGCTGGCAAAACCGAGCGCTACATAGCCGGCAATGGTCCAGTCGTTGTGCCACTGGTGGATCGGCTTGAGGGAGCGGTAGATCATCGAGGTGCAGACGATGGTCAGGAAGGCCCCGATTGCCGCCAGCACGCCCATGACGCCCCAGAACCCCGAGGTCTGTTCCAGGAACACCCAGCCGATGCCGAACAGCCCGGCCGGGATGTAGGTCAGGATGGCGAGGACACCTTCGCGGGCCAGCCACGACGACCGCCACTGGCTGACCGCCCGCCAGGCCCGTTCGGGACGGCCCAGGTGGAAGGTGGACGACAGCAGGCCGGCGGTAATCAGGCCAAGGGCGAGGGCGAGGCCGACAAAGCCGAACCAGCGGTCGGCCGGCAGGATGCCGGCGGTGCCCAGGATGGCCATCAGCGCCAACATGCCGTAGCCCGCGCCCGAGGCGGTGGTGAAGAAAATGACGGAGTATGCGGGATGCATCGTTCGTTTCCCCCTAGCGCGTCAGCACTTTATCGACCCAACCCAGGAATCCCTTGCCGTTGGTCTTGACTGGCTGGAGCGATTCCTGTGCACCAATGGCAGCCCCGGTCAGCTTGCGCGGCCGTGGCGGCAGGTACTTGTTGGTCGGCTTGTATCCCTGTTCGGGCATGAGATCGTAACCGCCGCGTTCTGCGACCAGCTTGGAGACATCCGAGTCGGGATCGCCCAGGTCGCCGAAGTGGCGGGCCTTGGACGGGCAGGTGATGACGCAGGCCGGCTGGCGGTCCACCTCGTCGAGGTTTTCGTTGTAGATGCGGTCGACGCACAGGGTGCACTTCTTCATGACCCCCTCGTCCTCGTCGAACTCGCGGGCGCCATAGGGACAGGCCCAACTGCACAGCTTGCAGCCGATGCACTTGTCATGATCGACCAGCACGATGCCGTCGGAGGACCGCTTGTAGGAGGCGCCCGTGGGGCACACGGTCACGCAGGCGGCGTTCTCGCAGTGCAGGCACGACTTGGGGAAGTTGACGGTGCGGGCGTTTTCGCCCAGGCCGTATTCAAAGGTGTGCACGCGGTTGAACCACACGCCGTCAACCTTGTCCCCATAGGGGTTGAGGTCGGTCAGCGGGGCGGAGTGGCCGCCGGTGTTCCACTCCTTGCAGTTGGTGACGCAGGCCTGACAGCCGACGCAGGTGTCAAGGTCGATGACGAGGCCGAGCTTGGTGGTCGTGGTGGTGGGCAGCGTGGTCATGTCACACGCCCTCCTTCTTCGGCGCGGGCTGGGCGGCGGGCTTGGGCTCGGGCGCCCCCTTGCCGACGGTCTGTTTGACGACGACCGAGTTTTCCACCGGCTTGCCGCCGTTGCGGTCCGGGTTGAACTGCGCGCCGTAACGCGAAATGTCCGGTGATTCGGCCATGTTGGGGGGGCGTTTGAGGACCGGGAACTGCGGCGAGGATTCGCC
Source organism: Rhodospirillaceae bacterium BRH_c57 (assembly GCA_000961745.1). Taxonomy (GTDB): domain Bacteria; phylum Pseudomonadota; class Alphaproteobacteria; order Rhodospirillales; family Rhodospirillaceae; genus Cauispirillum. Next base: position 26,882 of record LAEA01000251.1, on the reverse strand, counting down.
GAATTCGTCGGCGGCGGCCTTCTCCACCTTGACCCGCAGGTCGAACCACGCGGCCTGTCCGGTCACCGGGTCGGAGTTGGAGTAGCGGTAGCCGTTTCCGGCGCCGGTCTTGTCCTCGGGCAGCAGTTCGGAGATCAAGTGGTTGAGCAGGAAGCCCTTGGTGGCCTCCGGCGCGTCCTCCTTGAGGTTCCACGCGCCCTTGCGCTTGCCGATGGCGTTCCACGTCCATACGGTCTGTGGGTTCACACCCTCGATCAGGCGGACCTGGCACTTGATGCGGCCATGGTGCGAGGTGACCCATACCCAGTCGTCGTCGGCGATGCCCTGCGCCTTGGCGGTGCCGGCGTGCATATACAGGCGGTTCTGGTTCATGATCTGGCGCAGCCACGCGTTCTGGCTGCCCCAGGAATGGTACATGTACATCGGCCGCTGGGTCAGCGCGTGCATGGGGAACTCGGTGGTATCGACCGAGGCTTCCTCGAACGGCATGTACCAGATGGGCATGGGATCGAAGTAGGTGTCGACCCGCGCCCGGTGCTGTTCGGGCACCTTGACGGTTCCATGGCCGCGCGCGGCGTTGCGGAACTTCTGCATGATCTCGGAATAGATTTGCAGGACGATCTGGTCGGCGTGGCCGATGAAGCCCATTTCGACGGCGTAGTCGAGGTATTCGCGGTTGGCGAACTTGTAGTATTTTTGCGACGGCTTGAGGTGGCCCTGCCAGAAGCACTCGTTCTCGACGTACTTCTTGAGCTGGTCGGGGTTCTTGGCCCCGCGCCCGTGCTGGTCGCCGTTTTCGCCACGCCAGCCGGCCAGCGGCCCGATGCCGGGCATCCGCTCGTGGTTGACGATGTAGTCGGGGTAGCCGCCGGGGAACTTGGCGCTGCCGTCCTCGTTGGTCATGCCGGGCAGGCCCAGGCGGGCGCCCAGGTCGAGCAGCACGGTCTGGAAGCCGCGCACGTCACGGCCCGGCTCGACCACCGGCTGGCGGATGGCGTCGGCGGGACCATCGGCCTCGCAGATCGGCCGGTCGAGCAGGGAAATGCAGTCCCAGCGTTCCAGATACGTGGTGTCGGGGAACACAAGGTCGGCGTAGGCCACCATTTCCGAAGCATAGGCGTCGGAATAGATGATCTTGGGGATCTTGTACTCGCCGGTGGCCGGGTCCTTGTCGGTCAGCATCTCCATGACACCCTTGGTGTTCATGGTGCTGTTCCAGGCCATGTTGGCCATGTACATGAACAGGACATCGACCGGGTACGGGTCGCCCTTCCACGCGTTGGTGATGACCATGTGCATCAGGCCATGCGAGGACAGCGGGTTTTCCCAGCTATAGGCCTTGTCGATACGCAGCGGGTTGCCGTTGTCGTCGACCAGCAGGTCTTCGGGCTGGGTCGGGAAGCCCAGCGGCGCCCCGGCCAGCGGCGTGTTGGCCTTGCCGCCGTCCTTGCCCGCAGGCTTGGGGTTGGGCGGGATGGGCTTGGGGAACGGCGGCTTGAAGCGGAACCCGCCGGGGACCTCCACGGTGCCCAGGATCATCTGCAACAGATGGATGGCGCGGCAGGTGTGGAAGCCGTTGGAGTGGGCCGAGATGCCGCGCATGGCGTGCATGGCGATCGGGCGGCCCTTCATGGTCTTGTGCGTGCGCCCGGCCCAGTCGGTCCACTCGATGGGCAGCTCGATGGCTTCCTCGAACGCCACATGGGCCAGTTCGGCGGCGATGCGCTTGATCTGGTCAGCCGTGAGGCCGCAGGTCTCGGCCACCGCTTCGGGGGCGTACTGGTCGTCCAGATAGCGACCGGCCATGAGCTGGAAGGCCGGGATGACCTGCTTGCCGTTGACCGTGTATTCGCCGGTCAGGGCGGGCGAGACCTCGGGGTCCAGCGCCTTGGCGGGCGCGCCCTTGACCTGATCCCAGCACAGCGGCACGTCGTCGGCGTCGCGCAGGAACAGTCCGTCATCGGCCTGGCCGGGGGCCTGGATGATGAGGTAGTGGGCGTTGGTGTAGCGGACCAGATATTCCAGATCGACCTTGCCGGCCTTGACCAGTTCGTGGATCAGCGAGAACACGAACAGGCCGTCGGTGCCCGGCCGGATGCCGATCCACTCGTCGGCCACCGCCGAATAGCCCGTCTTGGTCGGGTTGACCGACACGAACTTGGCGCCGCGCGCCTTCAGCTTGCTGATGCCGGTCTTGATCGGGTTCGAGTCGTGGTCTTCGGCCACGCCGAACATCATGAAGTATTTGGCGTTGTCCCAGTCGGGCTCGCCGAACTCCCAGAACGACCCGCCGATGGAATAGAGGCCGGCGGCCGCCATGTTCACCGAGCAGAATCCGCCGTGGGCGGCGAAGTTGGGGGTGCCGAAGTTGGTCGCCCACCAGCCGGTCAGCGACTGGCTCTGGTCGCGGCCGGTGAAGAAGGCGAGCTTTTTGGGGTCGGTCTTGCGGATGGCGCCCAGCCAGTCGGTGGCAAGGGCCATGGCCTCGTCCCACTCGATCTCGACGAACTCGCCCGAGCCGCGCTCGCCCACCCGCTTCAGCGGCTTGCTCAGGCGCGCCGGCGAGTAGTGCTGCATGATGCCCGAAGACCCCTTGGCGCACAAAACGCCCTTGTTCACGGGGTGGTTCTTGTTGCCTTGGATGTAGCGGATTTGGCCGTCCTTGACGTACACGCGGATGCCGCAGCGGCAGGCACACATGTAGCAGGTCGTATATTTGACCTCGTCGGCCACTGTCGGAGACGTGTCAACGCCGTCGCCCTCGACCGGATGGTCTAGCGCCATGTCCCAATTTCCTCCCCGTCATGCCGGCGCAGTGCCGGCGGGGCCCATTGAATCGACCGTGAAGACGCGGTGCGCCGCCACGGCCGATCTGGGCTTGTTGCCGTATTCCGGGAAGAGAATATTAGATTAGGCTGATTTAAGTCAAACCGTCTATCTCATCCGGGCTAAGATTGCCCGGAACGATAGTGACCGGCACGCGGAGCTTACCCGCGTGTTTTCCGGTTAGGGCCTCGATCAGCGGCCCTGGGCCACGGTCGCTGGACGATGCGGTGGCCAGGACGACGACGGAGATTCCGTCATCCTCATCGACCAGATCGAACAGGGCCTGGCGGGTTTCGCCGTCGCGCAGGAAGATTTCCGGCATTTCGCCCGAGCAATGATGCACCGCCGCCGCGTACTGTTGCAGGCGTTCCTCGGCGTCCTCGCGGGCTTCCTCCTGCATGAGGTTGCCGACGAACATCCAGTGCTGGAACTCCGGCGGCTTGAGGGCCGAGAACAAGGCCACCCGTCCCCCGGAGTTCCGTGCCCGCCGGCACGCGAAGCGCAGCGCAGCCTCGACCTCGTCGGTTTCGTCTATGACCACCAGAAAAACACGGCGGTCGGAGGCGTTGCGAGAGATCTGTGCGCCATTGGCAAACGGATTCAGGTGTTCTGAAAAGAAGCGATCATCTACGCCCATCGGCGGTTCCTCCCTGCGGTGTCCCGTATACGAGCTGCCACATATGCGGTCTTGTGCCGCTGCGGTCATTGCCGCTTTGTGACTGCAATCATGGACACGTTCGGGACCGTGTTTCAAACGGAACCGACAAGCCTTTGATTCACGCTCGATTCTCGGAACCGGGGAAAATGCCTCAAGCGCCGCTCTCGACCGTTCCGCCCTGAATGCGCCAGTTCATGATGCCGCCCTCCATGCGGTGGATCTCGCCGCCGAAGCCGGCCGCCATCATGCGCGCGGCGGCCATGCCGCAGCGGTTGCCCGACCGGCAGTGGATGACCAGCTTCTTGGCCGGATCGACCGGGACCTTGGCCGGGTCGAACTGCGACAGCGGCATCAGGATGGAGCCGGGGATATGGGCCTGGACGTACTCGTTGGGCTCGCGCACGTCGATGACCACGCATTCGTCGTGGCTCATCCACTGCATGATGGTGCGCGGGGCGACCATATGGACCTTGTCGTTCATGTTTGCCTGCGCCTCTGGGTTGGTGAACCAGCCGAACATCAGATTTATCCTCCAATGGACCCGTCCAATGGACCTGTCACGCCACCTATAATCGGCTGCCAGGACGGTGTAAAGATTAGTCGCTGCTCATGTAAGGTGGAGCGGGCCGATGTGCTACAGTTGGAACAAGACAAAAAATTCAGGGAGCAACGCCTGTGACGAGTCGTTTTTTCCGCCGCATGACCATGGTTGCGGCTGTTGTGGTGGGCCTTGCGGGCCTGTTGAGCGGTCTGCCGGGGACCGCCGTGGCAGCCGATTCGGGGCGCGTGGTCGAACTGGCCGACCCGGCGCCGGACTGGGACAACCCCCGGCGCATCGTGCTCCAGGTCTCGACCGACGATCCCGCACGCTTTGAAGGCGCCATGCACAACGCCATCAACCTGCAAAAGTTCTATGGCATTGACCATGTGGAGGTGGCGATCATCACCTTTGCCGGGGGCGTGCGCCATCTGATCGGCGAAAGTGCCACGGCGGCCGAGCGCATCAAGAGCCTTCAGGACTATGGCATCACGTTCGTTGCCTGCGGCAACACCCTGGACACCATCGGCAAGCGCGAGCGTGACTTGGTGCCGGGGGTCGAGGTGGTCCAGGTGGGCATCGCCGAAATCGTGGAGCGCAGCCTGCGCGGCTGGACTACAATCATTCCGTAAAGGGGGCGATAAGTCTCTCAACCACCAGGGAGGATTTCACCATGGCTTTTCTGAAGGCGGTTGCAGCAGTGGCGACGGGCGCTGCCATGCTGATCGGCGTGTCCTCGGTCGGGATGGCCCAGGCCCAGGCCCAGGCCCAGGCCCAGGCCCAGGCCCAGGAGCGTATCGAGCCAATCCTGGGCGATGATGGCCTTTATCATCAGGAATGGTTCCTCAACAGCTTCCTTGACCTGAGCGAAGACCTTGAAGCCTCGACCGCCGCCGGTAAGCGGTTCGCCATCATTTTCGAGCAGAACGGCTGCCCGTACTGCCGCGACATGCACACCGTCAACCTCGCCGATCCCGTCCTGAACGCGTGGATTCGGGAGCGGTTCAACATCTTGCAGATCAACCTGTGGGGCGACCGAGAGGTCACCGACTTCGACGGCACCGTGCTGGCGGAAAAGGATCTGGCGTCGCGCTATGCGGTCAACTTCACCCCGACCATCCTGTTCCTGCCCGAGGACCCTGCCGCCATTGACGGCAAGACCGGGCCGCAGATCGAGGTGGCGCGGATGCCAGGGTACTTCCGCCCGTTCCATTTCACGGCGATGTTCGAATACGTCTGGGACAAGCGTTATGCCAAGGACCAGCCCTTCCAGCGCTATATCCTTGAAAAAGTCGCCGCGCAGGAGGCGCCCCAGCAGTAGCGTCCGCCGGCTTCGTCCGGGCAGGCCGTACTCCATTCGATCATGGCGGCAGCGGGGAGGGCCTAACCCCGTTGCTGACCTTTTACAGCCCCAGGCATCCCGTCCATCATGAATCCCACTGCATTTCCATAATAGGGAATTGGAGGACCCATGAGGCGGCGAACCTTCCTTCACGGCGCCACTGCCGCGGCGGCCCTCGCTTTTGTCGCACCGATTGTTTCCACGCCATCGGCGGTCTTGGCAGCGTCCTTTTCTTCCCCTGCCGCGCGCCGCATTGGCGAGCATTACCTGACCCACCATCCCGACCAACGCAACCGTGGCGCCCTGATCGCCGGATTGGGGTGCGCCCCAGGGGCTGGTTGGCGGGACATCTGCCACGCCTTTGGGCCGGCCCGTCAGGCTGACTTCCGGGCTGGACGCACACTGACAGTTGATGGGTGGTTGGTGGCCGAGGCCGAGGGGCGTTTGTGCGCCCTGCTGCTGTGTGTGGAAGGGGGTGTCGGGTGCTGAAGGATCTGCGCGACTTGCCGCAGGATGCCACCATCGAGGCCGACCTGTGCATCATTGGGGCCGGTGCGGCCGGCATCACACTGGCCCGCCGCCTGCGTGGCCAGGGTCACAGAGTCTTGCTTCTCGAAAGCGGTGGTTTTGAGTATTCCGCGCAGGCTCAAGATCTCTACAAGGGGCGCTTGACCGGCTTGCCCTACATCCCTCTCGACACGGCCCGGCTGCGGTATTTTGGCGGCGCGACGATGCACTGGGAAGGCATGTGCGTCCCCCTGATGCCACTGGACTTCGACCGCCGGAGCGCGGTGCCCGACAGCGGCTGGCCGATTTCCTACGATGACGTCGCCCGCTACTACGGCGAGGCGCAGGAGGTGTGCCAACTTGGCCCGCTGCGCTACGACCTATCTGACTGGCTGGATCCAGAGGCGCGCTTGCCGGACCTGAGCCGGGTCCAGTCCCGTGTGTTCCAATTCGGTCCGCCCACCCGGTTCGGCGCCGTCTATCGGCAGGAACTGGTTAACGCCGAGGACGTGACCATCCTGTTGCACGCCAACGTCACGGAAATCATGGTCGATGACGGCGGCGAGGTGGTGAGTGGCCTGCGATTGGCGACCCTGGATGGCACCACCGCCACCGCCCGTGCCGGCCGTTACGTGCTGGCCTGTGGCGGCATCGAAAACCCGCGTCTGCTGCTGTCGTCCGATCAGGTACACACCGCTGGGATCGGCAACAGCCACGACACCGTCGGCCGTTACTTCATGGAGCATTTTGAGACCTGGCCGGTCAACATCGCCATGACGACGCCCAAGGAAAAGGTGCAGCCTTATTTCGGGTTCAATGTCGAGGGGCTTTACCTCAAGCCATGTATGGTTCTCGAACCGAAAGTGCAGGAAGAACTGGGCGTCGCCAACGGCGGTGCCACCCTCGACTCTGTGGCGTACCACGAGGACGTCACCGGGTTCGTCGCCTTGCGCCGCCTGCTCAACGGTGTGCGGAAGGGCGATCTGGACGAAGCGCTGGAGACCCTGCCGCTGATTCTCGCCGACCTGGACGACGTAGCGGAAGGTACTTGGCGCAAACTTAACGGCCAGCGCTATCGTCCGTTGGCGGGCGATGGCCATGCGGTCAGCGTCAAGATCTATGGCGAACAGGTTCCCAACCCGGACAGCCGAGTGATGCTGGGCGATGACCGCGATGTCTTGGGCATGCGGCGGCCGGTTCTGGACTGGCGCTTGACCGACTTGGATCGGCACACCGCCGTTACCTCGGCCCGCGTCATCGGCGAAGGTCTTGCGGGCGAGGGGGCCGGACGGGCGCGCATGGCCGAATGGGTGGAAGACGAAGGCTGGCCCGATTCTCTGGAAGGTGGGATGCACCACATCGGCACCACCCGCATGAGCGCCAATCCGCGCCATGGCGTGGTCGATGGCGATTGCCGCGTGCACGGCATGCGCAACCTGTATATTGCCGGAAGCTCTGTGTTCCCGACGTGTGGCTATGCCAACCCGACGCTCACCATCGTCGCCATGGCCCTGCGCCTGGCCGACCACCTGAGCATGCGGATGGCTGCGGTCATGCCGGACGTGCAGGGGGGGAAGGAGTAGGTTTCCGGCTTTAGTTCAGGCCGGCGAGAATGGGGAAGGTGCGCAGCATCCAGCCGGTGATGTCGGTCAGGCTGCCGGTCAGGATGAGGACGCCGGTCAGGACCAGGAACCCGCCCATGGCCAGTTCGACCTTGCGCATATGGCGGCGGAACCGCGACAGGAAGCGCATGAACGGCCCGGCGGCCAGGGCGGCCAGCAGGAACGGGATGCCCAGCCCGGCCGAGAAGGTGGACAACAGGCTCATGCCATAAAAGGCGTCGTCGCCGGTCGAAGCGATCATCAGGATGGTGGACAGGATGGGCCCCACGCAGGGCGTCCAGCCGAACCCGAAGGCCATCCCGATGATGAATGCCCCGGCCAGCCCGGCCGGCTTGTTCTCCAGGTGGATGCGCTTTTCGAAGTTCAGAAAGCCCAGGCGGAACAGGCCCATGTAGTGCAGGCCGAACAGCACGATGACCACGCCGCCGACGGTGCCCAGGGTGCGCTTGTGCTGGGCGATGAACTGGCCGAAGCCGCTGGCCGCCGCGCCCATGGCGATGAACACCAGGGACAGCCCGATGACGAAGGCGAGGCCGGGCAGGAACACCGTCTTCCAACTGACCGTCGGCCCGCCGCCCTCGATGGACGCCGTGCCGTTGGCATTGGGGCGGATGTTCTGGCTGCCGGCGATCTGCTCCAGCGACTGGCCGCTGATGAAGCACAGGTACGCCGGCACCAGCGGCAGGATGCACGGGCTGAGGAAGGTCAGGACGCCGGCCGTCAGGGCCCCGAAATAGGAAACATCGAACATGGCCGCCCTGCCTCCTCAGCGTATTGAGTTTTAAACGCCCACGACTTTGACCAACTGGCTTTCCGGCTGGGACACGGTCTTCTTGGCCCGGATGTGGTTGGCCACCACGTCCCACACCGGCGGTCCCTCGGTGCCCTCGTTGACCGAGGCCCAGCCGGCCACAACATAGTCGCGGCTGGGGTCGATCAGTTCCCCGGTGCGGACCAGGGTCATGTTGGAAATACGCGACCCCATCTTTTCGTGCGGATTGATGGTGTAGGACATGCCGCCGACGCGCACCATGTCGCCGCCCTGCTGGTAGTAGGGATCGAGGTGGAACAGGTTGTCGGCCACGTCCTCCAGGATCGCCTTGACCATCTCGCCCTTCATCATGGAGCGGTAGGCGTTGGGGTAGGTGATCGCGGTCTGGTGATAGACGTGGTCCATGGTGATCTCGGACCCGCTCGGCAGCGAGGAGCCCCAGCGGAAGCCGGGGGACATGGAAATTTCTGCGTCGCGCCCCTCGATCAGGGCCTGGCAGATGAGGTCGTCGAAGGTGCCGTTGAAGTTGCCGCGCCGGTACAGCAGAGACTCGGTACGGCCCAGAACCTCGTTGATGACCGAGGAATGGGGGCCGCGGATGTCCTCGACCAGCTTGGCCATTTCCGGGTCGGCGTCGATGACGTCCGAGAATACCGGGATCAGGCGGAAGCTGTGGGCGACCACCTTCTTGTTCTCCACCTTGACGTCCAGGCGGGCCAGGAACTTGCCGTGCGAGCCCGAGGCCACCAGCAGGGTATCGTTCACCCGCACCACATCGGGCACGGCGTCGTGGGTGTGGCCGGTCAACAGGACGTCGATGCCGGTGACCCGGCTGGCCATCTTGCGGTCCACGTCGAAGCCGTTGTGCGACGCCACAACAACCAACTCGGCCCCGGCGGCGCGGGCGGCGTCCACCTTTTCCTGCATGTTGTCGTCGCGGATGCCGAATTCCCATTCGGGGATCATGTGGCCGGGGTTGGCGACCGGGGTGTAGGGGAAGGCCTGTCCGATCACCGCGACCTTGACGCCGCCGCGCTCGAAGAACGCCGTGTCCTCGAACACCGCGTCGCCCCAGGTGGCGTCGCGGACGTTGGCGCACAAGAACGGGAAGTCGAGCTTGTCGACCAGTTCCTTGACCCGTTCGGCGCCGTAGGTGAATTCCCAATGGGCGGTCATGACGTCAACGCCCATGGCGTTCATCACCCGCACCATGTCCTCGCCGCGCGATTCGAGCGAGGTGTAGGACCCCTGCCAGGTGTCGCCGCAGTCGATCAACAGGGTGTTGTCGGGGCGCTGGGCGCGGATGGCCTTGACCAGGGTCGCCATGTGGGCGACGCCGCCGACCCGGCCGTACTGCTTGGCGAGCTGGTCAAAGTCGTTGTAGGCCAGGGCGTGGGCCTGCGCCGTGCCGGCCTTGATGCCATAGGCGTTCAGCAGGGCCTTGCCGGTCAGGTGCGGCACCAACCCGGCGGCCCCGCCGACGCCGATGTTGACCGATGGTTCGCGGAAATGGATCGGCGTCAACTGGGCATGGATGTCGGTGAAGTTGAGCAGCGTGACCTGGCCGACCGGCTCGAAGGACAGCAGGGCATCCTGGGTCAGCCCCTGCGCGGCGGCGGCGCGCCCCAGGGTTCCCGCGACGGGGCCGGCAAACGCGGCGGCGGCGATGGCCACCTGCAGAAAATCACGGCGACTGAGCATGGAAACGGAACTCCTAAATCTGTCCTGCCTGAAGTCTTGGCCTAAAGTCCTGGCGGTCTTCTGCGGAGGTCCACCGGACAGTCCTCTGGCGTTCCGCCAGATGTTCGGGCGGGGCAGGGGACGGCGCCCTGACTCTCAGGTCGCAACGGTGGACTGTCGTTGGTGCAAAACCCGGCGGGGGGAAGGGCGCATCCGTGTGGCGCGCTTCCCCCCTTTTGTGGGTTGGGTGCCGTAGCCGGCCGGTCCTACTTGCGCACGGACGGCGTTTCCACCGGCAACCCGCTGGCGCGCCAGGAGATGTAGGTCTCGACGGCCAAGTAGTCTTCGCCCAGGCCCTTGAGTTTTTCGGCCCGGATGTTGTCGTTGCAGCCGCGCATACGGCGGTGCAGCGAGCCCAGCTTCTGCCACTTCATGCGATAGGTCGGGAAACCGTTCGGCTGGCCCTGGCTCAGCTTTTCGGCCCGCATGTACATGCCTTCGTTGGTGATGTGGCAGTCGGCACAGGCCAGATCGAGCTGACCGCGGCTGGTGAAGTAGAACTCCTCACCCTTCTTGAACCACTTCTCGTTCGGGCCGGTGATGTCGATGTTCATCGGCATCCCGCGCGACTGCAGCTTGACCAGGGTGGTCATGCCGAGCAGTTCATCGCTCTCGAACTTGAACGGGGCGGCCCCCATCTGACGCTCGCGGCAGTCGTTGATCTTGAGTTCGACGTTCATGAACTTGCCGGTCGCGGCATCCGTGGTCGGGTACTTGGTCGCGGCACCCTTGAGGCTTTCCACGTCGCCATGGCAGTCGGCGCAGCTTTTGCCGGCGGTGCCGTCGGCCGTGGTCCACAACTCGGCGGCCTTGTCCACCCACAGGAACGACGGGTTCATCATGTCGTCGTCCTGGATCTCGCGCGAGCTTGGATCCCCGGTGACGTAGCCGGAATACATTTCGCCGCTGCGGTATGCGGCCAAGGGATCATCTTTGGCATCGCTGGCAAAAGCCGGAACCGCCAGCGTCATTGCCAGGATGGTGGCGGCGAGCCCGCCAAAGCGTTTCGCTCCCATCTCGTACTGCCTCCTCTACCGTTCGTTCGGGGCGGTCCTTTGTCCTCGCGCCGCAGACTTTACGCCTTGTTGGTCGGCTTCGCGGACCGCCCCCGCGGTTTATTTAAGTCCCGAGCCGCTGATGCGTGCTCAGGTCACCTTGATATCGGCGGTGGCGGTGTAGGTTTCGCCGCCTTCGTCGTGCCAGGTGAACTCCAGCGTGCCGCTCTCGGTGGCGGTGCAGAAGAACTCCAGGTACGGATTGGCGGACACGGCACCGTACCACTGGGAGGTCATGACCTCCTTGCCGTTGTAGGTGCACACGAACTTGTCGATGATCTTGCGCGGGATGGGGCTGCCGTCGGCGGCCTTGCGCTGGCCGGATTCCATCGAGTGGGAAATAACGGTCTTGATCTCGAACACCTCGCCCTTCTTGGCGGTGCTGGGCACGCGGACGCGCGGCTTGGCGGACATCTTGAATTCTCCTCGGTTCTCGCCCGGTCTTTTGCGGCAGGCGGTCGGTCAGTCGGTTGGTCAGGAGGCGTGGCCGATCAGCCGCCGCAGCCGCCGATGGTGACCTTGATTTCCTTGCTGCCGACGTAGGACGACCCATCGCTCATCATGGCCACGGCCCGGACGTTCTGGGTCTTGGCGAGACGGATGCGGAACTTGGCAAAGGCCTTGCCGGACTGCGGCGTGAAGGTGAACGCGGCGACTTCCGGGCTGGGGTTGCCATCGGCGAACACATGCACGGACTTGACGTAGTTGTCGGCCGTCATGGGTGACTCGACTTCGATCGTCACCGGCACGGTATTGCCGTTTTCCGCGATCTCGGGGCCGTCAACCTTGACGAGGCCTTCCTTGGGGGTGCCGCCGGCGATCTTGGCGATCATTTCCTCGGCGCTCGCGGCGGCGGCGGCCGGACGGGCGGTCATCACCGACAGGCCGGCGGCGGCCACCAGGCCGGTGCCGGCGGCGGTGAGCAACTGACGACGGCTCAACGCCAGGCGCGTTTCCTTCAGCACAGACATTCCCTTGTTTCCTCCTTGGCCGGACGGAGCCCCAGCGTGGGGGCGGCGGCGCCCGGAATGATCGTCGCTATTGCGCGGGTTCGGTTGGGCCTACTTCAGGGTCTGAAGGTAGGCGATGACGTCTTCGATTTCCTGGGCCTTCAGGATCGGCTTGCCGACGAAGTCCTTTTTCACCTGGCGCAGGCCGGCAGTGCGGTAGAACGACGGCATCAGCGACTCGGGCAGCAGGGCCTTGGCATCGACCAGGCGCAGCCGCAGTTCGGCGGCGGTCATGCGACTGCCGACCCCGGCGAGGTCGGGGCCGACGTTGCCGTGGAAGTCTTCCTCGGGGATGGGCGCGGTGTGGCAGGTCAGGCAGTTGCCCATCTTGCGGTTGATGAACAGCGCCTTGCCGCGCTTTGCGTCGCCCGGCTCAGCGGTCAGGGGCTCGGAGATTTCAGCGCCGTTGATGGTGTAGGGCTGGAGTCCGGGGTCCTGGACGCGGGCCATTTCGGCCGAGGCGGTCCCGGCCAAGGTCAGACCGACCAGTGCCGTGGCGCAGGCGATCATGGGGCGGCGGAGCCCGAAGGTGTGCGGGGTCACGGTCATCATTCCTCCCTGTTCAGATAGCTGGAGTCACCCACGAAGGAGTGTCCACCGCCGGGTCCATTGTTGGACCGTTGTTGTTCCCAAAAGTGTAGTGAAAGAACGTTGTCGAGCGCAATCCTTTTATGAATGTTTCCTAATGTTAGATAAGCAGCATGGAATATTGCGCCGCACACATGCGGATTGAATGGTAACCCGCTGAGACTGCGGCAGCAACGGCCCACGGACGCAAAAACGGCGACGCGGGAAGGTCCCGGTCGCCGCACTGCACACTATCCTTTAGAGTTCCGAGGATACTTTTTCGCCTCGAACGTTTGCGTCAGGATTTTGGGTCAGATTTCTTTCAGGCCCGGCCGGGGACCATGGCGCGCAGGGCACCGAAGATCGACCCTTCCTCCATGTACTTCATGCCCAGCACGCCACCAAAGATGATGGAGCCGAGCGCCAGGAACGAACTGAGCGCCAGGGTGGACATGCCGGTGATGCCCTGGCCGATGGTGCAGCCCAGCGCCAGCACGCCGCCGATGCCCATCAGCGCGGCACCGAAGGAGTGGCGCAGCATGTCGGCCGCGTCGCCAAAGCCTTCGAGGTTGAAGCTGCGGGTGCCCAGGGCCATCAGGAACGACCCCAGGATGACGCCGAACACCGAGGCGATGCCAAAGTTGATGGTCGCTCCGGAAAAGATCATCAGGTACTGGATGGTCTCGCCCGACGGTGCGACGAAGGTGAACGACATCAGCGGCGCCGGCTCGAACTCGTCAAAGCCGAGGACCCCGGTGATGTACCAGCCGGCCGGGATCAGCAGGCCGATGATGAGGCCGCCCAGCATGTTGGCCGGCGAGGCGCGGAACTCGGCGTCCTTGAAGCACCATACCAGCGCGCCGCCGCCCAGGATGGCGACCAGTACCCAGCGCACCATGTCGGCGCTGAGGCCGAAGCCGCTGGCGATCAATTCCTCGACGCCCTGCGATGTGTACCCGGCGGCACCGAGGTCAATGTTGGTCAGGGCTTCCATCTCGACACGCGCCATGCCGGTCAGGCCGCGCAGGGTCATGATGGCGAAGATGCCCATGATCAGGAAAACGTAGATGCTCTTGAGGTTGCCGCCGCCGATGCGGACCAGCGTCTTGTTGCCGCAGCCGCCGGCCATGGTCATGCCGAAGCCGAACATCAGCCCGCCCAGCACGGCGCCGAACCACCCCAGGTTGGCGGTGCGATAGATGCTGTTGTTGATGTCGATCATGCCGCTGACGTGCAGCACCGTGGTGCCGATCAGGGCAACGGCAATGGCCAGCACCCAGGCGCGCATGCGGCCATAGTCGTCCATGAACACCATGTCCGAGATGGCGCCCATGGTGCAGAAATTTGTTTTGTTCGCAGTGGCCCCGAACACGATGCCGGCGGCCAGGGCCCACCAGCCGATAAGGGTGGAAATTGGCATGTCTTCCACGAGACGTCCTCCCGATTGAGTCTTTTCAGAGGGGTGTCCCGTCCCCCCCGTTTTTCGTTGGTGCCGCAGCGGCGGGTCTGGCCCGATTGAACGCGATGGCGGCAGATGGCGTGTAGGGTCTTTGTTTTTATATTGGGATGTTCTAAATTAGCAGTCGCTACGGTCACGCGGCAAGCCTTCACATGCGGACGACCGCCGGGAATTACGGCGGGCGTGGTCGCAACGGGGCAAGGCGCAGCGCTGTAAAGCCGCGCCCGGTACGCCGGGTGCGCGGAACCAACGGCCGGAAACCGGCCCTGCCTCTGGACGAGTCCCCATCCGGGGCGCGGGACCGGAAGGCAACCATGGGAGGGATTACATGTCCGAGGCGAACGCCAAGAGCATGTCCATTATTGTGACAAAGGGGTCCCTGGACTGGGGCTATCCGCCGCTGATTCTCGCCACCACGGCGGCCAGCATGGGCCTGAACGTCACGCTGTTCTTCACTTTCTACGGTCTGGCGCTGCTCAAGAAGAAGCTCGACGTCCAGGTCACGCCGCTCGGCAACGCGGCCATGGAGATGCCCATGATGGGCATGCACATGGCCATGCCCAACATCATCGGCATGATTCCGGGCGTCGATTCGATGGCGACGTCGATGATGAAGAACATGATCAAAAAGAAGGGCGTGGCCTCGCTGGAGGAACTGCGTGATCTGGCCATCGAGGCCGAGGTGCGCTTTATCGTCTGTCAGATGACCATGGACCTGTTTGAATACAAGCAGGAAGACATGATCGACGGTCTGGAATATGCCGGCGCGGCCACGTACATCGAAACGGCCACGCAGAGCGAAATCAACCTGTTCATCTGACCCGATTGCCGGCCGCCACCCTGTCCAGGCCGCCCGTGTGGCTCTGGGGGGCAGGCTGGCTGGTGCCCGAGTCGTTTCAAGTTCACAAAAAACCAAACCATACCGACTGAGGGAGAAGTTTCAATGAGCGACAAGACCGTCCTGGACGTCAAGGGCCTGAACTGCCCGCTGCCGATTCTGCGCGCCAAGAAGGCCATCAAGGACCTCGCCGCCGGCGCCATCCTGGAAGTCCAGGCCACCGACCCCGGTTCCGTGAAGGACTTTGACGCGTTCTGCCGTCAGACCGGCAATTCGCTGCTCGGCCAGCAGGAAGCTGGTGGCGTGTATACGTTTCAGATCCAGAAGAACTAGGCAGGCCGACTCGGCGGCCGGGGTCCATGAAGGGGTCCGGTCCATCGCTTCCTGCTGAATTGGAGGAGACCCATGCCCGCACGTTCCGTCCCGACCGCCGCCTGCAGTGCTGCCGCACCCGCCGGACGTCACCGGGAGCGGAGCGCCCGGCGCGGCATGGGTCTTCGACATTTTCTCGCCGCCCTGGGGCTGGCCTGGATAGGGCTCGGCACTCCGGCCGTTGCCGCCGAGTTGCTCTATTACCACGGCATCGGCTGCGCCTACTGCGAGCAGTGGGACGAAGAGGTGGCGCCCATCTACCCCAAGACTGACGAGGGTGCCCGCCTGCCCCTGCGCCGCGTGTCGTCCAGCGAGCCGTGGCCCAAGGATCTGGCGCACATCAAGGGGCTGGTGTTCACCCCGACGTTCGTGGTCCTCGACGACAACGGCAAGGAAGTGGGCCGCATCCCCGGTTACCAGCCCGACTGGTTCTGGGCCTTCCTGCGCAAGTACATCGACAAGATGGACGACGCCGCCAAGGGCTGAAGTAGTCTGCGTTCGATGTGCTTCTTGGGCTGCCGCCCAAGCCCGCTTGGGGCAAGCCCCAAACCCCCTTTTTTTCTTCAAGAAAACAAGTGAGGTCTGGAGCGTCGCTCCAGGTTGGCGGCAGCCATCCGCGTCAGCGGACCAATGCGCAAGCGACCGCTCCAGGGGGCGCCAAGGGTTGAACCCTTACTCCACCATGCCCCTGTAGGCATGCCAACTGGCGTGCCCGACCAGCGGCAGGGCCAGGGCCAGGCCGACGAAGAATGTCACCATGCCCGCCATGGTGATGAGAACGATCATCGCCGCCCAACCAATCATCACCTTCCAGTTCTGGCGCACCGCCATGACGCTGGTCGCCATGGCGTGGACCGGCGAGACGTTGCGATCGACGATCATCGGCAAGGACACCGCGCTGATGGCGAACACGATGGCCGCCAGGACGCCGCCAGCCGCCGTGCCGACCAGCAGGAACAGCGGAGCCTGGGGCGCCAGCACCAGATCGCTGACGAAGGTTTCCATGGCCGGGGGCGCCCCGGTGTAGAAGATGGCGAAGATGTACATCGCCGTCACCACCCACAGCATCAGCATGAGCATCAACGCCAGGCCGATCACCAGAAGCTGCCCGCTGTAACGCGTGAAGGCTGACAGCGCGGCTCCCACACTGACCGGTTGGCGCAGGGCGTGCAGGCGGCTGACCTCGTACAGGCCCACGGCGGCCAGCGGGCCGATCAGCATGAACCCGGCCATCAAAGGCAGAATGAGCGACGTCATGCCGATCTGGCCCAGGCCGAAAACGATCACATAGGCGGCAATCACGAAAATCGCGCCATAGGTCAGGCTGACCGTGGGGGCGGCGAGCAGGTCGTGCCAGCCACGGACCAGCCAGCGGGTGGTGTCGTCGGCGCTGACCATGCGGATGGTCGGGGGCGTGGTGCCGCCGAACCAGTAGGGGCTGTCGTCGTGGTGCGCCGGTTCGGTATACTTGCCCTCGGGCGGGTGTTCCTGGGCCGGATGCGCCCGTGGCGCGTGGAAGGGTGTGGATTGCGTGGCCATGGCCTACCTCCCTGTCGTGTTCCGGAGGAAACCGCTCCGGGGATCGGGCGAATACCCGAGCATTGCGTGGGAGTATAGCACTCTGGATCGCCCCGGTAAAACCAAACGCCACGCCAACCCCTTGGGTGGGACTGGCCTCATCCGCATGGTGGAGCATCGTGGCGCAAAAGGATAAACCCGCGTCACGGAGACGGGTAATCTTGCGCTTTCATCCGCCTGACGCATCAACGGCCTTTCGCTGTCGGTCTTGGACCGCTAGGCTGATGGTCCGTGCCGCCACAGGAGACCTGCGATGTCCCAGACGGAAAAGCCCGCCCGGCTCAGCAACCGCGCCCTCGGCGTGACGCTGGCGCTGATCGTCCTCGGGCTGTACCTGAGCATCCAGTTGGTGTGGGCCGCCAAGGGCTTCACCTCCTGAGCTTTAGGGGAATAAAGGGGGAGGGGACGCATGGACACAGTCTCGACGCTGCCGCACGTCAACGCCGCGCTGAATGCCGTCACCACCGTCCTGCTGGTCATCGGGTTGACCATGGCGCGGGCCGGACGGGCCGACGTTCATCGCCCGGTGATGGTGGCTGCGCTGGTCACCTCGGCGCTGTTCCTGGTGTTTTACGTGGTCTACCACCTCACGGCGCCGATCTTCGTTTTCGCCGGGCAGGGGTGGGTGCGTCCGGCCTACTACGCCATGCTGATAAGCCATGTGATCCTGGCCGCCGTCGTCACTCCGATGATTGCCGTGACCGCGTGGCGCGGCATGCGCGGCACCATCGAGCGGCACCGGCCGCTGGCCCGCTGGACCATGCCGATCTGGCTGTACGTCTCGGTGACGGGCGTGGTGATCTACGTGATGCTGTACCACCTTTATGCGCCGGTGCCCTGATATGTGCGCTGGAACCCTGGGGTGATGGTGCGACAGTCCCTTGATGCGGAAATGCGCCACTGGGCGCTGTTGGCGGTCGGCGCGCTGGCGCTGGGCGGGTTGATGGCCCTGTCGCTGGCGCTGCTGCGCACCCCGGTGGTGCAGGATCTGCTGCCGGCCGGGTACTTCCGCATGGCGCTGGTGGTCCATGTGGTGTTCACGGTGGTGCTGTGGTACCTCGCCGTGCTGGGGCTGATGGCGACCTGGGCGGCCTCGGGCTTGGCCGAGGATGGGGTGGCGGTGCGCGGTCCCGCCGTTGGTGCGTTGGCCGTGCGCGGTGCGGCGCTGAGCCTTCCGGTCATGGCCGTGCCGGTGATGGCGGGATGGGGCGTGCCGATCCTCAACAACTACGTCCCGGTCGGGGCGCATCCGGCCTTCTTCGCCGGGCTGGTGCTATTCCTGGTGTGCATCGCCCTGCCGGTCGGGCGGTTGCTGGCGTCCATGCCGCGCCCCATGGAGGGGGCGTCGTTCGGCGTGGCGGCGGCTGGCATCATCTATTTGGTGGCATTGTGGTGCTTCCTGCTCGCGTGGCGCCAGCTTCCGCCCGGCCTGGAGGATGAGCCGCACTACGAGGCGCTGTTCTGGGGCGGCGGCCATATCCTGCAATTCGTCAATACCGCCCTGATGCTGGTTGCCTGGCAGGTGGTGGGCGAGCGCCTGCACGCCGTGCCGCCGTTACCGCAGGTGTGGTTCCGGCGCGTGCTGGCCCTGCTTGTCACGGTGGCCTTCGGCGGGCCGGTCCTGTACCTGCTGCTGGAGGCGGGCGATGCCCGGCTGGTCACCGGCTTCACCGAATTGTACCGCTATGGCCTGATCGTCCAGCCGGCGGTGATGATGGTCGCTCTGGCCTGGGCGCTGGTGCGGCGCGGCGTTCCCTGCGGCCGTCCAGCCGGTGCGGGGCTGGTCCTGTCGCTGCTGCTGTTCGCGGTCGGTGGGGTTCTCGGCTATTTCATGGGCCAGGGCGATACGCGCACGACCGGCCACTACCACGCCGTGATCGGCGGCGTGACCCTGGCCTTCATGGTGTTCGTGATCGAGGTTGTTTTGCCCCGTCTGGGCCGCCCGCTGGCCGGGCGACGCTGGCCGCTGGCCTGTATCTGGGCCTATGGCGTCGGCCAGTTGCTGCACGCCGTGGGCCTGTGGCTGGCCGGAACGGGCGGCGTGGCCCGCAAGACCGCCGGGGCCGATCAGGCCTTGTCCTCGCCGCTTGAGGTCGGGGCCATGGTGGTGATGGGGGGCGGCGCGGTGCTCGCCGTCTTTGGGGGGGTGACCTTCGTGGTCCTGGCCCTCGGCAAGCTGGCCCCCAGCAAGCCGCTGCTGGAACTTTAGCGGCGGCCCAGGCATTTCCAGACCGTGTGCATCCTCCACAATATCCTACTAGTGCAGTTGGTCTTGCGGAGAGGGGGCCGGCTCTGCCACACTGATCCCGTCCAAGAACCATACGCAGTCGCAAAAGGCTGCACAAAAAGGCGGGTCCAGGCCGGAGAACGCCGAACGGGAGGTGGGACATGACGCTGCGAAGCACCCTGGAACTCTTCAAGCTGCGGATAGGGTTTATGATCGCGCTGACCGCAATGGTCGGTTATGCGGCGGTCGCCGAAGAGATTTCCGTTGTTCCCCTGCTGGTGTTGGGGCTGTCCATGTTACTGGGCTCGGCCAGCTCGTCGGTGTTCAATCATTTCTATGACCGCGATCTCGACCGCCTGATGACCCGCACCAAGGGGCGACCGCTGGCGTCGGGTGCCATGCGCAACCCCTATCTGGCCGTCTGGCTGGCCGGCGCCCTGTTGATTGCTGGGCTGTGGCTGGCAGCAGGGCAGTTCAACTGGGCGGTGGCGCTGCACCTGTTCCTGGGCGCGTTTATCTATGGGATCGTCTACACGGTGTGGCTCAAGCGGCGGACGTGGCTGAACATCGTGATCGGCGGAGCGGCGGGCAGTTTCGCCATCCTGGCCGGCGCGGCGGCGGTTGATCCGACGATCTGGCTGTTGCCGACCCTGATGGCGATCACCCTGTTCCTGTGGACGCCATCGCATTTCTGGGCGCTGGCCATCCTGCTCAAGGACGACTACGCCAAGGCCGGGGTGCCCATGCTGCCCGTGCTGGTCGGCGATGTCCGCTGTGCCCGCTGGATCATGGTCAACAGCCTGGCCCTGGTGGCGTCGGCCGCGCTGCCGTGGATGCTCGGTGAATTGGGATGGCTCTATGGCGTGCTGGCGACGGCGGGTGGCCTGCACTTCCTGTGGCTGAACGTCAAGCTGTGCCGCGATCCCGGCCCGGTGACGGCGCGTCGCACCTTCTTTGGGTCCATGCAGTATCTGGCCATCGTGTTTCTGGCCGTGGTCCTCGACAAGCATCTGCCCCCAATGTTCTGAGGCGGTGTTCTACCTCTTCCGTTCTCCGCGCGGGCGGCCGTAGCCGCAGTCGCAACGGTCCGACCCCTTGAGCACGCGCAGGGTCAGGGGAGAGCTTGGGCGGTCCGGGTCGATGCGTTCCCAGCGAAACGTGGCGCCGCATTTCTGGCAACCCTGCTCCGACAAGACGGGCTTGGGTCGTTCCTTTTCCGGCGGCGGCACCGGGATGATGGGGGGACGGGACTTGGTCATCGGGGGCCTCCTTTATTGGCCGGAGTGGCGGGGTGCGAGTCTCCGATGTCCACGTAGCCCGCCTCGATGCAGTGGCGCAGGGCCTCGAATCCCTGCCGCGCCTCCTCGTACATCTCGCGCTTGCGTCGCAGGTCCTGGAGCGCCGTTTCGTTGGGGTCGGTCCAGTCCATGGCGAGCACGGCATCGAGATAACCAGCCCGCACCTTGCCCACGGCGACGGCCAGGCGCACGAAGGCCTCGCGGGTCATCGCCGGGATGTGGGTTCCGATAATCTCGCGGTTGGCGGCGCGGATGGCCAGTTCCACCTCTTCCATGAAGCGGCGCTGGCGGCGCAGGTCATCGGTCATGGGCGTCTCCCGCCTGATGGTTCTTGCCATTAGGCCTAGCACGAACGGCGTGTCAACGGAACGATGGCGGTGGATGTAAGCGGCAACAAGGCACCCCCGGCACTCTCTGGAAGGCATCCCGTGCCCGACCTGTGACGGCACGGGAAAAAAGGGGTCCAAAGCGTTGATGTAGGCTGAGTCGCGGCTTTATGAACCAGCGTTCAGCTTTCTGCGCAAGGCCTGCAACCTGGGTCTGAAGGCTCATGTACGGAAGCCCCGAAAACTGCTACTGTCGAATTCTGACGGATCGGGCTAACGGGGCATTCAAGCGTGACATCGATACGTGCCGTTGCGTCTCCGGGGGCGGAGGCAGGATTGACGCGGCCGGAGGCCATTGTTGCCGGCCGCAGGCGGCTGCCCGAACTGATCGCTGCCTCTCTGTTCTTGAACGTGGTTGGTCTGGCGTTGCCGCTGGCCATGCTTCAGGTTTACGACCGCATCCTGCCCAACCAGTCCCTGGCCACGTTGGATGCCCTGGTTATCGGCGTGGGCGTGGCGATCCTGCTTGAAATGCTGCTGCGCCAGTTGCGCGAGGGCATGGCGGCCTATGTGTCTGCCCGGTTCGAGCATCGCGGCCATATCGAGTCGCTCAAGCGCCTGCTCAGTATTCCCATGTCAGCCTACGAGAAGGAAGGCAGCGGCAGCCATCTGGAGCGTCTGGCGGCCATCGACAAGCTGCGCGACCAGTTCGGCGGGCGCACGCTGCTGGCCTTTGTCGATCTGCCCTTCGTGGTCCTGTTCCTGACCGTCATCTTGTTGTTGGGTGGGTGGCTGGTGGCGGTGCCGGTGGGCATCGCGGTCATCTTCGTCGTCCTGTCCATCCTCCAGGCCCGGTTCCTGCGCAAGGCGACCGAGGAAACCGGCATCCAGGATGAACGCCGCTACAACTTCATGCTGGAGACCCTGGCCGGCGTCCACACCATCAAGGCGTTGGCCGCCGAATCGCAGATGCTGCGGCGGTTCGAGCGCCTGCTGGACAACGCCATCGACGGCCGTCAGGGGGTGGCGCTGCGCAACGGCTCGGTGCAGATGCTCGGCGGGCTGTTCGGGCAGGTCACAACGGTCCTGACCGTGGCTTTTGGGGCGATGCTGGTCGTGGACGAGGCGATGACGGTCGGTAGTCTCGCCGCCTGCACCATGCTGGCCGGACGGGTGGCGCCGCCGATTCAGGCGGCGGTCAACGCGTGGCTGCGCCGCCAGACCCTCAGCACGGCGCGGGCGCGGTTGCAGGAGACATTCTCCGTCCCGGTCAAGACCCAGGTGGACCGGGGAAATGTGGGCGGCCTGCGTCGTACCCACCGGGGGCGCCTGGACTTGGTCGGCGTGGGGCATGGCCGCCGCGACGGCCGCATGTTGATCGAGGACGTGACCCTGACCGTGGAGCCCGGACAGTCGATCTCCATTCGCGGTGACAACGGGTGCGGCAAGTCGCTGCTGCTGTGGCTGATGACCGGGCAGGTCCAGCCGGAAAAGGGTGTGGTGCGCATTGATGGTGTCGATCTGGCCTCGGCCGATTCGTACAATCTGCACCACGCCATCGGCCTGTTGCCGGAACAGGGCACGTTGATTAACGGCACCTTGCTGGAAAACCTGACCCTGTTCGACCGGGACCGCGAAATGGCCGCCATGCAGGTGGCCGAGGAACTGGGCCTGACCGACATCGCCGCCCACCTGCCGCAGGGGTTCGACGCGCCGCTGGGCGGGCGGATCGGCAACGTGCTGCCGCGCGGTGTGGTGCAGCGCATCGCCATCGCCCGCGTTTTGACGCTGGACCCGGCGATCATCCTGTTCGATGACGCCAGTGCCCTGTTGGACGGGGCGTCCGACCAGTTGCTGACCGACGCCCTGAACCGGCGCAAGAACCGTCGTAGTCTGGTGGTGGTCAGCCATCGCCCATCCACCTTGAACATCGCCGACCGGCGGTATGAACTGCGCGATGGCATCTTGCAGGAACTGCCGGCGACGGGGGGCTTTGTACCTGTCGGCGGCGGTGCCGCAGGCGTGCCGGTGAGCGGTGGTGCCGCAGGAGCCGCCCGATGACAGTCCCCCCGTTGGGCGAAATGGCTCACGAAACCATGACAGACAGCGATCTTCCCCCCATGGCAGGGGGTGCGGCGGGTGCCGGACCCATCCGCTACAAGGCCCGGACCCTGACCCTTCCGGCGGCCCACCTGTTGCCGCACAATGACCTGGGCCTGTGCCTGCCGGTGCTGCTCAAGGTGCTGGGCTGGAAAGGCGACACCCGCCACCTGGCCGAGGCCCTGCCGCACTTCGGCGGTCCCCTGGACGTCACCGGGCTGCGCCGGGTCATGGTGGAACTGGGCTATTCCAGCACCCTGGAACGGGTGCGCCTGAACGCCGTGCCCGACCGCGACATGCCGTGCCTGTTCCTGCCCGACGGCCGCAACGCCATGGTCGTGGTGGGGCGCGAGTCTGACGGCATCCACGCCTTTGAACCCGGCCGGGAGATCGGCCCGACCACCGCGCGACGCGGCTGGGCGGTGACCTTCCAGCACATCGTGGACACCGACGAGGAAGCCACCCAACTGCGCGGCCAAAGCTGGCTGCTCGGCGTGTTGCGGCGGTTCCGCCCGCATGTGGGCCTGCTGTTGGTGCTGACCCTGTTTATCACCGCCCTGGCCGTGGCCTCGCCCCTGTACGTGATGGCGGTGTACGACCGCTATATCACCTCGGCCTCGACGATGACCCTGATCTCGCTGATGTCGGCCATGGGCATTGCCATCGCCGGGGAGCTTGTCCTGCGCGGCCTGCGCGTGCGGGTGCTGGCCCGCATCGGGGCACGGGTCGATGTGCTGGTCGGCCGGTCGGTGTTCGAGCGGCTGTTGCAGTTGTCCCCGGCGATGACCGAAAACGCCACGGTGGGCGCTCAGATCAGCCGCGTGAAGGACTTTGAGACGGTCCGTGAGTTCCTGACCGGGCCGAGCGCCACGGCCCTGCTCGACGTGCCGTTCTCGCTGTTGATTATCGGGGTGGTGTTCGCCCTGGGCGGCTGGCTGGGGCTGGTGCCGACCATTGGCGCCCTGCTGCTGGTCACCATCGGCCTGCTGGCGCGCGGTCCCATGCGCCGCACCGTGGCCGAAACGGCGCGGGCGGCGTCGGCGCGTCAGGAACTGGCCATCGAGAGCCTGCGCAATCACCGTCTGCTGCGCACGTCCGGGGCCATGCACATTTGGCTGGAACGCTATCGGGCGCGGTCGGCTCGTGCGGCGCGGGCCAATTACCAGACGGCGCAGTTGACCGCCTTTCTGGGCGTGCTCGCCCACGGCACGGTGATCGGCTGCGGGCTGGCTGCCTTGTGGTTCGGCGCCTCCGGGGTGATGAGCGGGGCGCTGACCACTGGTGGCCTGATCGCCACCATGATCCTGTTATGGCGTGCCCTGGCGCCGTTCCAGCAGGGGTTCGTGGTGCTGGCCCGATCCGAGCAGGTGCAAAGCTCGGTTCGTCAGATCGACCGCCTGATGGAACTGCCCCCCGAACGTCCGGCCAATGCCCTGGTGCGCCCGGTGCCGAGCATGGGCGGGGCGCTGGCGGTCAATCGGTTCAGCTTGCGTTATTCCCAGGATGCGGAACCGGCCCTGCTGGGCGTCACCTTCAGCGTGGCGCCGGGCGAGGTGGTGGCCGTGGTCGGCCGCAACGGGGCGGGCAAGACGTCGCTGATAAAGGCGGTGGCCGGAATGCTGCGCGGCCAGACCGGCATGGTCCAGGTCGATGGCATGGACATCCGCCGCTTTGACCCGGTGGAGTACCGCCGCACCATCGCCTACGCTCCCGAGGAACCCGAGATTTTCCGGGGCACGGTGGGGCAGAACATCCAGTTGGCGGATCCTTCCGCGTCCCAGGCCGAGGTGCGCGAGGCGGCCGAGCGGGCGGGCCTGCTCAACGATATGCGCGAATTGCCCGAGGGGCTGGACACCCGCCTGGGCGACCAGCAGGTGTCGTCGCCCAGCGTGCGCACCCGTATCGCTCTGGCCCGCGTGTTGCTGCGCAAGGACGCCCCCATCGTCCTGCTCGACGAACCGGCCGGCGGCCTGGACGCCGACGGCGACCGCGCGCTGATGAACGTCATCAGCCACCTGAAGGGCCGCGCCACGGTGCTGGTGGTGACCCACCGCCCCAGTCATGTGCGATTGGCCGACAAGCTGCTGGAATTGCGCGACGGGCAGGTGGTGCGCTTCGCCCCGGTCGATCAGCTCAAGCCCAAGGCGGCCGGCAAGCCCCCGGCCGAAACCCGCGAAATCGCGCCGGCCGCACCCCGTGGAACCGCTCCCCCTCTCACCCGCGAAACCGCTCCCCCTCTCACCCGCGAAACCGCTCCGGCGGAGGAATAAGCCATGTCGTCCGAATTGACCGTTCCCGCCACAATCCCGGCGCCCGTGCATTCGGTGGATGCCGCCCTGGTCCATGCCGCCATCGAGCGCGGCAGCCGCAAGGCCCGGCCGCTGGCCCATGTGGTGCATCTGGAGGAGGACATCCGCGACTATCGCCGCGCCGTCATCGGGGCCATCGCCTTGCTGCTGGCCGCCTTTCTGGTCTGGGCCTCGACTGAGCCGGTGGCCGAGACGGCAGTGTCCATCGGGCAAGTGGTGCCCCGCGACTCAGTGGTGAAGGTCCAGCATTTCGAAGGCGGCATGGTGCGTGAGATCCTGGTCCGTGAAGGGGCACGGGTCACCGCCGGGCAGCCCATGCTGCGCCTGCACCCCACCGGGTTTGAGGCGGAGGAGGGGCAATTGCTGGCCCGCAAGGCCGCCCTGGAACTTCAGGTCGAGCGCCTGCGGGCGTTCGCCGGGGGGCGTGCGGCGGACTTCGGCGCCCAAAACCAGTTGGACAGGTTCGATGGCCTGACCGCCGATCAGGTTGCCATCCTGGAGGCCGAAACCCAGTCCCTTGAGGATCGCCGGGCGGTCCTGCAAAGCCGCCTCGACCAACGTCTGGCCGAGCAGCAGGGCCTGCGGATCGAGGTCGCCGCCTATGGCCGCGAAGTCGCCGCGCTGGCCGAAGAACGCGCCATGTACCAGCAACTTTTCGACCAGGGTCACGGCTCGCGCATCAATCTGCTGCGGGCCCAGCGGGAACTGGCCACCGTTGAGGCCGACCGGGCCCGCGCGCAGGGCCGCCTGGACACCGTCGCGGTTGGCGTTGAAGAAGTCGGAATGCAGTTGGTCGAACTGGAAAGCACCGGAAAGGTCGAGTCCATGACCCGCCTTGGCCTGCTGACCGGCGAGTTGGCCGAGGTGCAGGAAACCCTGGCCCGTGCCCGCGATCGCGTGTCCCGCCTGACCGTGACCGCGCCCGAGGATGGCGTGGTCAAGGGCATGACCGTGCACGGTACGGGTGAAGTGGTCCAGCCGGGCCAGCTTCTGCTGGAAATCGTGCCGGGCGACGGCGATCTGGTGGTTGAAAGCCGCATCGCCACCAAGGATGTCGGCGCCGTCACCGTCGGCCAGCCGGTCCGTATCAAGATCACCGCCTTTGACTTCGCCCGTTTCGGGGCCATTGAGGGACGCCTGGAACAGGTGTCGGCGACCACGTTCTCCGACGATGACGGGCAGCCCTATTACAAGGCGCGCATCGTGCTGAACCAGGATTGGGTCGGCAAGCCCGGCAACGCCATCCTGCCCGGCATGGTCGTCCAGGCCGACATCCTGACCGGCGAGAAGACACTGATCGAGTACCTGCTCAAACCCATCTACCTGGCTGCCAGCCAGGCCTTCACCGAGCGCTGAGGAAGCCCCCGCCTCAGTTTTATCCACCCTTGGCGCATCAGGAGACACCCCATGGCCGATGATAACACCCGCGACGTCGAACCCGAGGAAATCGACCTCACGTCCGATGACGGTGGCCAACAGGGCATGGATGCCCCGCGCGGGGGCGCCGAGGAACAGTCGGGCGATGACGAGATCGATGGCGCCATGGACGCCATCGCCCGGTCCATCGACGAGGGGGACGAGTCGGGCGAGGACGTGGCCGGCTTCGGCGCCGTGCACACCGGCAGCCGCGAGGACCTGGAGCCGACCGGCGAAGCCCTGCCCATCGAGGCCGACCCGCTGGAAGGCCCGGCCGTGGGGCGGCGGGCCGCCGAGGACCGCGAGAGCGACGGCCAGAACG
>LAEA01000096.1 GCA_000961745.1 Rhodospirillaceae bacterium BRH_c57 | reverse complement strand
CGCCGTCTGGCCACGGACATGCTGGACCGGGTGGGCTTGGCGGATCGCGCCCACCACCGCCCGGCGGCCCTGTCGGGCGGTCAGCAGCAGCGGGTGGCGGTGGCCCGTGCGCTGGTCGCCGGCCCGGCGGTGGTGTTCGCCGACGAGCCTACGGCCAACCTCGATGGCCGCACCGCCGAAGACATTCTTGCGCTGATGCGCTCTCTCAACGCGGCCCTGGGGACGACCTTCGTCTTCTCCACCCACGATGCCCGCGTCATGGGGTACGCCGACCGGCGCATTGATCTTGAGGACGGGGCGATGGTGAACCAAAAGGTGCCGGCATGAAGTGGCTCGCCCTGAGTTGGCGCAACGTCTGGCGCAACAGCCGGCGCAGCCTGCTGGCCGTGTCGGTGATGGCTGTGGGGGCGCTGGCCCTGCTGATGGCCATCGGCTTCATCCTGGCGAGCTTCCAGGGCCTGCGGGAAAGCACCATACGCGGCGGCCTGGGCCATCTCCAGGTTGGGGACGGCGCGGGGATTGTCGCGCCCGATGATCTGGCGGCCCTGGAGCACGCCGCCGAAGGCCATCCTGAGGTGCGCTTCACCCTGCGGCGGCTGGTGTTCGAGGGGTTGGTATCGACCGGCGCCGTGACTGTGGCGGCCGTGGGCAGCGGCGTGGAGCCGATCAAGGAAAGCCGCCTGTCGTCCGGCTTCGCTCCGGCGGTGGAGGGAACCGGCCTGCCGTTGGAGGACGGGCCTGACGGCTTCCATGCCGTGCTTGGGGTCGGCCTTGCCGCCAAGCTGGGGGTTGGCCCCGGCGACACGGTCACCCTGTTGACGACCACCGTTGACGGGGTGCTCAACGCCATCGACGCCACGGTGGCGGGCACGTTTACCACCGGCATCCCGGACCTGGACGCCCGCCAGGTCATGGTCCGGCTGTCGGCGGCGCAGGTCCTGATGAACACGCAAGGCGCCTCGCGGCTGGTCGTGGTGCTGCGGCAGGACGGTGCCGTCGCGTCGGTGGCGGGGTTGCTGGGCGCGGCCTTTCCGGCCCAGCGGGTCAGCACATGGCGGGAGTTGGCGCCCTTCTACGGGCAGGTGGTGACGTTGTACGGAAACATCTTCACGGTTCTGGGGGTGATCATCCTGCTGGTCGTCGCGTTGTCGGCCACCAACACCATGCTGATGGCCGTCACCGAGAGGATCCAGGAGATGGGCACCATGCTCGCCCTGGGGATCGGTCGGGCGCGGATCCGCATCAACTTCGCCATCGAGGGGGCCATGATCGGCGGCCTTGCCGGAGCCATGGGGCTGGCCGGGGCCGCCGCGTTGTCCCTGGGCATCAACCTTGCCGGTATCGAGATGCCGCCGCCGCCCGGCCGGACCAT
The DNA here is from genome assembly GCA_000961745.1 of Rhodospirillaceae bacterium BRH_c57. Taxonomy (GTDB): domain Bacteria; phylum Pseudomonadota; class Alphaproteobacteria; order Rhodospirillales; family Rhodospirillaceae; genus Cauispirillum. The sequence goes on along the minus strand of LAEA01000096.1, from coordinate 99,735 downwards.
GCCCTATCCGCTGATCATCCTGGTTGACGCAACGGCCTACGCCGGGGTCTTCGCGGCCATGGTCCTGGCCGGTGCCGCCGCCGCCTGGGCACCCACGGCCCGCCTGGGACGCCTGCGTGTCATCGACGCTTTGCGTCGCACTTGAGGACTCTGCCATGCTTCGGTTTGCCCTTTTCGCCCTGGCTCTGCTGGTTGCTGTCCCCGGTTTGGCCGCCGAACCGCCCCCCGACCTGTTGGCGCGGGTGGACGCTTACCGGATACCGCGCAAGGACGTCCGGGTGACGGTGGATGTCCTGGAGGTCGAGGTGCCCTCGGGCCAGCGGTCGGGGGAGCACGGCTACCGGGTGTTCCTGAACAACGCCTCGGAGTCCGTGGTCGAGATGCTGTCGCCTGTCGAGAGGGGCCGCCGCGTGTTGATGACCGACGATGCGGTGTGGCTGCACATTCCGACCAGCGCACGGCCCCTCCGCATCACGCCTTTGCAAAGGCTGCTGGGGCAGGCCAACACCGGCGACGTCGGGCGCCTGCACTGGGACGGGTCCTACCGCGTCGTCGCCGTGGAGGACGCCGCGGCACTGGACCGGCCGCCAATGGAGGCTGCCGCCGAGGCGGTCGCGGAGCGGTTCCGGCCCCTGACCGACCACCCCTTGCGCATCCTGCATCTGGAGGCGTTGACCGCCACGGCGACCTATCCCCGCATCGACGTGTGGATCAGCGCGGTGGACTCAGCGCCCGTTCGCGCCGACTATTTCCTGACCAGCGGCAAGCGCCTGAAGACCGGCTGGTTTACAGAGCCGCAGGTATCGGCGCAGGGGGACATCGTGCGGGCGGTGGTTTTTCAGGATGACGCGGCGACCGGCCGGGTGACGGTGATGCATACCAAGGACGTCACCGACGACCGGCGGCCCCGCAGCGTCTTCACGGTGCGCGGCTTCACGGAGGAGGTCTTTCCGTGACGCCGGTCTTTACCATCGTGGTATCGGCGGCCATCGGCGTTGTCATCGGGATGTTTGTCAGCCTGATCGGCGTGGGCGGACCGCTGTCGGCCAACATCGCCCTGTCGGCGAGTGCCGGGGTATTCATCTGCGCGGCGGCGGAGATTGCTCACCACATCGGCAGAAACTGGTCGACGGCCCGCCGCGTCGCCGCGTTTGCCGTAGCCATTGGTGTCGGGACCGTTCCCAGCGTCGGCGTGGCGTTGGCGCTCATCGCCCCGGAGACCACCGCCCTGGCGTGGGAGGTGGTTCTTAAGGTTGTCGCGGCGTGCCTGTTATTCGGCTCCATCCTGACGGCGGCCTTTGTCCTGAACCGGCGCCGGAATACCCTGGCCCGCGATCTGCGGGAGGCCGAGCGGGCCGAGCTGGAGGCCCGCCTGCGCATGTTGCAGGCACAGATCGAGCCGCATTTCCTGTTCAACACCCTGGCCACGCTGTCCGACCTGATCGACACCGACACCCCGCAGGCGCGCACTCTCCTGGACAAATTGGTGATCTACCTGCGGGCCACCCTGTCGAAGAGCCGGGCGGTCGGAGGGGGAACCCTGGGCGACGAACTGGCGCTGGTGCGGGCCTACCTGGAAATATGCGCCATCCGCATCGGGCCGCGCCTGACGTGGCGGATCGACATTTCCAAGGCCCTGGAAAACCAACCCTTTCCCCTGATGCTGCTCCAGCCTTTGGTCGAGAACGCCGTCAAGCATGGGGTCGAGCCCAAGCCTGGGCCGGTATCACTCTCCGTGGACGCACGTCTGGACGGCGGCCGCTTGCGCATCACCGTTTCCGACACCGGCATGGGCCTGTTGTCCTCCGGCCCGGTCGGGGGCTTCGGGCTGGAGAACATACGCAGCCGCCTGCGGTCGCTCCACGGCGCGGCGGCCGAGTTGTGCCTCAACGCCCGGCCGGAGGGCGGCACGGTGGCGACACTGGAGATTCCGGCATGACCGCCCCCGTCCGCTTGTTAAAAAGCCGGGCCCTGATCGCCGATGACGAGGCCCACGCCGCCAACGCCCTGCGCCGCCAACTGGCCGAGGCTTGGCCGGAACTGGAGGTGGTGGCGGTCGCCGAAGACGGCGATGCCGCCCTGGAGGCGTTACGGACCACGTCGGTGGACATCGCCTTCCTCGATATCAGGATGCCCGGCCGCGACGGCCTCCAGGTGGCGGCGGCCATGCAGCGGCCGTGCCTGGTGGTGTTCGTCACGGCGTATGAACAGTTCGCCGTGGACGCGTTCGAGCGGGCGGCCGTGGACTACCTTCTCAAGCCGGTGGCGCCGGAGCGGCTGCGGCAGACCATCGCGCGTCTGAAGGACAGGCTTTCGGCCCCTGTGGCGCCCGATTTCGCCACCACCATGCAGGCCTTGTCCAACTGGGGGAAGGCAGCGGGCGGCGGCCCGATGAAATGGGTCCGCGCCCAGCAGGGGACTGCGTTGCGCCTCATCCCGGTCGAGGACATCTGTTATTTCCAGGCGCGGGACAAGTACACCTCGGTATGGACGCCCACCCACGAGTTCCTCATTCGCACCCCTCTGAAGGACCTGGAGGCCAACCTCGACCCCGGCGTCTTCTGGCGCGTCCACCGGTCGTACCTGGTCAATGCGAAGTACATCACCGCCGTCAGGCCCAACGGCCTGTCGACCCTGAGCGCTGAAATCCGGCGGCCGGGCGGCGTCAGCGTACCAATCTCACGCGCCCAGGCCCGTCGGTTTCGGTCGATGTAAACCACTTCCGGCGACTCGCTTTGGCACTACGCGAGATCGGGCGGATTGAACGCCGGAAGGTCATGGCCCTCGCCCAGGCCCGACATATCGATGCCGTCCTGGTGACGGAATTGTCCCGTTGGCACCGCATCTCGGAACCCAAGAACGAGGTTTCATAAACCAGCGCCTACGGCAATTTCTGACTGAACTATCACTGTTATCCTGACCGGTTCCGCCTCACCCGAAGACGGTCGCGTCGGCCTGATAGGCGGCGCGGCCCTCGGCCCAGCCGAAGTGCAGGTAGTGGGTCAGCGGGTCAACCCCGGCCGCCGCCACGTCGGGGTTGTCCTCCAGGTAGCGGCTCTGGTCGAAGAACGGACCGGCGTCGCGGCCCTCGGCCCAGCCCCACTGAGTGTAGTGCTGCCAGACGGTCATCTGCCCGGCGGTGACGGCGGCGGCCACGTCGGGATTGCGGACCAGATACCAGATGCCGTCGAACAGCGGGTTGGGGGCGCGGTTCTCCGCCTCGCCGTACAAACCGAAATGGTGCAGCGCGGAAGAGAACTCCTCCCTGGCCACCGCCGCCGCGACGTCGGGGTTGGCCGACAGGTAGGCCGCCGCGTCGAACCCGCCGGCGGTCAGGACCGGGGCGAGGGCCAGGTCCACGCGGTCGGAGAACACCAGGATCTCGGCCGTCGAGATGCTGTCGGCGCCGTCGGCGCTGGTCACGGTCAGGGTGCGCTCGGTGGCGTTGCGGGTGATCACCGCCGTGGCATAAGCGGCGTCAAATCTCAGGGCGTCCATGCCGCTGTCGCCGCGCAAGGTGTCGTCACCCGTGCCGCCGACGATGAAGTCGTGGTCGGCGCCCCCAAATACCGTGTCGTTGCCGGCGTCGCCATGCAGGATGTCCCGGCCGCCTTCCGAGCCGATGGTGTCGTCGCCCGCCCCGCCGTGCAGGATGTCGTCGTCGGCGCCGAGCACGATGTACTGAACCTTGTCGTCGCCGGTCACGATGTTGCGGCCCGCGCCGCCGATCACCCGCGCCGCGCCGACGATGGCGGCGAAATCCACATCATCAAGCTGCAGCACGGTGCCGCTTGGCAGCCCGGAGACGTCGATGACCAGCGCCTCTTGCCGGTTGCCGCCCGCTGCCGCGCTGGCGCCCGAGATGACGATGGGACCCCCGGCGCTGGTGGTGCCTGTGGCCATCGTGGGCGTGACGGTCCTGACCACCAGTTCGCTGTCGTCGGACAGCCCGGTCAGGAAGGTCTGGCCGATGTCGGTCATCTCCTGGCGCGGCTGCGAGCCGTCCTGTGTCTTCTGTTCGATGCGGGCAATCAGGTCTGCGAGCGCATCCTGCTTGTTCAGGCGCGTTGCCGCCCCCTCTGACGTGAGGCCGACGCCCGCTGGAAGGCTGGCGCGCAGGGTTGTGGTTGTCGTGCCGCCGCCGGTGGTGTCCGTGTCCTGAGCCAGGGTGACGTCGGCAAGCGCGCTGTTGGGCGTGGTGGGGTCGTCCTCGCGGGTGGCCGGGATGGGCTGAATGACCGTGGTCTTCACGGCTTGTCCGGTGGATGTGGTGGTGGTCGTCGTGGTGACGGTGGCGCCGTCCTGGGTGCCTTCCTCGGTTGCGGTCGGTGTCGCCGTGCCGCCGTTCGAGACCACCGGCGCGGTATGGGTGATGGCGCTGTTGCCACCGCTGTTGACCACCGCGAAAGTGCCGCCGGAGATGCCGGTCAGCGTGACCGTCACGTCGGTGGCGTCGTCGAAGTCGCCGTCCTTGTTCTGGTCGATCTTGAGCACGCCACCGCTGAAGGACAGGTGGGTGGCCTCCAGGTCGTTGACGCCGGTGACCCGGATGACGTCGCCGGCCGCGAAGTCGGTGATGGTGTCCTGGTGGACGTCGATGAACAGGTCGTTGCCGGCCCCGCCGGTGATGGTGTCGGCGCCGGTGCCGCTGGTGATGGTGTCGGCCCCGGTGCCGCCCACGAAGACCTCGGAGGCGGCCGTGCCGGTGAACGTCGTGCCGGTCGTGTTGGTGGTGGCAAACCGGTTGATGTTGTTCAAGGTGAGCGCGGTGGCATCCAGTGCCGTGTGGGTCGTGCGCAGGGTGTTGGCGTGGGTGGCGACCGCCGTGAAGGTGGTGGCGCTGGTGGTGGCGCCGATGGTGAGGGTGGCGTCGCCCGCAAACGCGGTCTCCAGAACCTCAAAGCCCGTCATCCCCGCCAAGCCGGAGACGTCCAGGGTCTGGGCGCTGGTGACCAGCTTTTCGGTGCCGCCGCCGGTGGCGGTCAGGGTGCTCACCTGGGACAGCACGGCGTCATTGACCGTCAGCGCCGCACCGGCCGTGGAGACGGTCAGGGTGTCGATGTTGGTGAAGGTCTTGCCGGTCGCATCCACGCTCGCGCCGGTGACGACGACGGCGTCGGTTCCGGTGGCGTCGGCATGGGCGACGGTGGTCAGCGCGGCAAGCTGCGCCGCCGTCAGCGTGGTGGAGGCGGCGCCGGCCTGGGCGTTGCTCAGGGTGTCCCAGTTGGTGAGGGTGGCGTTGACGACGCTGAGGCTGGTGCCGGACGCCTGGAAGATGTCGGTGCCGTCGGTGCTGGTGGTGGCGTAGGTGCCGCCGATCAGAAGGGCGGCCGGCTCGGCGATGTAGGTGGTGTCCCCGGCGTCCGTCATGGTGACGGAGGAGATGTTGCTGTAGCTCAGGGCCGATCCGTTGGCCGAGGCGCCGGTGATGTTGAGCGCCGAGGCACCGCCCGTGGCGCTGATGCTGCCGCCGGCGGTGCTGACCATGCCGACCTGGGCGCCAGTCAGGGTGATGGCGCCGCCGTTGGTGTCGGCGCTCAGGCTGCGCAGGCCCGAGAGGGTCTTGGCCGTCATGTCGATGGCGGCGTCGGTGTTGACCACCAGCGTCGTTGACCCGTTGCCGGTGATCGACGTGAAGTCGCCCCAACCGTTGGCCTCGTTCATGGTCACCGACCACGCACCGGCGCCCGAGACGGTGAGCGCACTGACGTTCTGGATCGCCGTCGCGACCGTCAGGTCGGCCTGGGTGGCGCCGGCGAGCGTCACCCTGTTGGTGCCGCCGACGCCGTCGATGGTGGAGCCGGCGATGTAGGCGTGGTCGGTGACGACGATGCTGTCGTCAGTGCCGGCCTGGGCCTGCTTGGCGCCGACCGTGTTGGCGCCGTTGGCGGTGTTGAAGCCGGCGCCGGCCAAATAGATGGCGTCGGGGTTCTCGGTGGTGAACTCCAGCGTGCCGTCGCCTACGGCGGCGACGGCGTTGCCGGCGGCGTCGGTGAGGGCGCCGACGCTGACCTCCACCCGGAACCGCGTCTCGCTGGCGAGGTTCGCCGCCGGATCAATGGTCAGCTTGTCGCCCGCGACCGTCGCCGTGCTTCCGCCGACGGTCACCACGCCGGCCACCGCCGTGCTGACGTCGAAGGTCAGCGCGGCGGCGTTGGTGGTTTCGTTGTAGAGGATGACCGTGCCGGCCGCGCCAAAAGTGACGTTTTCGCTGAAGTCGATGACGACGTTGCTGCCGACCGCCACGCTCATGGCGTTGTTGGTGGGAAGCGAGTTGCCCACGTCAAGCGTCGGAAGCGTGGCGTCGATGGCATCAGATGCCTGGGTGATCGCCGTGGTGTAGGCGGGGGAGGTGTTTCCGACGGCATCGGCCAGGATGAAGTTGACCGGGATGGCGTCTCCGGCGGCGCGGTCGGTATGGCCTGCCAGAACCGTGTAGGTGGCCGTGTAGGTGCCGCCGCCCGCGTCGGTGAAGCCGGTGACCGCGACGCCGTTGACGGTGCCGGTGTTCAGCGACAGTCCGGCCTCTCCGGCCGTGATGGTGACGGTGGCGGTGGCACCGACCTTGAGCGGCGCGTCGGGGATGCTGACGGCGGTGACCGTCGGCACATTGGCGTCGACGGCGTCAGATGCCTGGGTGATCGCCGTGGTGTAGGCCGGGGAGGTGTTGCCGGCGGCATCGGCCAGGATGAAGTTGACCGGGATGGCGTCTCCGGCGGCGCGGTCGGTATGGCCTGCCAGCACCGTGTAGGTGGCCGTGTAGGTGCCGCCGCCCGCGTCGGTGAAGCCGGTGACCGCGACGCCGTTGACGGTGCCGGTGTCCAGCGACAGTCCGGCCTCTCCGGCCGTGATGGTGACGGTGGCTGTGGCACCGACCTTGAGCGGCGCGTCGGGGATGCTGACGGTGGTGACCGCCCCCGGAGCCGTCGTGTCGACCAGCACGGCGGCCAGGGAGTCCAGGCCCGTCAACGCGGTGTTGGCCCCGACCACGCCGTTGGCCGTGGAGAGGATCGTTCCGCCGTTGAGATCGATGGCGTTGCCGTTTGTGACGGCGATGCCGTCGGTGTCGGTGTCGCCCCCGGTGGGTTGATAGCGGAAGGTGAGGTTGGCACTGCCCGTGCCGCTGACGTACTCGGCGTAGCGCGTGGCGCCGCCCACGTCCAGCACCAAGCGCGGCGTGCCGCTGGCGGCGTCTACCGTCACGCTTTCATCGAAGGTGACCACGAAGTCGATGGTCTGCCCGGCACGATAGGAGCCGTTGGTGGGCTCGGTGACGCCGGTGACGTCGGGCTGGCCGCGCACCGTGATGGACAGCATGTCGTTATCTATGTTGCCCTTGCCGTCGTTGGTTTGGACCATCAGCCCCGCAGGGCCGCTGTAGCCGGCCGTGGGCGTGAAAGTGAGGTTGCCGAGCGCGGCGTTGACCTGGGCCAGCGTGCCGTTGAAGGCCAGCGTGCCGTCGCTGCCGTCGCCGTCGGTGACCGTGGCGCCGCCGCTGGCGGTGAGGGCGGCAGTGCCGTTGAGGGCCATCACGCTGACGGTCTGGTTGTCGCCATCGCCGTCGGCGATGGAGATGCCGGTGACCGCGTTGGCGGAACTGTCTTCGTCGAAGCTTGGCGTCGCTGGTAGGGTGGTGACGGGCGGCGCATTCAAGGGCCCATCAATATCAACGCTTGTAATTATCACGGGAAAAGTATCTGTAGAGTTATACTCCTCTAGCCTAATGTACTCCTTTGCCAAATTGTCCGCGGAAGCGTCATAAGTGAAAAACTGTCCTGCTAATGTGGGGTAAAAAAACTTAATATAAGATTCATGCCCGAGCTTAAAAGCTTTGGCCGCAATAGATGACGCACTAACAGTATTAACGCCAAATGGCTTATCAAACGTCATGATTATTTGGGTGCCGTCTGTTGTCAGGCCGCCAGCAACAAGACTGATCGTTCCGCCCGTACTAACGGCAGTCATGGTCATGCCGCCGACGGTCTGAGTGACCGTTGACGTTCCGACGCCAGACAAATCTGTTTCCAGGTCAAAGACCGGCAGGACTCCCTGGAAGGCAGCCATGGTGTTGGCCGCCAACCAGGAGTCCGGCGCCACCAGCCCGCTGGTGACTTCCAGATCCCAATCACCCCCCAGGCCTGCCGCGCCCGTGAGATCGTCGCTTGCCGCCACGTCGGCCCCGGTGGCGGCGGCCAGCCCGGCGACGAACGCCCGGCCGTCGTCACCGCTTGCCACATTGCAGCCATACAGCAGGATGTCGCCGTCCTCGGCCAGAGCGTTGCCGAGGATCGCCAGGTCGGCGCCGCGGGCCTCAAGGGCTGCTGCGTCGATCACCCCGGCCCCCAGGGCGAGACTGCCCGGCCCGCCGTGGCTCAGTACATGGATGGCGTCCAGCGGTGCCCGGCCGTCGAGCGCCTCAAGCATCTGCGCCAACCCGTCGCGGGCCGGGTCGATGTAAACGACCTCCGCGCCCTCCGGGACGCCGGCTGCAAGCACCTGCCAATCGGCAACCGCGCCATCGATGAACACCAGGGTGGAGGAGGGACTGGGCGAACCGTGGTTGGCAGGCATGGCTATCTTCCAAATATAATTTTCATGGGCGCTCTAATTTTTGGCGCAATGCCCGCCTGACTGCAGGCGCATAAATAAAATAATGAAAATGTGATGGATCAATTGCAACAGCATTTTTGTAGCATTTCTTAGCACTGTCTTGGCGTTAGCTCCATTTTTCCATAAACATAAATATGCAATATTTGTTGCTACGATACTTGTTTCACTCTAAATAAGACGGAAGAGCGACAACAACCTTCCTGTACCGGACGCATATCCTCGTGCCATTCGATCTTGATATCCGCACGGTTCTGGCGGTGCTGTGCGTGCTTCTGGCGCTGTCATCCCTGGTGCTGGGGCTGCTATACCGCTTGCACCCGAGCCTGCCGGGGCCACGTGAGTGGACCGTCGGCATGGTGATGATAACCATCGGCGTGGGGCTGTTATTTACGCGGGATGCCGTCCCGTCTTTCTGGTCCATCGCGGTTGCCAACAGTCTGATCCTTGCCGGCCACGCCTTCCTCGTGGCCGGGGTCCGGCATTTCCTGGGCCGTCCGGCCGGGTGGTTCGTGCTGGCCCCTGTGGCGGCGGCATGTGCCCTGCCCATCGTGATCCTGCACGGTGTCCCCGAAGCCCTCGGGCTTCGCATCGTCAGCATCAGCGTCGGAATGAGCATTCTGGCGGTTCTCGGGGCCTGGACGATCGGGCGCGGCAGTCGCTTTCGCTTGAACGCGCGCCATGTGGTCGCCGGCCTGTTCACCCTGCATGGCGTCATCAACCTGACGCGGATACTTCAGGGCGTGTCGCTGCCGACCGGCGTCACGGACATGATGCAGATTGGCATCAGCACGAGTGCCTACTTCGTCTGGGGGATCATGTTCTTCTTCGGCACCACGGCGGGCCTGTCGGTCATGGTGACGGAGCGGCTGCGAGACATGTTGCAGGACCGCCTCGCCGAGCAGAACGCCGCCCGCCGCACGGCGGAGGCGGCACTCCAGGAGCAACGCAACTTCCTGACCATGGTGTCCCACGAGTTTCGCACCCCGCTCGGCATCATGACGGCGTCGGTGGATCTCATCGCCTGCAACCTGCCGGCGGACGACAGGGAATCCGCCGAGGAACTGGATCGCATCCGCAGGGCATCGCGGCGGCTGGGGAACCTGGTCGAGGGGTGCCTGGCCGACGACTGGCTGGAAACCATGTCGCAGAGCCGTCGCTCCCAGGCGCTTGATGTCGGCGACATACTGGCCGACCTCGCCTCGGAGTACGACGTGGTTCTGCACACCCAGGCGCCCAAGGCGGTCCGGGTGGACGCCGATCCCTACCTGCTGCCGGTCGCCTTTTCCGCCCTGCTGGACAACGCGTGCAAGTATGCCCGCACGCCCGGCGGCGTGACGCTGTCCTATCACCAGGTGGGCAAGACTGTGGAGGTGGCCGTCCGCGACGACGGGCCGGGCATCGACCCCGCCGAGGCGCCCCGTCTGTTCGAGAAGTTCTACCGCTCGCACCGCACCCAGCACAAACCGGGGGCGGGCCTTGGCCTGTATCTGGTCCAGCGTATCATTGCCCTGCATGACGGGGGCATCCGGCTGGATCAAGTGCGGGGGACGGCGTTCCTTGTCACGCTGCCCGTGCTCGACGCTTGACCGGAGGTCTTGATGCCCGCCACACACGTTTCCTCCGCCATACGCGTTGCCCTTGTGGACGACGAGCCGGACTTCCGGCAGCCCGTGGCCCGCTACCTGCGCAAGCAGGGGATGACGGTCCACGAGGCCGGCTCGGTCGAGGACTTGATGCCCATGCTGGCCGATATCGCGCCCAACATCATCCTGCTTGATGTCACGCTGCCCGGCGAAAGCGGCCGTGACGCGCTACAGCGCCTGCGGGAGGATACCGGGGCCGGCGTCATCATGGTCACCGCCCACGGCGGCCTCGAAGACCGCATCGACGGCCTGACCCGAGGTGCCGATGGGTATTTGTGCAAGCCCGTGAGCATGAGGGAACTGGAGGCGGTCGTCCTCAGCGTGTGGCGCCGGATGGGTCAAGACACGGCCGGAGCCGAGCCACCGGCCTCCCCGGCGGTGGACGCGGAATGGATCTTTGACGCCGACGCCTGGACGCTGGCGTCCCCGGACGGAGAAAGGGTCCGGCTGTCCGCGGCGGAGTATGGCGTCATCTCCCTCCTGACGGTGACCCCCGGCCAACCGGTGCCACGCGATCACCTGTTCGTCGCGTTGAGGAAGACCCAAAGCGGACCGGACGACCGCAGTGTAGATCTCCTGGTGTCCCGGCTGCGGCGCAAGTTCTCCACCTCGGCGTTCAAACCCCCGATCCAGTCGGTCCGCGGCATCGGCTATGTGTTCCCCATGCCTGTGGTGCGGCGGGGTTAGCCAAAAAGGCAGTGGCATCGGCTTGATACGGGCGTGGCCTTCGCCCGAGCCCCATTGGGTGTGGTGCTGCTCCATGAGGCAGAACAAGCAGCAATCTTGTTGGTATGCCAGACGGTATTCTCCTTCCTGCCTGCGTGCATTACGTCTCCAGCCTCGGCCGCCTTGCAGTCAAATGCCGACGTACCGCTCTTAACGTAGAATTTCAGGAAGATTCCGCGATGACCCCAAATGTTCATGATTTGTCTGCTTAACGTGGTTTTCTGCCCGTTCTATGTCGTCACCTCGGCTTAGAGAAGACTTTGGCCATGACGAGCTTGGACGAGACGACAGACGCCGCCGTCGAGGTGATCGACTGCATGAGAGTCCTGGCCAAAAACGGCAGCAACCTGGTGGCCGAGGTTCTGGGCGGCCGGGACTTCATCCAGTTCGAGTACTATCCGCCCGATGGCGTCTACGACCCCGAAACCCACGCCCAGTATTACTTTCACGCCCATCCGCCGGGCCGTGGGGCGTTCGACGACTACGGGGATGCCCAAACCATGGGGACGCAACGGACGACAACGCGCCGCCCTCAGCCACCTGATCGCCATTTCCATGAACCGCGAAGGCCATCCGAGTGCTGCGTCTGATCAACGACATCGCCAGCCAGACCAACCTGCTGGCCCTGAACGCCACGATCGAGGCCGCACGGGCCGGGGACGCTGGCAAGGGGTTTGCCGTGGTCGCCAACGAAGTCAAGAACCTGGCCAGCCAGACCGCCCGCGCGACCGAGGAAATCAGCCAGCAGATCGGCGGCGTGCAGCAGGCCACCGAGGATGCCGTAAAGGCGATTGGCGCCATCGGGGCCACCATCGCGCAGATCAGCAAAATCTCGTCGGCAATCGCTTCGGCCGTCGAGGAACAGGGCGCCGCCACCCAGGAAATCGCCCGTAACACCGAACAGGCCGCCTCTGGCACCGAAGAGGTCTCCCACAACATCACCGGCGTCACCCAGGCCGCTAGCGAAGCCGGGTCCGCCGCCGAGCAGGTGCTCGGGTCGGCCTCGGAACTATCGCACCAGGCCGAACAACTGCGTTCTACCGTCGACACGTTCATTGCCAAGGTGCGGGCCAGCTAAAGCCCCGCATTGGCTGACTGCGGTGCCCCTTTGGGGGCGCCGTCTTGCTCGGCGACGACGGAGCCGCAACTTGCGCACAACGTCGTAGGAGGGTGACGAAAACGCTCTTTTCAGCGGCCCCCTCGGGTGTGCCACAGACGCAACATGTAAATGGCCGATTTTTAAATTTCGTAACGCATCTCGTAATGCCCGACGAGTAGCCGCTCTGGGATCAAGAGCGGTCTGGAATCAAGAGTGGCGCCGAACCCCTGCGGATACGGCACCACTCCTGCCTACACCCCTCACACGGCTCAGAACAGGGCGAAGCTGGTGTCGGTCAGGTCAGCCAGGGCGACGCCTTGCAAGGTGACGCTCTCGCCATCGGCCAGGGCCAGGACCACGTCGCCGTCCACGGTTTCGGAGGCGGCGGCAAGGACCGCCTGGGCATCGGCAAAGCCGTAGCTGCTGCTGATCATCAGGATGTCGGTGCCAGCGGTGAAATCGGTCACGGTGTCGTTGCCCGAGGCGGCGTCGAACACGAACACGTCGGTGCCTTCGCCCCCGGTCAGCAGGTCGTCGCCTGCCCCGCCGTTGAGCAGATCCGTTCCGGCGCCGCCGTCCAGGGCATCGGCCCCGGCACCGCCGGACATCAAGTTGTCGGCCACGTCGCCGATCAGGAGGTCATCGGCCTCGGTGCCTTCGACCGGAGTGTCGATACTTGATGCCGCGCGGCCCTCGTCGCGGCCAAACAGCAGGTAATGTTCGCGGGGGTCCAGGTTGGCGGCCGCCACGTCTGGGTTCTGCGCCAAATAGTAGGCCGGATCGAACAGGCTGCCGTCCTCAAGCTCGACGATGTCGGCATCGCCGGGCGACGGCGGATTTTCGAGGTCATAGGCGGTGCGGCCTTCGTCGCGGCCGAACAGCAGGTAATGCTGCGCGGGGTCCGCGGCCGCGGCGGCCACGTCTGGATTCTGCGTCAAGTAGTAGTCGCGGTCGAACAGGGTGCCGTCGTCGAGCAGGTCGAAGCGCGGCAGGGCGGTCGTGCCGCCATCGTCGGGGATTTCGCCCGTGCCGTCGTCCTCGTCGGTGGAGGGACGGTTGGCGCGGGTGTTGAGAAGCCCCGGAACAGCGCCGCCCCAGCCCGGAGGCAGACCGCCACCAAGGTGTTCTGGCAGGCCGTTGCGCAGGCCCGGCGGCAGCCATTGCGGAATGGCTTCGCCGCCGTCGATGCCGCTGATGCCGTCCTCGCCGTCAAGGACGGGGTCCATCTGGGCGGCCTTGGGACCGCGACCGTTTCCGTTGCCGGAGGAGGAAGGTTTGCTCATCAGGGTAACTCCATGAACCAGGAAGGGTTGATGCCCCATACTGTCCAGATTCATGGCTGCGTTCAGTGATGCCGCTCACAGGGCAAGGAAAACCAAGGAAAAGTCCTGTGTGGGAGACGCCAAGGTCGTGGGCGCCAGAAACAAAACCCCCGCCTCTTTGAAAGAGGCGGAGGGCGTCGTCTTTCTGGACAAGCCGGGATCAGCCAGGACGTGCCGCCCGTTTCAGGCGATGTCGTCGTAGGGGGTGAAGACCAGGTTACTCAGGGTCAGGATGGATCCATCGGCGAAGTTGAACACGGCCTTTCCGCTGTCGGCGGGAATGGAGCCTTCCCAAGGGGCCTCCAGCAGGCTGGGGTCAAGCAGCAGGATATCCTCGCCGAAGACGAAACCACTGACCGTCGCCGTCCCGCCACTGAAGTAGACAATCTGGCGGCCGGCCTGAAGTTCCACGCCGTGCAACCCGTCGATCTTCAGGGCGTCGATGGGGATTTTCCACTGGGGTATCTCGCCGCTTCCGTCCTTGCTGGCTTCGGTCTTGCCGTCCTTACCCAGATCGTCCTTGTCGGCCGTCGTGTCCTTGGCCCCCTTGTCAGCGTCAGGGTTCTTCATGAAGGCGCTGACAATCTTCTTGGCCGAGGCCGCTTCGGCGTCGGTCAGGAAGGCCGGAGTAATGAAGGCCAGGTCCTTGCTGTAGATGGACACCACAAAGTGGTCGGGTTGCGCGGCAGGGGCCGCTTCCTTGCCCGGCGGCGGGGCCTCGGCCTTGGTCGTTGTTTTTTCAACGGGCGCAGATGACGAAGCCGATGGCGCGGCAGGGGCGGTCACGGCCTGCTTAACGGGGGCGGTCATTGATTGCGGTGCCTCGGACTTCGGCGCCTCCGCCCCCACGGGGTTGTCGACTGAAACCTGGGCTGCCATCAGGATGTCGACGGTATTGTCAAGCCATGGGGTGAAGTTCACCTCCGTGGGCGCAGCCGTTTTGGCCGGGTTCAGCAGGAACGGCGAGAAATCACTGTCCTGCATGGTTTTGACGCTGACGTGAATCAGGCTGTCGGCCGATTCGGTGGCGTGGCCGATATGCGATGTCTTGACCTGGGAACCGTTGGCAGTCTCCGCCGCCGCGTCGGCATCCAGGCTGTGCATGGGCTTGGCCTGCGTGATCAGGTCGTCGTTCGGCCCGGTCAGGGCGGCGGCCTCTTCGGCCTGCAACACCGACGTGATGAGCGCTGCAACCGAGGCAAAGGATGCCGAGAAACCGTTGGAGGCTCCCATGGAAACCGCCGAGCCGGTGGCGATCGAAGCCACCGCATCAAAGTGCGGATTGTTGGCCGACGACGAGGCGCCACTGCCCGTGGCCGCACCATCCCCGGCGCGGGTGGCCCGCCGGGCGACGGCTTCATCCCCATCATCGGGCGCGGCCATGGTCTTGCGCGAGCACAACAGGGCGGTGGCCACGAAGGCGGCCAGCACTACGGCTGGATGCATGTAAAGCTTGGTGACCTTGCCGGAGCGATCCCGCTCCTGGGGCAGGACCAGGGGCTGGCTGTCGAGGATCTGCTGGACCAAGTCGCGGAAGCAGGTGCCGCGCTTCGGCGTGTCCTGTCCGGCGGCGGCCGCCACGTAGACCCCGGCGATGCGGGCGAAATGGGCGATGACGTCACCCGTCTCGGGCGAGAAGAACACAAACCAGGGCTCATTCTCGTCGGACAGGCCTGAATCAGTTCCGACCGGCATCCCGGCACGACCGAGCGTGTCCGAAATCCGGTACAGTTCAGCAAGTTCCTGATTGGTCCAGGGTCCGGGAACCGTTTCCGGTTTCTGGACACGGTCCCTGCGCAGGAAGGAACGGAAGGAAACTACAGATGCGTTCATGCGCCACCCTGTGGTCGGCTACTGAACCTTGCGCTGCCCACTGCCGCGTTCAAAAAGCAGATGGTAGGTCACCGGGTCGTAGTAGCTCATCAGCCGTTTGACGAAGTCACTCACGTTGACGCCGAGCGCTTCGGCGAAGGCCTCGTAACGGTCGGGGGGAATGCGCCCACGGCCCGCTTCGATCTGAGAGATGAACGTGTAGTAATCCACCCCGATGGCGCGCGCAAGGTCGCGCTGTGACAGACCGGCGCCCTCACGCAGCGATTTCAGCCAACGGCCAGCTTCCTGACGAAGCTTGACGGTATCCGATCCGGAGCCTTGTTGAGGATGGCTGTACATTCGTTCGCTGCCCAAGCCCGTAGCTTATCCATGTAAGGAAGTTACTGTACTGTCCGGGACGCTGCAAGTCCAGTGCCTTCCTGGGGCGACAGGACTTACGCCTACGGAACGTGCCAACGCAAATAAGACTTGCCGCCCCCCTTTCAGCCCCATCCATGGTACTATCGGCCATAGCCGAAGGTGGTGCCAATGGTCCGTAAGTTTCGCTGGGTCAGACCGTTTGCAACGGTGCTTTTGAGTGCGGTGTCCCTGGGCACCGGATTTGCCCTGTGGATTGCCTTTGAACGCGCCATGGCCGCCTTTCACGATGAGCGGCTGGTGGCGGCCGCCATTGCGACCGCCGTCCTTGGCTTGCCGGGATCCCTCATCGCCGCGGTGCTGATCCTGCGCTTGAAGTCTCATTTCGTCGGGCGTCTGGATGCCAGCGAAGGGCGGCAGCGCGCCATCCTGGCAGCCATGGGTGAGGGCATCATCGCGTTTGACCACACCGGACGATGCACCTGGATCAATCCGGCCGCCTTGCGGCTTCTGGGGCTGGAGGACGACGCCCCGGTGGCTGGCGTCCCAGTGGCCGAACTTACCGGGCATACGCTGCTGGGTCAGCCCTGCACCGGAAATTGCCCTTTGATCGCACCGGCCTTGCGTGGCAAGCCAACGCGCGGGGATCGCAACCACGCTTTTCGCAGGAACGACGGCCAGACCTTTCCGGTCGCTTTCCGTTCCGAACCGCTGCATGAAGACGGCTGCCTGATCGGTGGCGTGATGAGCTTCCGGGACATGACCGCCGCTCACCGGGCAGAGCAGGTCCTGGCCGCTGAGGCCACCGCTCAGGCCGCCTTTGCCGATCTTGCCGCCGACCTCCTGAAAATCAAGGGCCTGCAAGACATCCCGCCGCTGGTCATCAGAACCTTCAATGCCGTGATTCCCGGCGCCGAAACGGCCGTCGCCCTGCGCCTGGCGCCTGATGAGGAATTTGTGGTGGGGGGCGATGACGCCATGCAGGCGGTTGCCCGTGGAACCCGACACCCCGAAGACGGGGAAGCCCTGGCCGAGGCGGCGACCCATGACGGGACCGCCGTGCGCGTTGCCATCAAAGGGAGGGCCATCAAAGGGAGGACCATCAAGGGAGGGGCACAACAGGTCGATGACATCATGCCCGCAGCCATCGACCGGGCCGCAGCCTTCATCGTTTTGGCCGTCGCCCGCATCCGCGCCACTCGCGATCTTCTGGCCAGCGAGCAACGCTACAGGGAACTGGTGGAAGACCATGCCGACATGCTGTGCCGCTTTTTGCCCGATGGGACGCTGATATTCGTCAACGACGCCTATTGCCGCGCCTTTGGCCTCAGCA
The DNA here is from genome assembly GCA_000961745.1 of Rhodospirillaceae bacterium BRH_c57. Classification (GTDB taxonomy): domain Bacteria; phylum Pseudomonadota; class Alphaproteobacteria; order Rhodospirillales; family Rhodospirillaceae; genus Cauispirillum. The sequence goes on along the minus strand of LAEA01000096.1, from coordinate 82,812 downwards.
CATCAGAGCTGCCAGGGCATCCATTCCTTGGTTTCGTCCCGCCGGAAGATCATGCCGTGATCAAGGAGGCGTTGGCCGGGGTCACGCCGAACAAACCCATCGTTACCAGTGAACACAAGGTCATCATTGACGGAAAGACGCGCTGGCAGCAGTGGGTCAACCAGGCTCTGTTTGATGCCAACGGACGTTTGCTCGGATACCAGGCCGGCGGCCGGGATACCACGGAACGCCGTCAGGCCGAAGCCATCCTGCGGCGGCGTGAGGCAGTGATGAGCGCAGTGCGCGCCGCAACCGAGGTGTTCCTGCGCAAGCCCGACTGGCAAACGGCGATGGACCAGGCCTTTACCGGCATAGGCGAGGCCCTGGATTGCGCGCGCATCTATGTCTATCGCGTTGAAGACTGGGCCTGTGACCTGGACGACACCTGCGACGGAACCATCGTCAATCTGTTCGAGTGGCGGGCCAGCACCCTGGTGCCTTTGGCGACCACTCCCTTTCTGGCTCGGTTCACAGTATCGCAGATGGGGGTCGGGCCAATTATGCTCCGCCTCAGCCGGGGTGAATCGGTGGCGCAGACGGCCGATACGCTGCCGCCCGCACTCGCGGCGTATCTGGTCAAGCACGGGGCCCGGTCGTTGCTTAGCGTGCCGCTGATGGTCCGGGGCACATTTTGGGGCTTCATGGGGGTTGAGGGGGCTCAAGAGGACCGGTTGTGGTCAGACCCCACCCGCGACGGGCTGCGGGCCATTGCCAATGCCCTGAGTGCGGCCATTCATCGCGGCATGATCGACCAGGAACTTCGTTCCCGCGAGGCCCGCCTTCATGCGCTGATGGAAGCGGTGTCCGATGGCTTGCTTGAACTCGACAGCGCCGGCCTGATCGTTGCCGCCAACGCCGGCACGGCCGGTTTGTTCGGATGTGCCCCAGGCTCTCTGGTCGGCCGCCCCTTTGCCGGCTTCCTGCCACCCGGCAGCGCGCTGTTGCAGCGCATCGAAAGCATCTTGACCGGCGAGCCGCCGTGGATTGGCGAGGCTGAAGTCCTCAATCTAAGCGGCGAACGTATTCCCGTGGACGTCGGCATCGGGACGTGGGGCCATGTGGATGGCCCGCACTTCAGCCTTCTTATCCGTGACGTACGCTCACGCAAGGAGGCCGAGCGGCAACTCAGCCGTACCCAGCGCGCCGACGCCTTGGGCAATCTGGCCAGCGGCATCGCCCATGACTTCAACAATATGCTGCTGCCGATTCTGTCGCTGTCGGAGATGGTGCGTAGCGCCCTTCCGCCCGATGATCGCAACCGCAAGCGCCTTGACGCCGTCGTCGATGCGGCCACCCGCGCGGCGGATCTGGTCCGCCGCATCCTGGCCTTTTCGCGGGAGCAGGCGCCGGAAATGGCTCCGCTGGCCGTTCACGGCATGCTTGAAGACGTCGTGGCCCTGATGGAATCAGTGATCCCGTCCTCGATCCGCATTACAGCCGATGTGCCGCCGATCGGGATGGTCATGGGCGACCAGACCCAACTCCAGGCCGTCCTTCTCAACATCGCCTCCAACGCAGCGGACGCCATTGATGGCAGCCCTGGCAACATTTGGATCAAGCTGACCACGATACGGGCGTCCACCAAACTCGCCGAGCATGTTCCGGCTCTGAACGCGGGAACGCGCTATGCCCTGATCCGGGTGTCGGACGATGGACACGGAATGCCCGACCACGTCCTGAACCGCATCTTCGATCCCTTTTTCACCACCAAGCCGGTTGGTGCGGGCACCGGGCTTGGTCTGGCGGCGGCCCAGGACATCGTCAGCCGGCACAGCGGCGCCATCATGGTCCGCAGCCAGCCCGGCAAGGGCACGACCTTCGAAGTTTACCTGCCCTTACAAACCTCCGCCGAGGCCGCCATCCCGGTCGCCGAAGATGTTCCGGCATAGAGCATAATATCCTGGTACCCCTTGATCCCGTGCGGATCGGGGATGGCCGGCGCGATGGGCCCCCCCGACAGGTACTCAAATCCGCTGGCGATGGCCGCGGTGGTCAGGCTGATCGACGGCAGGTTCTGGATATAGGTGCGGGTTTTCAGCTTGGTTGCGGCGTCCATGAAGGCATCCATCGCCTTCATGAGCACGCCCTCCTTGGCGCTATAGCGCGCCAGATCGATGCCCAAGGCATGGATCCGCTGGTTCCGCCACTGGGTAAAGTCCGTGCGGCTGAGATCCACCCGGCCCAGCACGTTGCGGCACAGAGGCTGCAACTGGGCCAGCCGTTCCTCGACGCGGAATGGCGCCAGATCACGCGGCACTCCCACCAGTTCCAGAACCAGCATCTTGCGTTCCTGCTCGGTGAGGCGGCCACAGATTTCCAGGTAGAGGTTACGATAGTTCGTGCGGTCGAGGGTTCCAAAATGCACCGGAACAATCAGCAGAGAAGGCGTGCCTCGGGCAAGAAGCTGGCGCAGCCGCTCCACCGTCCGTGCCACCAGCGGCAGGTCGACGGGGTTTGGCGCATCGCTCACCTCGCCCTCGAAGGGTAGCTCCGCCGCCGCCTCCCCCAGCACGCGGGCGGTCACGATGTGGCCGGTCAGCATCTGGTTTTTGACCCGCCAGACAGGGGAAAACGCGCAAGCATGATCGGACGGAAGGGTTGTCAGATCGACGCTGTCGAGATAGGCGGCGTTGTTCCGGGCCATGGCTGCCATGGCAAGATCCCAGGTTTTCTTCTTTTCTGGATCGACTTCGGGCTTGAATGCGTTTCCCGCCGTTGCTGCGCTACCCTCATCGGAGGGCGTTGGCGGGTCAGCCCGCCGCTGGTGATCGTCGTGCCGCCGACTGATTTCTCCCCATTGCCCTTTTTCGGTACGATCGTGACCGCCGGTGTCGAGACGGCGCGCGATCTCCATGGCGATGGCATTGCGCTTGAGTTCGCCCAGGCGCCGGCCAAGGTTGGGAAACACCAGCATGATCTGGCCGCCGTTGATCGCCGTGTAGTGGCCCTGAAGACTGAGGTAGTCGTCCAGAACCTCAAGGATCACGCCCCGCACGCGCCGCGACAGCACAAGGGCCGGATCTGTCCGTTCAAACAGGATCTCACCCAGATCCAGGATGTGGATGTTATTCTGCGTCACCTTCATCTTTTGGCACAGGGCATGAAAATCCACCCTGCTGAGGCGCCGGGAAGGCTTTGGCCGTGCCGCCGTGGCGGCCGGGGGCGGCGCACCCAAAACCTCCTTGAAACAGCGTTGCAGGGCCGAACGAATGGCCCGGTGCTTCAGCTCCAGCAACGGCCCGGACAGGTTCGGATAGCACACACCCACGCGGGTTTCGGCTTCCCACCAGAACCAGCCGTGTTCGGACAGGTAATTGTCCAGGACGGCAACTGCGGCCTGCTGGATTTTCCCCGGCAAGCGCGGCGACGACAGCCGGTCGGGCGGCAGAAGTTCGGTTAGGTTGATCATTTTTGCACGCTGCACGATGTCCGGACCCAGTTCCGCCACCAGCCGCGCCAGTTCACGGTGGCGGTGGCCCTGGCGTTCCTTGCTGCGCCCCAGCTTGTGAGCGATATCAGACGACGTCATCGACCTCCTCCGTAACCAAAAGGCCGCTGCCGGGCCGACTGCAAGGCTCGTTGGTCATCGACCATCATATGCGGCACCAGGCGGTGCTCCACCCACCCGACCAGCTTGTCGGGCAGCGCGTCAAAACCGTATTCAAGGTCCCGGTCCAGTTCGGCCACCTCCTGGCGCAAGGCGGTGTGCTGCGCGCGATGGGCTGCCGTATCGGGGCTGCCGATGCGCACGAACAGCTCTTCCTCATCCCGAAAATGGATATCAACGTACTCTCCCAACGCCTGGAGGGCCGCGCTCACCACATCGGCGCCACGGCCACTGAGCAGGGCGGCGTGCAGCAGGCCGGCAAGTTCCAGAAGCTGGCGGTGCTGGTCATCCACGCCGGGATCGCCAAGGACATACCGCTCCGACCACTGAAACGGTGATGGGGGACGAGAAGAGAAAGAGTGCTTCATAATGATCTTGCCCCCCTCAAGTCGTGCTGGGTCGCTGCAGCAGGCTGGCAACCACGCCCTGAAGGGCATCCGGCGTGAACGGTTTGGCAAGCACGGCATCAGCCCCGAAGTGCTGGGCGATCTCCAGGAAGTTCAGGTTGCGGGTTCGCCCGCCGCCGGAAATGGCGATGACCGGCAAGTCCGGCAGGCGCGCTTTCAGATCCTTGATCATCTCGACGCCTTCCTTGTCGGGCATGATGATGTCGGTGACGACCAGATCCATACCGCCTCTCAACGCCATGTTCAGCCCTTCCACGCCATTGCACGCGACGCTGATGACATGCCCGTCAGCCTCCAGGATTTCCTGCAAGGCAAAGCGGGCCAGTTCCTCGTCATCCACGATTAAGATTTTCGCCATTGCCAGGTTCTCCTCGTGCAGGCGTGATGCCGGGCACCTCAATCGAAGCGCCGGGAAAACGCAGTTCCAGGCGGGTACCGCCTTGTGGCAACAGAAGGGCCGCGATATTGCCGCCCATCCGTTGCATACAGCGCCCGGCAATGGCCAAGCCCATCCCTGAGCCGTCCGGGTGATGATCGTGGCCATCCCTGTTGAAGGGGTGACCCAAAGACGCCCGCGCCTTGGCGCTCATGCCGATGCCATCGTCGCTCACCCAGAGGACCACCGTACCGGCTTCGCCAATGGCGCCGATCTCTATCCGCGGCCGGGTCTGGGAATGATGAAAGATGATGGCGTTTAAAATCACCGCGGTGAGGGCCTCTTCGATCAGGACCGGATCGCCGCGCATTTGGTCAACACCGATATCAACCGTGATTACCGCACCATGCTGGGCGGCCTGCCCCTGGAGGACATCCAACGCGGTCTCGACCACGGCCCGAAGCGTCACCCCCTGAACCTGGGCCGGCAGTGTTGCCAAATCGGCATAGCGGCTGAGGGCGCCCAGACGATTGTGGATGGTCTGCGCCCCGGCCATCAGGAAGTCCAGGTACTCCCGTTCTTCGTCATGCAGGCTGCCGTTCAGCCGGTGGCGCAGCAGACCGGCAAAGCTGCCCACGGATCGCGTCGGTTCTTGCAGTTCGTGTGCAATGGCATGAGTCAGCCGCTGAAGCTCGATGTCGGCCGTGCTGACCGCCCGCATAAGCGTCACCACATCCCTTTCGGCACGCTCCATGCGCAAGGCGTTGGACGCGAGGATGGCTAACAGATGAGCGAGGGCGGCACGAGACTCCGGCCAGATCAGGACCTTTACCAGCCCAGCCGAGCCATGGCCGGCACTGCCGTGGAATCGGCCCGCCTCCATCAGCGGAGACAAGGCTCCCGACCGGGGGGAAGATTCAGCCATGATGCGGATGCCATCACAAATGGCCCGCGCCACCAGCGCCTGCCCAAGCTGATGGAGCACTTCTGTTGCCGGGCGACCGGCACCAAAGGCAACATCCTCAAGCATTCGGGCCAGCCCCGTATCATCAAAAAGCCGCAACCCCATGCCCCATCACCAGCACCTTCTTCCTAACCATTAGACTACCATACACTTTATTTGTCGCCCGATTAGAGGGGCCATCCCGCCCAAACTTTAGGAAATGGTGTTGCGGCGGGCCCCAGTGGTCTTGACCACTTCGGCCACCGTCACCCGTCCGTATTCACGGGCCAGTTCCAGGATGGAGACGAATAATTCCGGCAGATCGCCCAGGGTTATCTGCTCGCGCTCGATCTTCTTTTCCAGTCTCCGCTTCTGCTGTTGCAGGGCGCGCAGGAAGAACAGCGTCCAGACCGACCAATTCGGTTCAGCCGAGCGGATCGTCGCTTGCGGGAGGCAGCGTCCCGCCAGATGGTGAGAGGAGCCGGATCGGCTTCAGGGGGAAGGTCATTCACCAACCGACAGGAGGAACCATAGCAGGCAGGAGCGTCACCCATGCCCCTGCCTGCCGTAAAGGTGTTATCCCAGAACGAAGTCGGTGATGGCCGGGTCCACGGCGGCGCCAGCGTTCTGCAATACGCCGATCAGGGTCAGACCACCGGCCGAGGCACCGTTGGAGTTGAAGTAGATGCTGCCGCTGTCAAGCAGCACGATGATCTTCTGGGCGTCGGTGGCGGCGGTCAGGCTGCCGCCGGTCAGGGCTGCGGCATCGGCAACTTCGGTATAATCGGCGACGGCCAGGGCCGCGCTGGCGGCGCCGGTCAAGGTGAAGACGGCGTCACTCAAGCTGATCTTGTCGGTACCTGACACGAAATCGGTGATGGTGTCGGCATCGCTGGCCGAGGAGGAGGCCAGCACGAAGGTATCGGCACCAGCGCCACCGGTCAGGGTATCGAGGTCAGCCCCGCCAATGAGAGTGTCGGCCCCTTCTCCGCCGATCAGGATATCGGCCCGCGCGCTGCCGGTGATGGTCACGGCGCCGGTGCCCGCCTTGACGGTCAGCGGTGCGGTGGCGACGCCCGAGACGTCCACGGTCGTGTAGGTCACATCGGTGCGCAGCATCAGGATCTTGGTGCCGTCGGTGATCTTGCCGGTGCCGAGGTCGACGGTCACTCCGGCCGTTGCGCCGGTGCCGCTCAGGGTCAGGCTCTTGGCGCTGGTGTCATGGCCGATCACCAGCTTGGAATAGCTGTCGGGGGCCGTGGCCTCGGTCAGTTCCGAGGGAATGACCAGCGATACCGTCGAGGTGAAATCCTCGGGCGGGCTGAGGGTGGCGGCATAAGAATAGCCGTCCGGCTTCTGGAACGACGGCAGGAACGGGGCGACAGCGGACACTCGGGCGAAAGCGGCAGTGAAGTCTCCGGTGAAAACGGCCCTGGTGAAGGTGGTGTCCTGCAGGAACCACGACAGTTCAATCCCATTACCCAGGCTGCGTGATTCCGCCACACCGTATTCGGCGAAGTGGCGTAGCGGCGAGGCGTGGCCAAGCTGTACGGCGGTGCCGACATCGGTGTTGGCCGTCACGTAAGCCGTGGGCGAGAAGAATGGCGTCATGTGCCGGATCTCGTTAAAGCCGCTGGCAAAGGCGTGGCCATAAGCGGTCAATTCGCCGCGATAGACCGGCACCGCCACATCATTGTTGTTGGCCAGATACCAACTGGCGTCAAAAAACGCCGTTGGGGAGCGAATTTCCTTGTTGCCGTAATTCACGAAGTGTTCGTAGGCGGTGGTGGTCCCTGCGGTTACCACGGCGGACACGTCCGGGTTTTGGGCAATATAGTAGGGGGTGTCAAAGAACACGCTGGGGTTCCTGCCCTCACGCATCCCGAACAACGCGAAATGCTCGTACCCGGTCGTGACAGGACTGTCGGCGCGCGACAGAGACTGAGCAACGTCGGGGTTCTTGCGCAGGTAGTATTCTTCGTCGAAAAAACTCGCGAGGGAAGTCGTCATTTTGAGCCCTTCATGGTCCTGTTGCAGGCGGCGAAAGGCCCTGGAAGATCGCGGCCCCCGCAACGCGCTGCCACGATACAAGATCGGGGCTTACGCCGGAAGAGCGTAGCCCCGATTGAAGGACCCTGCGGCCACGCCTGTTCGGCGGACTGGTGCAGGGGTCTCTGCCCTGCCCTTTATTCCTCGTTCATGGCCCGTCGGCCAAACTGCTCGATCGGCTTGAGGAAGTAGTTCAGGGCGGTGCGTTCGCCGGTCTTGATGAAGGTTTCGGCCGGCATGCCGGGAATGAGCCTCCGATCCCCGATCTTGGTGAGTTCCTCGTCGGGGATTTCCAGCCGAGCACTGTAATAGGGCATACCGGTCCGCTCATCGGTCAGGCGGTCGGCCGACACTAGGACGACATCGCCGTGGATGGCCGGAATGTCATGGCTCATGAAGGCCGAAAACCGCACTTCGGCAACTTGGCCAACCCGCACGTTGTCGATGTCCATGGGGGACACCTGGGCGTCGATGACCAATTTGGCGTCTCTGGGCACGATCTGCATGAGCTGTTCGCTGGACCGGATAACACCACCAACCGTATGAATCTGCAGATTCTGGATGGTGCCGGTGTGCGGTGCCCGGATTTCGGTGCGCTGCAAAACGTCGCTGGTGACCGTCATGCGCTCGCGCAGGTCGGACGTCTGGACCTGAACATCACGGAGCTGGTTGATCGCGGTTTCACGAAACTCCTGACGGATCTGGGTGATCTGGAGATCAGCTTCACCGATGCTTGTCTCGGCCCGGGCGATGCCGGCGATGGCGCTGCCGATCTCGCCTTCCAATTCGGCCACCTCGCGCTCCATGGCCAGAATGCGAGTGCGCGGCGTATAGCCCTTCTCGAAAAGGTCGCGCAGACCCTTCAGTTCGTCCTGAAAGATTGTCACCTGACGTTCCTTGGACTCCTTCTGGACCTTCAGTCCTGTAATTTCCTGGCGAAGCTGCACGATGCGCGCCTGCAGGATCTTGACCTGACCTTCCAGGGTTTTGCGCCGTTCTTCGAACTGTTGGCGTTGGGCCGCCAGAAGCCCATGGATTTCGCTGTTGGTCCTGGCAAGTTCCAGGAGGTCCTCTGGAAACACAACTGATGGTTGCGATGCAAGCTCTGACTCTAGCCTCGACTGCAATGCCCGCATGGCGGCCCATTGATGGCCAACCAGGGTCGATTCAGCCAATGCCCGAACTTCCTCCAGCCGGACCAGGACATCGCCACGCTCGACATAGTCGCCGTTGCGGACCAGGAGTTCCTTGACGATGCCGCCTTCCAGATGCTGGACATTCTGAATGTTGCCCTCGACCACCAGTGTCCCCGGCGCCACCACGGCGCTTTCCAGGGGGGCCATGGCGGTCCAGAACCCAATCCCGCCAAAGGCGACCAGGATGACGATCAGGCCAACCAGGATCGGGTGCCGGATGGCGATCGGCGGCGGCTCGATGCCGGCCAGTTCGGGCGGCAGCGGGAACGAAACCAGCCGGTCTGTTCCAGATTTGATGGCCGGAACGGCAGCGTCGGTTGTCGTGGTTATCGTGTTCGTCGACATGAAGCTCTAGACTTTCGAAAGGCTTGCGACGTTGCCGGGCGCGGCCCCCTGGGGTGTGGGGACGGACGTCGGGCGAGTAAACTTGCTCATCACCTCGTCACGCGGGCCGAGCATTTCCACCAGACCGGCGCGCAGCACCAGGATCTTGTCCACCACCGACAACAGCGATGGCTTGTGCGTGATGACGACCACCGTCTGACCATTTTCCTTCATGGTCTTGATGGCACTGGTCAGGGCGGCTTCCCCTTCGTTGTCCAGGCTGGCATTCGGTTCGTCCATGACGACGAAGGGCGGGCTGTCATACATGGCACGGGCCAGGGCGACACGCTGGCGCTGGCCGCCTGACAAGGATTGGCCGCCGGCACCGATGGCCGTGTTGTAGCCCTCCGGCAGATGCTGGATCATCTCATGCACGCCAGCCTTGGTCGCCGCCTCGATCACCTTGTCGGCGTCGATCTCGGCAAAGCGGCAAATGTTTTCCGCCACGGTGCCCTCGAACAACTCGACATCCTGTGGCAGGTAGCCCAGGAACGGGCCGAACTGGCTGCGATCCCAATGACCAATCTCGTGGCCGTCCAATCGAACGCTGCCCTGCAGGGCGGGCCACACGCCAATGATGACGCGGGCCAGGGTCGACTTGCCCGCCGCCGATGGCCCGATGATGCCCAGCACCTCGCCGGGCTCCAGGCTCAGCGTCACGCCACGCAGGGCCGGAACCCGCGCACCGGGCGGCACGGCAACCACCTGCGACAGGGACAGGCGTCCCTCCGGCCGGGGCAACGCCATGGTTTCGCTCTCGGCCGGGGTGGAGGCCAGCAGTTCGGTCAGCCGGGTGTAGGCAGTGCGGGTGTTAACCATGTTGCGCCAGTTGCCGACCATCATTTCAACCGGCGCCAAGGCACGACCCATGATGATCGACCCGGCGATGATCATGCCGGGGCTGATCTCGTTTTCGATGACGAGGTAGGCGCCAATGCCCAGAATGGCAACCTGTAGTCCCATGCGCAGGGTCTTGGAAATCGCCATGAACAGGCCCGCCGCGTCGCTGGCCCGCGCCTGCAAGCCCATCACGGCCTGATGGCGGGCGTTCCACCGCGCCTGGATCTGGGGCAGCATGCCCATGGCGGTCAGCGCTTCGGAGTTGCGCAGCGACGACGACACATAGGACCCCGCGGAGGCCGACACGTTGGACGCCCGCTGAAGGTTCTTGCTGGTCATCATGTTGTTGCCCACGGCCAGCAGGAAGACGACCACCGCGCCGCCCAGCGAGACGAACCCGATCAGGGGATGCAGCATGAACGCCACGGCCAGAAACAGCGGAGTCCACGGTGCGTCGCACAGGGCCAGCAGCCCGTTGCCGGTCAGGAACTCGCGCACCGAGTCCAGGTCCCGCAGGGACTGCGCCGAGCCGGCGCCCGGCTGGCGGAGCGTGCGCTGGAAAATTGAGCCGAAGACACGGCCGCTCAGGCTGTCATCCAGGCGGACGCCGATGCGGACCAGAAGCCGCGATCGCGTCCATTCCAGCAGCGCCATGACGGCCAGGGCACCAAACGCCGCCACGGTCAGCATGAGCAACGTCGGAACGCTGCGGCTGGCCAGGACGCGGTCATAGACCTGCAGCATGTATAGCGGGCTGACGAACAGCAGCAGATTGATGAAGAAGCTGAACACGACGGTGGCGATGATCGCCCCGCGCGCCTTCTTCAAGGCGATCTGCAACTCTGTCGGCGTCTTCTTGCCTGCCTGATGCGGCATCATTGGCTGTAGAGCCAAGACCTGTCTCCCTGAGTTCTCGGGCGGCGTAGTGCCTGCGAGAGTTTACGTAACGGTTACCCGCGACGGCTTGTTCAAGCTGCGATCGGCGCTTTCCAGGCCGACAAGCCGGGCGGATGGTACGCACCGATCAGTGAAAATACAAGTTGACATGGACCGCTTCGAAAGAGTGACCCTTTCAGCCGCCCCGCTCATCGGGAATGGACTGAGCCAGATGCTCGAACGCCCAATGGATCCGCTCCTGCAGTTCCGACACATGACGGGCGACACCCGGATGGAAAGCCCGCAGCACGTCCTGTGTCTCCAACCCCGGTTCAGGAAACATCCTGACCAGATACTGATCCGAACCATTGGACCGGCTGAGGCTGCGATACAACCTGAACGGCACGGCCCGTTGGTTAAGCAGCGCGAGGATGCCAAGAAATGTGGCACCGTTCTCGCAAAAGGCCGAGGGATGAATGACCATGGCCTCGGTCTCCAGGTCGGCTGGCCGCAGGGCGTTGGCATCCAGGCCCATGTCCCGCGTCGCCCGCGCCACCTCTTCCGCATCGCCCACGACCTGCCAGGCAGGAACATCTTCTTCTGCTTCGTAAGCCAGATAAGCCTCTTCGTGGGACTCCGAAAGAAGTACACTTCCTGAACTTGCCAAAACCTGTTCCAAGTCTAGGTCTGGGTCCAGGTCCTCGGCCGCGTCTTCTGCCGGCACCAGCACCGGCACGAGGTCGTCGGCCGGGAACCGTTGGCGCAGAATGGCCAGAGCGGCCGTTGCCGCCGGATCGGCCGCCTTGGCCACGGCGTCTTCCAGGGCCTTCCAGGCATCGGGCGTCAACGGCCAATCTTCTGACATCGATGGGGCCTCGGGCCGCCGCATCAGGACAGATCCTGTCAGTCGCCGTAGGTAAAGAAGATGTCTTGTTCGGCCAGGCGCGGCTGCTTGCGGTCCTTGTCCGACAGCAGGGCCGCGTCGCCCGAAACCGGCCACTCAATGCCAAGCGCCGGGTCGTCCCACAGGATCCCCTTGTCATGCTCAGGTGAATAGGGAGCCGACACCTTGTACAGAACCTCGGTATCGGGTTGCAGGGTGACGAAGCCGTGGGCAAACCCGCCCGGCACCAGGATTTGCAGCCAGTTCTCAGCCGAGATTTCGGCGGCGACCCAGCGCCCGAAGGTGGGCGAGCCATGGCGGATGTCCACCGCGATGTCCAGAATGGCGCCACGGGTCACGCGGACCAACTTGTCCTGGGCATAGGGCGGGATCTGAAAGTGCAGGCCGCGCACGGTGCCGATCTGGGCGGACAGCGACTGGTTGTCCTGCACGAAGTCCTGGTCGATACCCAGGTCCGCGAAGGCCTTGCGGCTGTACGTCTCGCTGAAGAAACCCCGGTGGTCGCCGAAGCGATCAACCTCAATGACCTTGACCTCGGGAATGTCCAGGGCGCGGATCCTGAAAGCCATGCTTGTACCATCACTGCTGAGCGTTATGGGGGCCGAGTCCTCCGGCGGCACTGTTAAATCATGATTGGCACGGTGAAACCAGCCTGTTCAGAGGCTAACGATACTGCTGCGCCGTTCGGGAAAGGGGTTACCTGCCGATGGTGTCATTCTCAAGGCGACACCTTTATCCTATGGCCGGGATCTTTTGGGAGAGGTGCGGAAAGAAAAGCGTCCCTCATCTTGAGAAAAGCTGTCACGCAGAAGCCGCTTGCCTGCGGTGCCAGAACAGGGTCGCTAAACCACGGGTTCCAAGGGCCCATGGCCTTTGGCGGGTGTGGGCAGAGCCCACTTTTCCCTCACCCCTGCGGGAAGCCCAGTTCCTCCAGCACCTCGGCCAGTCCGTCGCGCCACGGGCGGGGCGTCAGGCCGAAGGTTTCGGCGAAGCGGCGGGTGTCGAGCACCGAATTGGCGGGACGCTTCGCCGGAGTGGGGAACTCTTCGGTGGTGATGGCATGAACCACCGGGCGCTTTCCGGTGGTCGAGGCCTGGCCGTCAATGATGGCCTGGGCGAAGCCGTGCCAAGTGGTCGGGCCGGTGCCGCAGAAATGATAGGTGCCCCACAGGCCGGCATCGTCGCTGTCCAGGCACCGCAGGGCGGCGTGCAGGATGCCGGCGGCCAGATCGGCGGCGGCGGTCGGGCAGCCGTGCTGATCGGCCACCACGCGCAGTTCGTCGCGCTCGGCGGCCAGACGCAGCATGGTCTTGACGAAGTTGTGACCGTGGGCGGAGAAGACCCACGCCGTGCGCAGGATGAGGGCGCGCGGCAGGTGCTGGCGCACGGCCTGCTCGCCGGCTTCCTTGGACACTCCATAGACGCCGAGCGGGGAAACCGGGTCGGTTTCGCTGTAGGCCCCGGTCTTGGCGCCATCGAACACGTAGTCGGTGGAGACGTGGACCAGGGCGGCGCCGGTTTCCGCGCAGGCTTCGGCCAGAAAGGCCGGGCCGTCACGGTTGACGGCAAAAGCCACCTCGGTATCAGATTCGGCTTTGTCCACGGCGGTGTAGGCGGCGGCGTTGACCACCAGGACCGGGCGCAGGTCGCGCACCGCCGCGAACACGGCGCCACGGTCGGTAACGTCCAGGGTGTCCTGGTCGCGCTGCGTTACGGTGAAGCCAGCGGGCCAAGCCAGCCGGGCCAGTTCGGTGCCGAGCTGCCCGGCCCCTATGACAAGAACGTTCCGTCCACTCATTTCGCCTTCCCTTCGGCCAGGAGGCCCAGGCGGCGGCCGTCGTACACGGCCTTTTGCAGCGGTTGCCACCAGTCACGGCGGGCCAGATACCATTCCACCGTCTTGCGCAGGCCGGTTTCAAAGCTTTCGGCCGGCGTCCAGCCCAGATCGCGGGAGATCTTGGAGGCGTCGATGGCGTAGCGCTTGTCGTGGCCGGGGCGGTCGGTGACGTGGGTAATCAGGGCGCGGCGCGAGGTCTCGGCCGGAACCAGTTCGTCGAGCAGGTCGCACAGGGTGTGCACCACGTCGATGTTGCGGCGTTCGGCATTGCCGCCGACGTTGTAGCTTTCGCCCGGCGTGCCACGGGTCATGACGGTGAACAGCGCCTCGGCATGGTCTTCGACGTACAGCCAGTCGCGGATGTTCTCGCCCTTGCCGTAGACCGGCAGGGGACGCCCTTCCAGGCCATTGAGAATCATCAGCGGGATCAGCTTCTCGGGAAACTGGTAGGGACCGTAGTTGTTGGAGCAGTTCGACATCACCACCGGCAGGCCATAGGTGTGGAACCACGCCCGCGCCAGATGGTCCGACCCGGCCTTGCTGGCCGAATAGGGCGAGTTGGGGGCATAGGGCGTGTCCTCGCGGAACAGGCCGCTGTCGCCCAGGGTGCCGAACACCTCGTCGGTGGAGATGTGGTGGAAGCGGAACGCCGCCTTGCGGGTGTCGGAAAGGCGGTTCCAGTAGGTCCGCGCGGCCTCCAGCATGTGGTAGGTGCCGACCACGTTGGTCTCGACGAACGCGCCCGGTCCTTCGATGGAGCGGTCAACGTGGCTTTCCGCCGCCAGATGCATAACGGCATCGGGGTCATGGCGGGCGAACACCGCATCCAGCGCGGCGCGGTCGCAGATGTCCACCTTCTCGAAGGCATAGGCCGGCGCGGCGGCGACGTCCGCGACCGAGGTCTCGGTTGCCGCATAGGTCAACTTGTCGACGTTGACCACGCCATAGCCACGACTGATGAGCAGCCGCACCACGGCCGAGCCGATGAACCCGCACCCGCCGGTGACCAAGATTTTCACTGGACTGTTCCCTCATGATTTTGAGCCGGACAACATAAGCACGTCCAGGAAAGGGGTCCAGTGTATCGTGTTGGTGCTATCCCTGGATCTGGTGAAAAGAGGCCTTGCATGGCGCCCGTCCGCCGGCGATTGAGGATCGCAGAAGATATCAAAGCGATATTGTAGAGATATCTTAGACCCGCAGTTCGGAGCATGGTCCAGGCGAAGAGGGCTCCTGGCCGTTCAGGCGGCGCGAGGCCGGACCTTGGCGGTGATCGCCGCGCCGGCTTCGATCTCGGCCAGTTCCAGGTCGTAGTCCCGTTGCAGGTTCAGCCAGAACTCGGGCGTCGTGCCGAAATAGCGGGCAAGGCGGAGGGCGGTGTCCCCGGTGATTCCTCGCCGTTCGGCCGCCAGATCCTGCACCCGGCTGACCGGCACGTCGAGGTCCTTGGCGAGGCGATAGGCTGACAGGCCAAGCGGCTTCATGAACTCCTCGCGGAGTTGTTCTCCGGGGTGAACGGGGGGCAAGTCGCGCTGGGGCATGGGGCAACTCCCTAATGGTAGTCCACGATTTCCACAGTCTCGGCGGCGCCGTCAGCCCATACAAAGCATATGCGCCACGCAACGCGTGTACACGCCGAAAAGGCACACGGTGAAGGATCGTTGATCCCGCCCCTGCCGCCGCCGTAGAGTGGCGGCCTGGTTGGTGCAGGCGACAGGGGTGGGGACATGAAGGGCATTATTCTTGCCGGGGGATCGGGCACGCGGCTTTATCCCATCACCCGGACGGTCTCCAAGCAGCTTCTGCCGATCTATGACAAGCCGATGATCTATTATCCGCTGTCGGTGCTGATGCTGGCCGGCATCCGCGAGATCCTCATCATCACCACGCCCGAGGACGCCTCGGCGTTCGAGCGGCTGCTGGGCGACGGGTCGCAGTTCGGCATTGCGCTGTCCTATGCCGTGCAGCCCACCCCGGACGGTCTGGCCCAGGCGTTCCTGATCGGCCGCGATTTCCTGGCCGGCAGCCCCTGCGCGCTCATTCTGGGCGACAACATCTTCTATGGCCACGGCCTGCCCGAAAAGCTGCGCCGCGCCGCCGAGCGCCCGACCGGCGCCACCGTCTTTGCCTACCACGTCAAGGACCCCGAGCGGTACGGCGTGGTCGCCTTTGACGCCGACGGCATCGCCACCTCCATCGAGGAGAAGCCCGCCAAGCCCAAGTCCAACTGGGCGGTGACGGGCCTCTACTTCTACGACGGCGACATCGTGGACATTGCGGCGGCGGTCAAGCCCAGCCCGCGCGGCGAACTGGAGATCACCGACGTCAACAACGCCTACCTCCAGGCGGGCAAGCTCAACGTGGAGCGCCTGGGCCGGGGCTTTGCGTGGTTCGATACCGGCACCCACGACAGCCTTCTGGACGCCAGCCAGTACGTGCAGACCATCGACAAGCGCCAGGGCCTGCGCATCGCCTGCCCGGAGGAGGTCGGCTACCGCATGGGCCTGATCGACCGCGAGACCCTGGTCCGCCAGGGTCAGGCCATGGCCAAGAACGGCTATGGCCAGTACCTGCTGACCATCGCCGCCGAGGCCGTTCCCGGCGCGCGCTGAGATCAGAAGCTAAAGGTGATCTCGTCGCTCTGCCCCAGGTCGAGCATGTCGCCCAGCTTGGGCCGGTTCTGCTCGGCCGCCGCCAGTTGCCCCTGTAGCTGAACAAGGCGCGGCAGCACGCTCAACCGCTGCATGGACAGCAACTGAAGCTGCGCCACCACTAACGCCCCGGTACGACGCAGGTCCAGGAACGCCTCGTCGGGCAGGGCGTTGAGCCGGGCCTCGTCCACACGATACAGCCCGCCAACCGACTGCGGTTCGCCTTCGGAGGTTTGCACCGACAGGCTCCATGGCACGATCAGGTCATGAGCTACCAAGCAGGCACAAGCCATGGTGGTGGTTTTGGCGCTGGCCTCTACCTGCCGCAAGAACTCCACCATGTTACGTAAATGCCCCGCCATTTCCCCGGACTCATCGAATAACGCGATGCCCTCCGGCCGGTCGGTCAGGCGGCTAGACGCCTCGTCCACCGCCACAGTCAGATCGTCGGGGTTATCATCGTCGACTCGGATTAATGCAAAGGGATAACCTCGAAACAGGCTAGGAGTATAATCGCCTAACCACTCACCGCTTGGCGTGACGAACAGGTTTTTTCCTGGCTGCAGGCTGAGAATCGCCACCGGAGTGAAGCGGGGCGTACTATCCTCGGCAGCCCCCTCGGGAGCGAAGCCGATGGGCATGCAAATGGATGCCCTTGCCAGTTCTGCCCCGACCAGGGGAACCACCGGCATGCCGATGGCCTCAGGATAAAGTTCCGACACAATCAGGCGCTTGTTGGCGTGCCGGGTGCGGCTCAGAGGGACGAGAGACGTATACATGGCACTCTGCTTCCAGGATGTGTATGAAGAACTCGGCTGGCAGTCACGCTCCTAGCCGTCATTCTTTTCCAGCCGCCACCCTACCCTTTCCGGCAACAAGGTTACAGACGCCATGAGCAACGACGACATCGTGAACACCGGCACCCTGTCCGCAGGAGTGACTTTCCAGCTTGCCTCCGGCCCCGTCGCCTCGGCCTTTGCCGAAAGGGAAATTGTGCCGGCGCTGGCCGAACTGATGGACAAGGGCAGCGTGATGCAACTGACCAACGGTCAATTCATCGACGCCCTGGTCAATGTGCAGGCCGAATATCTGGCCGCCATCCTGGGAAACAAAGCCGCTGGCGGCCTGCTGCAGGACCTTGGCCGGCACTTGATCGAGCGTGACGGCGCCGCCTGAGGGGGCGGTTGACCCCCGCCCGGCGGGTTCCGGCAGCACCCCGGAAAACGGGCGAAGCGACTGGAACCCGCCATGCACCGCACTTTCGGATTGCCTAGGTCGGGGAAGTGTTGTAGTTACTCTACCACGGTACAGTGCGCTGGACATTCCCCCAGAGGCCGCAAAGCCAAACGGCTTCTGGGGGAGTGGCCGCCACTACTCCGGGTTCTTCCATCGGGAAGACCGATCGATCGGCATAATTAACCCACGTCCTTAAGGGGAATATACGCATGGCCCTCGTTTTTGATTCCACCTACTACCTGTCGCAGAACCCGGACGTCCTGGCTGCGGCCGCAGCCGGTCTGACGACCGCTGAGGCCCACTTCAACAACTTCGGTTGGAAGGAGCTGCGCAACCCGAACGCCGTGTTCGACACGTCCGACTATCTGACGACCTACGCCGACGTGCTGGCCGCCCAGATCAACCCGCTGACCCACTTCCTGGCCTTCGGCGCTGCCGAGAGCCGCACTCCGAGCACCGCCTACGCCACCATCGCCGCGAGCTTCGACTCGGCCAACTACCTGTCGGCCAACCCGGACGTGCAGACTGCCGTGACCGCTGGCACGTTCACGTCCGCTTATCAGCATTGGGTCCTGTACGGTCAGTACGAGACCGCCCGCCCGGTCGCCCAGCTGACCGATGGCACCCTGGTGACCGCTGTCACCAGCACTGGCACCGCCGGCACGACCTTTACGCTGACCACCAACATTGACTCCATCACCGGCACCACGGCAAACGACACCATCATCGCCGACGCTGGCGCCCTGTCTGCTGCTGACGCCATTGACGGCGGCACCGGCACCGACACCCTGCGCATTTACGGGTCGTTGACGGTTCCCGACTACAAGAACATTGAGACCTTGGAGCTGAATGGCCCCGGCGTCACCACCACGTACGACGTGTCGGGCAAGTCGGCTCTGACCACGCTGAACCTCATCGACCCGACCACCGTCTCCACCTTCACGATTGGCAAGGGCCAGGCGGTTGGCGTGTCGACGATGGTTGCTGGTGAGTCGCTGACCCTCGCGGGCAACGCTGTCACCTCGCTGGACCTGACCGCCAACTCGCTGTCGGCCACGGGCGCCGATGTTACGCTCGCCCTGACGGGCACGTCGCTGGCCACCCTGAACCTCGCCACGACTGGCGCGAAGAGCCAGCTGACGCTGACCAACGCGGGCGGCGCGCTGACTGCCATCAACATTTCCGGCACCCAGTCTCTCGAACTTGGTCATGCCCTGACCACCGTCACCACCATCGACGCTTCCAAGAGCACCGGTGCGGTCGACATCGATACCATCGGCGCTTCCAGCCTGAAGTTTACCGGTGGCACCGGCAACGATCGTATCAACACGGTCGCCACGCTGACGCTCGCCGACACCCTTGACGGCGGTGCGGGTACCGACACGCTTGCTCTGACCGACGCCGACCTGCTGACCACCGCCAACACCGTCAACGTGAAGAACTTCGAGATCCTCGAAGCACTCGCTGCTGACGGCACGGCTTACAACGTCGACAACATCGGCCTGACGAACAACCCGCTGACCGGTATCGTCATCAGCACGACCGGTGGCGCCACGTCGGTGACCAACATCAACTCGGGCGCCATCAACAACATCAAGTTGACCGCCGACACCCCGACCTCCATTACCCTGTCGGGTAAGGATTTCCTCAGCGGCGGCACCTCTGACACGGCCACCATCATTCTCGACAACAGCGTCGACAAGAATGCTGACGGTGTTGACGTCGCTACTGCCCTGACCTTCACCAACGTCGACATTCTGAACGTCTCGAGCGTTTCCGATGGGACTCCGGTCACCGGCGAGCAGAACTCGATTGCTGGCCTGACGGCGACAGACCTCGACAAGATCGTGGTCACCGGCGACAACGAACTTTCGATCACTCTCGCTGCCACCACTGCGTCGCTGCAGGAAGTTGACGTTACGGCTTCGACCGCCGCCAACACCCTTGTGACGACGGCCGCGGCCCTGCCTGGCTTCGTCTACCGTGGTAACAGCAAGGTCGACACCGTGACGGCTCTAGATGCCGCCACCAACGCGGTGACCGCGTTCACCGGCGGCGGCAGCGACGTTCTGGAACTGGGCGTCACTGGTGCGACGCACGCCCTGAACTTCACCGCGACTGACTTCACCACGGGCGACATCCGCGCTGGTAACGTCATCACCATCAACGCTGGCAACGCGTTCCAGGCCGGTGACATCGTCACCATCAACCTGAGCTCGGTGCTCGAGGGCCTGCTGAAGGTCTCCGGCACCACGCTTGCTGCGGCTGCTGGCAACGTCACGCTGGTCGGCACGGCCCTTGTCGCCGGCACCACCAACGTCAATGCCGTCGACGGTGGTAACAACACCGTGCTGCAGGTCGACATCAACAACGACGGCGTCTACACCGCTGCCGACGATTTTGCGATCGACATCATGGGTCTTGCCAACAACACCCTGGCCTACACTGCCGCTACCGACCTGTTCACGTTCACTGCCACTGCGTAAGCAGGAGCCTATCTTCTCCATCAGGAGGGGATGCAACTGGGGTGGTCCTTCGGGGCCACCCCTTTTGTTTTGTGCTACAAGCTAGGAATCCAGCAGCCTACCGGACCTCGTTCATGCCCCTCTGGCACACTCTCCTTCAAAGCGCCCAAGCGCACGGCCAAGCCGGTCGTTTCTCGGAGGTCGGAGCCCTTTGCCGGGAGATCATCCAGACGCATCCTAATAGTCTCGATGCCCATCTGGATGCCGGCACCCAGCTTCTGTCTTGCGGCCTGCTCACCGATGCGGAATCGTGTTTTCGAGCTGCCCAAACCATTGCCGGAAACGACCTCCGTGCTCTGGTGAACCTCGCCAACCTCGCCCAGCAAAAGGGCAGCCATGGCGAAGCACGCCACCTTTATGCTCGGCTCCTGAACGCCCTTCCCGATCATCCGATCATCCGCCGCAACGCCCTGACCAGTCTGGAATACGATGGAGAGGTGCCGGATCAGGAGCGACTGGCCGCCGCCAAGGAGTGGGGTGCATGGGCAGAGCATCGGGCCGGGGGGCCCCATCCCCGTCCTTCCTTGCTTGCCGCACCCGAACGCCCCCTGCGCATTGGCTATGTCTCCGCCGACTTTTGCCAACACACGGTTGGGCTGTTCGTGAAGGATGTGCTGTCAGCACACGATCCTCTGAAGGTTCATGTTTTTGCCTACAGCGCCGGAGCCGTTTCCGACTGGGTGACGGACGCCGTGAAAGCGGCCACTACCTTCCGGGATGTGCGGACTTTTGACGATGCGGCTCTTGCGCAGGTCATCCGGGGCGATGGGATTGATGTCCTGATAGACCTGTCGGGGCATACCGCCGGTTCGCGCCTAAGCGTTTTCGCTCACCGCCCGGCCCCGGTGCAGGTCAGTTGGCTCGGCTATTTTGCCACCACCGGATTGGCATGCATGGATGCGGTGCTGCTTGATCACTGGCACGCTCCGGCCGGAACCGACGCCTTTTTCACCGAACGCATCATTCGGATGCCGCAGGGGCGGTTGTACTATAAGCCGGTTCCCTTCGCGGCCCCGGTGGCGCCACCGCCCCATCAGCGGGCCGGCACCATTACTTTTGGCAGCTTCAACAACACCGCCAAACTCAATGATGCCGTGTTGTCCGTGTGGGCTGCGGTGCTGCGGGCGGTGCCCGCCAGCCGGCTGGTGCTGAAGTGGCGCACCTTCAATGACGGTGCCTTGAAAGCACAGGTCCTGCGCACGTTCGAGGAACATGGCGTTGCGGCGGGCCGCGTGGACCTGCGGGGACCGTCGTTCCATGTCGATGTGCTGAAGGAGTACGGCGACATTGATATCGCGCTAGATCCCTTCCCCTTCACGGGCGGCCTGACCAGTTGCGAAGCCCTGTGGATGGGGGTGCCGGTCGTCACCTGGCCGCAAAGCCGGGTGGTCAGCCGTCAGGCTCTGGCTTTCCTGTCACAGATCGGGTTGCCGGAGTTGGCCGCCAGGGATGCCGAAGACTACGTGCGCATTGCGACGGGTCTGGCCAACGACAGAAGCCGCTTGGCGACCTGGCGATCTACCCAAAGGCAACGTATGGCGGCTTCTCCGCTATGCGACGTGAGGGCCTTTACCCGAGGGCTGGAAACATGCCTTGGTGACTTGTTCACGCATATCGCGCATACAGACGGGCGCCCTTAGTGTTAACTGGGTAAAACTGGAAACAGGGCCTGGAGCAAGGGCAGGGTCCGAAACGCGACGCAAGGGGGCATCATGACTGACTGGACCGCAGGTTATGTGGCGGATATTGGCTACACGTTTGGCTACTACACCGAACTCAATCCTTTGCGGTTGAAGTTAGCCTTTCTGAACGCAGGCCTAGTCTGCCCCGAGGTCGGCACAGCCTGCGAATTGGGTTTTGGCCAGGGCATGAGCGTCAATCTTCATGCGGCCGCCTCCATCACCCAGTGGCGCGGCACTGATTTCAACCCCAGCCAGGCCGCATTTGCCCAGGAACTGGCCGCCGTGGCAGGATCGGACGCCCGGCTGTATGACGAGGCCTTCGCCGATTTCGCCGCCCGTGACGACCTCCCGGACTTCGACTATATCGGCCTGCACGGCATCTGGAGCTGGATTTCCGACGACAACCGCGCCGTCCTCGCCGACTTTATCCGCCGCAAGCTGAAGGTCGGCGGCGTTCTGTACATCAGCTACAACACCTTACCCGGATGGGCGCCCTTCGCCCCCATGCGCCATCTGATGACGGAGCACGCCGAGGTGATCGGGGCAGAGGGCCACGGCATCGTGAACCGCGTCAACGGCGCCCTGGACTTCGCAGACAAGCTACTGGCCACCAATCCGCTCTATGCCCGGGCCAACCCCCAGGTTGCCGGACGCATCGCCAAGATCAAGGACCAGAACCGCCAATATCTGGCCCATGAGTATTTCAACCGGGATTGGCACCCCATGCACTTCGCCACCATGGCCGACTGGTTGGCCCCCGCCAAGCTCACCTTTGCCTGCTCTGCCCATCCCATGGATCATATTGACGCTGTCAACCTAACCGCCGATCAGCAGGCATTTTTGGCCGAGATCCCTGACGCTATGTTCCGCCAGAGCGTGCGGGACTTCATGGTCAACCAGCAGTTCCGGCGGGACTATTGGGTCAAGGGTCCACGCCGCCTGTCGGCTTTGGATCAGGCCGAGGCCCTGCGCGCCCAGAGGGTAATACTGATTGTCCACCGTCCCGATGTCTCCCTCAAGGTAAGCGGTGCCCTGGGCGAAGCCGACATGAGCGAGGCGGTCTACGGCCCTATCCTCAACTTTCTGGCCGATCACAAGCCCCGCACCTTGGGCCAGATCGAACAGGCCGTAAAGGACCAGAGCGTGAGCTTCGCCCAAGTTCTGCAGGCCGCTTTGGTGCTGGTTGGGGCCGGGCATCTGGCTGCCGTTCAGGACGACGCGGTGATCGGCAAAGCCCGCAAAACCACCGACAAGATCAACGCCCATCTGATCCGCAAGGCTCGTGGCAGCAGCGACATCAACTACCTCGCTAGTCCGGTGACCGGTGGCGGCATCATGGTAGCCCGCGTCCCGCAACTTTTTCTGCTGGCTCTCGGCCAGGGCAAGAAGCAGCCCACCGAATGGGTTCAAGTGGTTTGGCAGACCCTCGCCGGGCAGGGACAAGGCATCATCAAGGGGGGCAAGGCGCTGGAAACACCCGAGGAAAACCTGGCCGAACTCACCGCCCAGGCCACGGCCTTTGCGGAAAAGCAATTGCCCATCCTGAAGGCGCTGCACATCGCCTGAACCATCGGAAAAGCGGAAAAGGTCAGGCCCCTTTAGGGCATTCTCTCTAAATGGTTGGTAATGAGGACCGGAGGATGTACTGCGAACGCTTTGGGCTGGATGTCAAAATTACCCGCCACGCGGCGGAGCGCATGGCGCAACGCGGTATCTGTGAGGGTGAAGTCCGCGAATTGCTGGAGACCGGAGAGACGCGTTACAAGGATCAGACGCACCTCTGGATCGCCAAGGCTTTCGCGGATCGGGATGACAACCTTGTCTGTGCCGCCGTGGTGCTGGAAGATAAGCTGGTGATCAAAACGATGATGCACCATTTCCAATGGGAGCCCTGATCATGCGCACCACATACGACGAGGCCGACGACATCCTGGTCGTTCACCTTTCCGACAAAGCCGTCGTCCGGGAAGTCTCGCAGGACTGGAACACGCATCTCAGCTACGCCGAAGACGGCACCCTTGTGGAAGTCGTCATTCTGGATGCCGCCCGCCAGGGCGCGTGGCCCCTGCTGCAAAGCCGGGCGGCTTAATATCAGAAAAAGGGGGGCAGACCAGGACGCTCAACCGGCTTCAGAAGCTGGTCGAGCAACACCGGGATGATCTGGAAAGGGCATGGCATGACCATTTCGCCTAAGGCACTGCGCTTCGATGACGACAGCATGTGGGTCGATCTCAGCGATGGCCGCACCGTGGGCGTCCCTTTGGCCTGGTTCCCACGCCTGCTCCACGCCTCCCCCGCGCAACGTGAAGACTACGAACTGAGCCGACGCGGGATGCACTGGGAAGCGCTCGACGAAGACATTTCGGTGGACGGCATCCTCGCCGGGCGCGGAGACCAAACCCACCGCTCTCACAGGGCCGCCTAAAGAGGGAAAAGGGGTCTAACCCCTTTGAAAACTGACCGGCCTGGACCCGGAGCCAGGAAAGAGCTACGGTATCACTAGGTATTACCCTGTGATAAGAGGCACGCCATGGCAACGTCTCTCAAGATCGACGACACGCTGAAAAGCCGTGTCCAGCACCTCGCCAGCCAGCGCCGCCGCTCGGCGCACTGGATCATGCTCGAAGCCATTCAGCAGTACGTCGAGCGCGAGGAAGCCCGCGAGAGCTTCAAGCAGGAAGCCTTGGCCTCCTGGGCGGCCTACACGGAAACCGGCCGCCACCTGACCGGTCAGGAAGCGCGCACATGGTTGAACACCTGGGGCACCGATGATGAAACAGCGGTACCAGAGTGCCACAAGTAATCATCACCGAAGGCGCAGCGAACGGCTTGGAACGATGCCGACGGTTTCTGGCCGGCAAGGCACCGGAAGCCGCCAGGCGAGCCGGTCAGGCCATCGAACGGCAATTCCTGCTGCTGGAGACAGCCCCCGACATCGGCCGGCCGTTCCCTGAACTGCCCGAACTGCGCGAACTGGTGATCGCCTTCGGGGAGTCCGGCTATGTGGCCCTGTACCGCCATGAACCGGCCGACGACGCGGTGTATGTTCTGGCCTTCCGGCACCAGAAAGAGGCGGGCTGTTGACCGTAAACTACGGCTCTTGGCGGAAACGGCCGTTTATCGCCCGAAGCGGCGCGGTAATCCGCCAAGAGCGCGACTGCACTATGGACGTCAACTGGTTCTGTAAGGACGTCACTTCGTTTTGCAGATGGTTTGCCCGCGCGCCCAGGTCCGCAATGCTCTGATTTTGTTCTGAAATAAGGGCATCCTGCGCGGCAATTCTGTCCCGCGCGATCGGAACATCGTGCCGATAGCGCATAACCTCTGGCGTCAGGCGCTCCACGGCTTCATGCAGGGTCACGCGCTCCCCCAGAGCCTGGAAAAAGCTCCGCGTTACCTCAGTCTCTGCATTGGCCGCCGCGAGAAAATTCAGCACGGGCTCAGGCACAGCCTTGCCGACCGCGAGCACGCCGAGGCCATTCGAATGGGTGAAGCGGAACGCCGGCCCCTTTCCAGCCACCTCTTCCCAAAACGCGTAGACGCCGAAGTCACGCTCCCGAACTTCGGTGTCATGAAACAGCACCACGGCTCGATCACTGAGCTTTGGAAGCCATGTTTCATAATCGTGCCGCACCGCATCATAGGTGTGCAAGCCGTCGATGTGCAGAAGATCAATGCTTCCGTCGGCAAAGTGCTCCACGGCCTCATCAAAGGTCGTGCGCATAAGCTGCGAGAAGGGGCTGTACAGAGGATCGTGGTGCGCCTTCAAATCGGAAAGAACGCTGCTGTCGTAGGCGCCGGTATGACTGTCACCCTCCCACAGGTCCACCGCATGACAGCGCGTCGCCGTCTTCAGGTCCGCCACAGCCTGGCAGAAGGCGCAGTAGCTATCCCCTTTGAAAGTGCCCAACTCCACAAAGACGTCCGGCCGCATTATTTCCATCAGCAGAAACGCAAACGGAATATGGCCGTGCCAGCTCGGGATATCAGACAGGCGACGCGGGGTCGTGAACAAGATTGGGTATGCCAGCGGGTTGAAACTCATCTCGGTCAGGCCTCCGGTCGGCAGTCGCATGCAGCACTCCCTCTGTCCACTGTTGATGCGTAACGGTCAATAGGTTTCAACGGCGCTCCGCAGAGAGCCAGCGCGTCACCACGGTATCCAGGGAAGGCGCGAAGCTTTCCTCCCAAACGAGCGGCCAGTTCGGCGCGGCATTCGCGGCACCAAGGGCCTGCTCGACGGCTTTGCCGATAGCGCCAGCCGTCCGACCCGCAGGCCGGAATCCGTCCGACCACTCCTGGAGGGATCCTTCTGTAGACCCCACCACCACGCGTGCGCCCGCCGCGATCAGCATCATGCGCACCCGCGTTGCCGCCCCGTCACCGCCAAGAGAGACGGCAACGGTCGTGCGCGACAGCAAATGGCCCAAGTCCTGTGCCGTCATCTCCGTCAGAGCCATGGTCTCCACGCCCGGCAAGCCCTCACCCGTCCCAGAGCCCGTCAGGGCAACCAGACGGCAATCTCCCAGCCGACCGAGCTTCAAGGCGGTGGTCACCTCGGACAAGGCCCGCCCAGAGAAGGCCGCTTGACGCGTGAGGTCGAGGAGGACGCAAGGTGAAGCATCATCGGCTTGGTCTAGAGGCTTTCCCTTTGGCAACACCGCCGCAGGTTGGAAGAGGGGGGTATGCGGGAATCGCTTGCGCCATGGCCCCGGCGCGGTAGCGCAGAGGGCTTCTTGCAGCTCAAACTCCAGGTCCTCCTGCTCCGCCGCCGGCAGCCCCGCCTCGTCATCAGGGCCAAGCAGGCAGAGTGCGGGCCTCTGTGCGCCAACAGCGCGGGCGGCGCGAACCGCCAGAGAGGCAGACAAGACATCACATGCCGCAAAACGATCCCGCCGCGTCACAATGAGGGGCGTCTGGTCCGTGATGCTCGTCAGGTCCACGCCTTCCAGGCCCGCGCCCACCCAATCTCGGGCAAAGGCCCGCACGCTTTCGGGGTCAACCACCTGTTCGGCGATTGAAACCAGGCGAACCACCTCACCCCGCCGCCGGAACTCTGCCGCCAGCGCCGCAGCGGCACAGGCAGAGTCCAGAAAGCCGGTCGACATCCCAGGCAGCAGGATGTTTATCCGTGAGGGTTGAGTTTCGTCCTCTACAAGCCGCAGGGCCGCCAGCCGTTGCTTGGCGAACATCCACTCCCCCGCAAGCGCAGAGTTATCCAGCAGCTCTCGCCGGCGGGGTACGGCAGGGACCGTGGCAACGCGGGACATGACCGCTTTTCGTGCCATCAGATCTGCTATGCGCCGCCCGGCATAAAGTTTGGCCGCGGCCCCTTCCGTGATGCGCAGACGGCGCATTCCGAGCAGCCATGCCGCGATGCCATGGGCATGCCAGCCTTTGGACTGCTCGGTCAGCCTGCGGCGCCAGGACGGGGCAATCTTCTCTCTGCGCATCAAGAGCGTTGCCGCGAATGTGGCAATGCGGCGGCTTTCTATCGAGCTATAGGTGATCAGTGCCTCTGAACGGGCCTGAGCCACACGCGCCAACAGCGGAACCCGTCGTCCCAATCTGTGAAGGAGTGGCAGCACCAACGGTGCGAGGGCAATCAAGTGCAAGCGCTGCGGCCGGACGGCCTTGGCTCCGATGGCATTCGAACCATGCTGCACATAGTCGTAGAGCGGCGTGTTGATAAAGCGCACCTGGCCGCAGGTGACCGCGCAAGCCGCAATCCAGTGATCGTGATAAAAGACATGCCCCGTCTTGGGCGGAAATGGCAAAGCCGTTTCAAGGAGCTTCCGGTCAAACAAGCAAGCAGCACCCGTCACCGGGTTTCTGAGCAAGAGGGCGGCTTCATCCTCGACCCCCTTCGCCCATTTCGCGCCGAAGCTCTCCGCCAGAACGGTTCCATCGGGGGCCACTACGCGGCTGTCGCAATAGGCCAGAGTGGCGCCGTTGGCCACTTCCAATGCCAAACGTTCAAGTTTTTCCGGATACCAGATATCGTCCTGGTCGGCCAAGGCAACCATGCTCGCTTCTTGCGGCACCCGCCACAGAGCCCGCTCGAAATTGCCGTAGAAACCGAGGTTTCGTGCATTGCGCTGAAGCTTGAAACGGGGGTCGCCGGCAACAGTCTCACAGACCATGTCCCAGAAGGGGCCTGGCGACGCATCATCCTGGATAAGACAGATCCAGTTCCGGTGACTCTGGGTCCGCAGGCTTTCGATCTGGCGCGCAAACAGGTCCGGGTCCGGGCTATAGACCGCCATGCAGATGGCAATCAGTGGCTGCTCGTCCGATCGATGGTCCTCCAGCGTATCGGAAGGCGGAGGAGCGACAACATGAATAGCGCCAAGATCCCGGACTTCTCGCTCCCCATCGTTCCATGCAAGCTGCAGGCGAACCAGCAACTGCGTCGCGGCGGGCATCGCTGGCAGACGGATCATGGCTTGAAAACCGCACACTGGGAGATGCGGCATCACTGTCTTCCGGGATTGCCAGCGCCAAGCAGCGAGGGACGGCTGCAACTCGGCCGGAGAGCATGCCTCTCCCACCGTCACAGCCGCGTCGCAAAGCGTCTTTCCCTGACGCAGGGCCCAGCCCGCGATCACGATGGCCGTGTCGCCGGAGATTATTTCACGGGGTGGGGCGCTTTCAAGAACGAGGACACTGTCACTCATGAGCCGGGAGACGCTGCAAACAAATCCTGCCATCCGCGATGCAAGCCGCGCATGTAGTGATACCGGAAGACGTTGTCCCAGAGTTTCGGCACGTCCAGGGGCAGGTTCTGTGTCGCTGCCGCGACCTCCGTCAGGAGATGGATGCGCCACTCCGACGGTAGCGGGGGCGGGCCGTTTTCTCCAAGACCGAGAAAGCCGCCCAGCTCCGGGTGCCGCTTGTAGAAGACGACCGCCGAATAGCCCGCTTTTTCCTGGCGCGATGCGAAGCGGGCGATAGTGGTCGGATGGTCGTGAGCGACCACGGCCTCCTTGTTGTAGACCAGATGCATTCCCCGACGTTCCTGCATCCGGTAGCCCGCCTCGATGTCCTCCCAGGAAGCGTATGGGAAGCTCTCGTCAAAAGGCTCGGCCAGGAGCATGTCCCGGTGCAGCGACAGATTGGAGGTGTAGAAGAAATTGAAGGGGACTTTCTCGGGATCGGGAATTATCGCATACCCGAACTGCAGGCCCCAGTCGTTGATGTAGCGAAGAAACGGGTTGAGGCGCATCCGCAAATGCCAGGCCGTATACCCGATCACCGCGAGGGTTGGGTCATAGTCGCGTGCCGCATGAACAGCGCGATGCTGTGCCAGCCAGGAAACCTCGGGAACAGTGTCGTCTCCGAGAAAGGCGACGATTTTCCCGGACGCTTCCTTCACACCGCAGTTGCGCGCCTTGGCCGGGCCGGCATTGGCCTGGTGGACAATTCGGACCGGAACCTTGAAAGACCGGCTGTCCAGGAATTCCTGTGTCCCGTCCGAAGAGCCATCATTGACGATAACCAGATCGAAATCATCGTCCTCCATGGCCTCAACAGCGTCCAACGCCTCAGGCAAGATGTCCATGCGGTTGAACGTCGGCATAACGACGGTGAAGCGCATTGTCAGAAGCTCCTAGTGCTAAACAAAGGGGGCATTTCACCCCCACCTCCGCCTCCTGGTTCAATGCAGTCGAAGGTTTTTTTCTGTCTTGACCCGGCG
Organism: Rhodospirillaceae bacterium BRH_c57; assembly: GCA_000961745.1. Lineage (GTDB taxonomy): Bacteria > Pseudomonadota > Alphaproteobacteria > Rhodospirillales > Rhodospirillaceae > Cauispirillum. The sequence goes on along the minus strand of LAEA01000096.1, from coordinate 53,564 downwards.
TCGTACTCGACGCGAATTTTTCCGCTCCGGACAGGACGCCATCCGCTTTTTTGCACCCCCTGAATGAGAGAGGGCGCTAGAGGCGGCGAACGAGAGCGCGATAGAGGCGGCGTGCCAGCCCCTTTCGTAAGGGGGAGGGGGGCGGTGCGGCGAGGAAGCTCTTGTGGGGGTCCTTCCGGGGGGCCTTGCAGAACGAAACGAGGTCCGTGAGCACGCTGTCCCAGTGGAACTTGCTGGCAAGTGCCAGCCCGTTTTCCCGCTGCCGTTCGGCAAAGCGGGGGTCACCGAACAAACGCTCAAGATGAACCCGGACCGCGTGGGCGTCCTCGGCAGGGGCTGCAAACCCCGTATCATGCTCGGTGATCAACCGGGCCAATGCCCCTCCTTCGCTGGTCACCACCGGACACTCGGCCGCCAGGGCCTCCAGGAAGCGGGTCCGCAGGCTGAGCCTGGTTTCCACCGAGACGGTATGCGTGGCGACCAGGGCATCCACGTCCCGCAAAAGATCGAACCGCCGTTCGGCAGGAACCCATCCGATGAACTTGACCTGTTCGCCCAGCCAACCCTTGTTCCGCGCGTACTCTTCCACACGTGCGGCAAGGGCCTGTGGAGTACCATCCGGATTGGGGTTATGGACGAACAGGATTTCCCAGTTGAAGGCCGTCACCTCCTCCAAAGCTCGGAGGGTGGTCCAGGGATCGTACCAGTCGTAAATGCCACCGAACAGAATCCGGCGCACGCCCTCCGTCCGCGGCGGAAGATATGGCGTGTAGTCTGGCAGGGTGGCGGGCACACCAAAAGGCACGATGCCCAGAAGCTCCCGCAGGTCCGGGGCCTCTTCCACCAACGGTGGGTTCAGGCGGCCAAGAGCGGTGAGGAACCCCATGTAGAAGAGCCTTTGTTCCTCACTGGAGCACAGAAAGAAATCACCATGCCCGAGTTGGTGCATCCAGGTCGCATGGTCGTTCCGGAAGACGCCTTCGCCAAGTTTCCGGAAATAGGAGAGGTTTTCGATCAGAAAGGGGTCGTAGAGGTCGATCACCACCGGCTTGTCGGCGACCTCGCTAACCACCGCGTTGGCGAGGTGTCCCTGCGCGATGACGCAATCACAGTCGGCGGTGAGGTCACTCAGCCGCCCCTCCGCAAACAGGCGCACACTCGATAGATCAAGCCCAAGTGAGGCGGTCTCTGCGGGGGCGGCGGGTGAAATAAGAACGATGTCCACCCCTTGAGCCGGAAGCCGGCGGGCGAATTCAAGATAACGGATGCCGATGCCCGCCATCTTCGGACGGACGGCCTCACTGCATACCAGAGCGGCTTTGACCCTGCCCGTCGCGGCGTCCATAACCCCTGCCTTTCTGCTTTTCCAGGACCCTCTGTTGTCCAGCCTTTGTCGGCCGAAGCCCATCGAAAGGGGGCGGCGTTACGAATTCAGACCGAGACGCTGCTTGAAGTATGCGATGGTCCGCGCCAGGCCTTCTTCCAGCGGCACGGTGGGTTGCCAATCCAGCAACTCCTTGGCCTTTGTGATATCGGGCTGGCGCTGCTTGGGGTCGTCGGACGGCAACGGCCGGTAAGTGATACGCGACGGGCTCTTGCAGAGGCGGATAACGGCCTCAGCCAATTCCACCATGGTGAACTCGCCTGGGTTTCCGAGATTCACCGGCCCCGTGACCGTATCATCGCTGGCCATGAGGCGCAGGAAACCTTCCACCATGTCGTCGACGTAGCAGAACGCGCGGGTTTGGGTGCCGTCTCCATAGACAGTCAGATCCTCGCCTCGTAGCGCCTGCACAATGAAGTTGGAGACCACCCGCCCATCATTTGGGTGCATGTTCGGACCATAAGTGTTGAAAATGCGCGCCACCTTGATGCGCAGGCCGTGCTGCCGATGGTAGTCGAAAAACAGCGTTTCCGCGCAGCGTTTGCCCTCGTCGTAGCAGGCCCGAATCCCTATGGGATTTACATTCCCCCAGTACTCTTCCGGCTGCGGATGAATGCTCGGATCGCCATAAACTTCAGACGTCGAGGCCTGAAAGACCTTGGCGCGGCAGCGTTTGGCCAAGCCAAGCATATTGATGGCGCCATGCACGCTGGTCTTGGTGGTCTGGACCGGGTCGTTCTGGTAATGCACGGGAGACGCGGGACAAGCGAGATTGTATATCTCGTCGACCTCTACATAGAGGGGAAATGTCACGTCGTGCCGTAAAAGCTCGAAGCCCGGATTGGACAGCAGGTGAGCGACGTTTTGCCGCCTTCCCGTGAAGTAGTTATCTACGCACAGGACCTCATGCCCCTGATCAAGTAGGCGGCTGCAAAGGTGCGAGCCGATGAATCCGGCCCCGCCGGTTACCAACACACGTTTTTCGGGGATCATGCAGTCACGCCTAAGATCATGAGGAGATTAGAGTTCGATGTGATACGGGCTCTCCCTACCTCCGTCAAGGTGTAGTGCGCCGGGTTTCTGAGACATCAGGCTGCGCTTAATCAAGCGGCCAAGAGTACCCCGGTGGCCGTAGCGGGATCAACTGCCCGTTGCTGGGTAAGCCCCAGGTTTTCCAGAGGCTGATTGTTCCCGATAAGCTCGATGCCTGCCTCGGCGAGGCGCTCGGTGTACTTGATGGACAGGTACTGCGACCCGCGGTCGGAATGGTGGACGAGCCCGCCGCCCTTGGACCCATGCTGCCCCTGATGGCCCAGCACCATCCGCACCGCCCGCTCACGGACTTCCGGGGAAAACACGTTCATCGTCTTGCGCATGACGGCCCCATCCTTCTCCGGAGCTGGAGCCTCCGGCAAACCTGGGGCAGTTCACCTCTCTCCTTTCTACCTGTGGGGCCATGGTTTCCAGTCGAGATCCGGCCCCACCTGGTGTACAAGGCTCGGGGTCCAGCCTTTCGTGCGAGCATCGTCAGGATGGCCGGGCTCCTCTCTCTCCATCCGACTCATTACCGACCGTGTTCCACTAGATGGCATGATGATGACCGCTGCCAAACCTTCGTTTCTAGAATTTATTGTTCCCATTCTATGTGTGGTCCGGCACTTCTCGCTGATCAAGCAGTTTGCGGGCCGCGAAATCAATCGCCGCTATCGCATGAGCATGCTCGGTTTCGCCTGGATGGTCCTGGGCCCTTTGTTCACGCTGTCAATCTACACGTTTGTTTTCGGCTATGTTCTAAATAGCCGGTGGGGCAGTGCCATACCGGAAACCCCCGCGAGTTTCGCCATCGTGCTGTTCGCCGGCCTGATCGTGTTCTGGCTGTTTGCCGATGTCGTATCTGCGTCGCCGTCCGCTATTACTGGACACAGCAACCTTGTTACAAAAGCGGTTTTTCCAGTTGAAATTCTGCCGATCGTGCCGTTGGTCTCGGCGGGATCTCATGCCCTCGTCAGCTTTTCAATTCTTTTGTTAGCTGCGCTCGCTGCGGGATTTGAGTTGTCCATTACGGCGCTGTGGGCGCCGGTTGTCCTCCTTCCATTTTTAATATTGCTGCTGGGCATTGCCTGGTTTCTCGCGGCGCTTGGTGTCTATATCCGCGATATCGGTCACCTCGTCGGGCTGGCCATAACGGGGGCCCTGTTTCTTTCCCCGGTGTTCTATTCCGTCAGCCAGCTCAGTGAGAACCTGCGAGCCCTGATGATGATCAATCCAATCACTTTCATAATAGAACAAATGCGCGCCACTGTCCTGATGGGGCAAGCCCCTGATCTGCTTGGTTTATCTATATATTTTTCTGTGGCATGGGTTGTTGCGGCACTCGGGCTCGCCTTCTTTCGGCTCGTGAGCAAGGGGTTCGCCGATGTCCTCTAGCAGCGTCAACAACACCATCATTGAGGTTGCCGGGGTTCGAAAAGAATACACGCTTTACAGACGCCCCCTCGACCGCCTCAAGCACCTGTTGATGCCGTGGAAAGGGTATCCGAGCTTCCATGCGCTCTCCGACATCTCCCTGAGCGTCGATCGCGGAGAAACCATTGGCTTGATTGGCCGCAACGGCGCTGGCAAGTCGACGCTCTTGCAGATTCTGACGGGAACCCTCACTCCATCGGCAGGTTCGGTGAAGGTGAATGGTCGGGTCGCGGCGTTGCTTGAGCTCGGTGCGGGATTTGAACCGGAATTCAGCGGTCGGGAGAACGTTTATCTCAACGCGACCATCCTGGGCCTGAAGATCCATCAAGTGGATGAGCGGTTTGATGATATCGTTGCGTTCTCCGAATTGGAGGAATTCATCGACCGGCCGGTGAAAACCTATTCCAGCGGCATGTTTATGCGCCTCGCCTTTTCGGTTGCCGCGCACGTGGATGCGGACGTGTTGATCATCGACGAAGCCCTTTCCGTTGGTGATGCCCTTTTCACCCAGAAATGCATGCGCTTTCTCCGCGACTTTCAAAAGCGGGGAACGATTCTGTTCGTCAGCCATGATCTGGGCGCCGTGACAAGCCTGTGCAGTCGAGCGGTCTGGCTTGATCAAGGCCGCATTCGAAGCAGCGGCGACGCCAAAAGGGTCTGCGAGGAATATCTGGAGATCACTTACGAGATTCGAGCTAAGGAGCGTACGGCCGGCACCGCTCCGTCGGACGAGGCCGTTCCTGATTTCGATAACAACACTCTGACGGTAGGGGATGAAGTTGTTCTCCTGGATGCTCCGGCCCCGCCCACAGATCCCCGTCCCCACCGAAGCACAAAGGCGACAGTGAGTCCCTTTGATCCCGAGCAGGCGGGTTTTGGCGAAGGCGGGGGGTATATCCACGATGTGCGGTTCGTCTCTCCTTCGGGGGAGCGCCGCCAACGCATCGCCGGTGGTGAAGAGATTGTCCTTGAGGTTGAAGTGGGAGCGGAGCGCGTCATTTCCTCTGCAATCGTTGGCTTCTACATCAAGGATCGGACCGGACAGATGTTGTTCGGGGACAACAGCGTGGTGGGCGAGGTGAAACCGCCGCCTCTTCGTGCGGGTGCCAGGGCGACAGCGCGCTTTGCCTTCCAAATGCCTTTGATGGCGGCGGGAACCTATGTCGTCACTGCGGCGCTGGCGGAAGGGACTCTTGAAGAACACACTCAGTTGCATTGGATGCATGAAGCCATTGCGTTCGACGTTCACTCCACCTCTCTGAAACACGGGCTGGTGGGAATTCCCATGCACCGCATTTCCTGGCGGCGTGAAACCTGAGGGCATTCAGTCCGGATATATAGTAATATGATAATAAATAACTCCTCCGTCTATGTACTATTATCATCATATAATGGTATGGAGTATATTGAGGAGCAGATAGACAGTATTATCTGTCAATCTGGAGACGGGATTCATCTTATAATTCGTGATGATGGATCCAGCGACGGAACTCGGGAAGTTCTCGATCGGCTTTCTGCCCGTGAGACTGGCCGACTCACCCTCTTACCAGAGGCCAGGCTGGGGGTAATCGGTAGTTTCTTTCATCTTCTGTTTCAGACCCCGGATGATGCGGCGTTTGTGGCCTTCGCCGATCAGGATGATGTCTGGCTTCCAGGCAAGGTGGCCCGTGCCCGTTTGGCGCTGGAGGAGCAAGTGCCGCAGGGCCGACCAGCCCTTTACTGTTCGCGCCTGAAGTATGTGGATGCGGATCTGGCCCCTTTGGGGCTATCCCCCTTGCCCCGTCGCCCGCTCTGTCTTGCCAATGCCTTGGTAGAGAATGTTGCGGCGGGGTGTACCATCATGCTGAACCGGGCCGCCGTCGATCTGCTGCGTTCCGTACCCCCTCCTGCTGCCGTACAGATGCATGACTGGTGGTTTTACATTGTGGTGTCGGCGTTCGGGACGGTCATCTTCGACCCGGAACCGTCTCTGCTCTACCGGCAGCATGGCAACAACGTCGTGGGCGCCGGCCGGAATCCCCTGGCTCGCCTGGCCCGGAAGGTTCGTGGTCAGTTAACCCGGCCTCCAGGTTTGTGCCGCAGACAGGCCGTCGCTCTCCGTCAGGCTTATGGGGATGCCATGGGCCCGGCGGCGCGAGACATTCTTGGTCGGTTTCTCGATGCTTCAGAAGGCAGGGGAACGCCCTCCTATGTTCTTGGCCAGGATCGCGTTTTTCGGCAAGCACCGCTTGACGATCTGGCACTGCGCGGATTGATGCTGCTCGGCCGGATCTAGGGTGCCCGCACGTCCTGTCCCAGGTCTACGGCCAACCATCCGCACCGAGCACTCCGCAATTGATTCCGGAACGGCCACCAAGGTACTCTTGGCCGCCTGATAAAGCGCCGCCGAGTGCCTTGGAAACCAGGCGCACTGTCCCAAGAGAGTAAGTATGTGCAACGCCAGCCCTCTGGCGGCTCATCCCGCCGTCCGCGTCATTATTGTTAACTACAACGGTGGGGCCTACTTGGCGCGCTGCCTGAAGGCTTTGGCAGCACAGACCCATCATGATTTTGAGGCGGTGGTGGTCGACAACGGCTCAACTGACGGCTCCATGGAAGCGGTGCCCACAGACGACGCCCGCTTTACGTCTATGCCACTCGCTGAGAATACCGGTTTTGCGACTGCCAATAATCGCGGGGCAGCTGGAGCGCAGACACCCTGGCTGGCCCTGCTCAATCCTGATGCCTTTCCGGAACCCGACTGGCTAGAAAACCTACTGGCGGAAAGCAGGCGTTTGCCTGGGGTGACAATGATTGGTTCGACGCAGCTTTTGGCGGAGTGCGACGAAACAATTCTTGATGGAGCGGGCGATAATATGCCCGCTTTCGGCTATCCGTGGCGCGGCGGCTTTCTGAAACCCCACAGCCCGCCGTGGCCGGCAGGGGAAACTTTTGCTCCGTGCGCGGCGGCGGCTCTTTATGACCGGGCTTTGTTCGAGGCGGTTGGTGGCTTCGATGAACGGTTTTTTTGCTATTGCGAGGATGTGGACTTGGCCTTCCGCATGCGCCTGATGGGAGGGCGTGCCTATCAGTCGGGGAAGGCCGTCGTTCATCATGTGAGTTCGGGCATCGCCGGACGAGGTTCCGACTTCGGTCTCTACCACGGGTATCGCAACGGCCTGTGGATGACGTTCAAATGTATGCCAATGCCCCTCATGCCTTTCACGATTGCGGGACAGGTGATGACGCTGGCCGGAGTGTGGCTGCGTAATCGCCTGCGTGGACGAAACATCCCGGTGTGGCGGGCGTTGACCGATGCCTTTCGAGGCATGGTGTTGATGCGTGCCGATCGCTCACGTCTTCAGGCACAGCGGAAAGTCGGCGTGTGGGCTATCGCGCGGATCCTGGTCTGGAGTCCGCAGGCGTACATGAAGCGACGGATTGTGCTGCGGCAATGGTGAAGGTATCGCCTTGCGGGCCGCTGGGCTGCGCCCGATCCAGATTTGGGTGCCCGATACCCGCCGCCCTGGCTTTGCCGAGGAATGCCATCGTCAAGCCCAAGCCGTAGCCCAAGCGGACATGGCCGACGGGGAGATGTTGGACCTCCTGGATGCCGCGTTGATGGATCTGGACGATGAGGGCGAAGCGTGAGACGCGGCGACCTCGTAACCGTCGCCATGCCGGGTGACTTCGGGAAACCCCGCCCGTCCCTGGTCATCCAGTCCGATCAGTTTATCGATACCGTCACCGTGTCCGTGCTGCTGCTATCGGAAACCTTCGTCAACGCGCCCCTGATCCGCCTGGACGTGGAGCCGAGTCCGAAAAACGGTCTCCGCAAGCGGTCCCAAGTCATGGTGGACAAGGCCATGACCGTGAAGCGAGACAAGCTGGGAGAGCCATTTGGTAGGCTCGACGCCGAAACTATGGTCGCGATCAATCGGGCACTCGCCCTGTTTCTAGGCTTTGCATAGCTCATATTCTGGAAGTATGCCCGTGACCGTGTCACGCTCGTATACTTTCCGTGACCGTGTCACGCTGTCCGACCACTTTCCAACCCATTTGAAAAAAACCGCTTTTCCTCCCCCTTTCAGGAGGAGCGGCGGTTTTTTCTTTTTGTCTTGCTTGCATGTTGCTACAATGTGCTTGCTTCCTCGCTCTGTCAGGCTGAGTTTTGATAGAGTTGGAAAGCCACTATGTCTTAGTTTTTGTTCAGTAAAAAATAGTTCCACGCACAGGCCAGGCGCACATGACCAACTGCACAGATACTTCCGCACAGTCTTTCGACGCCGCTGCCGCGCTCGAAAGCACCCGCGCCAACCGCGCCGTCGCGCGGCGCCGGCGCTGGCGGCCGTCACAACTTGCCCGTTACCGCGCCGTGCCGGTGGCAGCTATCCCGACCTTGCTGCCTGGCTACGCTCTGAGAAACGCGTCGTCGTGTCGCACACGACAGTCCTGCGGTTCCTGAAGCAGTGCGGGGAGTTGGCCGATGGGTAGGTCGTTCCGAAGCGCCGAAAAACAAGCCGCCGCCGCCGTTTCGAAGGTCACAGCGTTCGGCCAAAGCCGACACGAAAACAAGGGCGCGGGTCGCATTCACTCGGTCGGAACAGCCCGAAGCTACGAGCAGTCATTGCGTGGTTTTCAGCAATGGCGGATGGAGAACGGGTTTACCAACAACCTCTCGCAAGCCACGCAGGAACAGGCTCGTGCCTATCTGGCAGAGCGGTCGCAGACCGTTTCTCAATCCACTTTGGACCGCGACAGGCAGGCCATCAGCCGCACCCTCGGAAACGTTAGCAAGCTGGACCGCGTCGACTTCCGTAGTACGGCCACCGGCGGGCGCGACCTGGCGCACCAAAGCCGGGCCTACACGCCCGAGCAGGTCCAGGCGATCGGTGCTCGCCAGTCGGACCGGAACGCGCTGGCGACACAGGTCGCCGCCGCCGGCGGCCTCCGCGCCCACGAGATCCTGACCCTGCGACCCGCCGATGAACGAGGCCCGAGCACCCATCGTGAATGGTCTCAGGAACGCGGCCAAGGCCGCGAAGGCGTCAGCTACACGGTCGCAGGTAAGGGGGGCCTGGTTCGGGAAGTGACCCTCCCCCAGGCTTTAGCTGAACGCCTGGAAGCTGCTCGCCTAGCAACGCCTCAGATTACCGTGGATCGGGTGACCCACTACGAGCAGCACTACAACATCGGCGGTGGTCAAAGCTGGTCCCAGAGCTTCAGCGCCGCCTCTAAGGCCGAGTTGGGTTGGTCGACAGGGGCGCATGGGCTGCGGCATAGCTTCGCTCAGGATCGCCTGGTTGAACACCAGTCGCGCGGACTGTCCTACGACGCCGCGCGAGAAGCGGTGGCGCAGGAGGTGGGCCACTTCGACGCCGACACCACCAACGCATACCTGAGGTGATGCAAATGAAGAGCTCGATGTTGCTCCTCATGGGTGGGCTTCTGTCGGTCGGGGCTGTGTGGTCTCTGCACCGCTGGGTTTCCACGCTTTCAGTCCAGATCTCCGATGGTCCCCAGATGCTTGGATGGTCAGGAGTGCTTTCGCTCTGGCCCGTTAGCGTGCTGACAGTGGTCATTGCTCTTTGCTTAAGCCTGGTCGTCGGCGGCATGATCGTACAACGCGTCGTATCATTGGAGCTACGCGAGGAACGTCAGGCCCTAGATCGCCGCCAGAGGGCCCAAAATGAGCGTCTCGCCGCAGCCGAGGAAAGGGCCCGCACTGCCGTCTCCGAAGCCCAGGCGGCCGCGAAATCGGCCGTAGCGTCGGAATTTCAGCATGCCGAGCAGATGCAGCGGGAGGCCGAGGGTATTGTTGCCCGCGCCACAGCGCGGGCAAACGCCGCTGAGACCAAAGCCAGAAATGCAGCGGGGCAGGTCGCTGGCTTGAAAGCCCAGCTTGACCGCCGCCGTCACCGAGATACCCAGCGCCGCGCCTCTTTGTAGGATTGCGGACGGTCATCGGCACCGTGGTCAACGCCGGCTGACAGGCAGCCACCTGGACCCCGCCTCGTCCCGGATGGACGAGTTACCCCGCTTCGAAGGCGGGTGCAGTGCGCCCCACTTGAAACAACTGGAGACATCGTCATGCAAGACAGATCGCGGGAGCCGCCCTGAAAACGGCACTTGGTATGGCTGAGCCGATAAAACAGCCCGCCCCCTGGATACGCAATCCAGGCGTCCGAAACCAACGACAACGGTTTCCGGTCTGCCAGCGCCGCCAAAGCTGAAAAGAGGGGATGAGTCGACCTCGCAACAAGTGGCCAGTCGGGTAATTGAAGCCTTCCCGCAGTCCATGAGACAGGCGTACTAACAGGGCTCTTGGACATCTCCACTTTGTCGCGCCTTTGGCAGCAGCCCACGTGCATGTCCAAAGCGGACGCACAGCCTTCTCAACGGTCACGTCCCCCCGAGTGGTGTAACAGCGTTGGCCTGGGGATGATGACGCTGGGCGCAATCGGCATAGGGGGCGGGCATAAGCCCCTGAAGCCGCGGGCTTCAGGGGCTTGCCGATCATTCGGCCGCGATGGGCAGGTTGGTCGCGCGCTCGAAGATGCGCCGGTTGATGGGGCTGTGCGGCTTAAGCGCCAGCCGCTCGTTGGCCATTGCTTCGGCCAGATCGCTCATGCCGCCGCGCAAGGCGGCCTCGGTCAGCGTCCAGTCGATGATATCGCGCTGCGCATGGCTGCCGCCGAACGTGTTGACGATATGACGCGCGGCGTAAAGCTGCCCTGCCGCCGCCTCATGGTCGCCGCGATGGAACGCCGCGAACCCTTCGATCAGGTCCTTGCCGGTGGTGCGTGCCCAGGCCGCAGCCTCGGAGGGGGCGGCGCCGTCCATGCGGTACTGGGCCAGCAGGCGGGTGACATCGTCGATGCGCCCCGCCCCCAGGTACGCCATGGCGGCGTGCCAGTCGTTGAACGGGTACAGCTTGCCATCGGCATGGGCGTCCCACGCCGCCGCGAGTTCAACCCACCGGTCCCCGACATCGTGGCCATCCAGTTCCAGCCGCCACAGCAGGGCCGAGGCGTCGATCATGTCCATGGCGACGGGGCTGCGCCCGCCCCGGATTGGACCGTCATACAACGCCAGCGCCTCGTCACCCTGGCCGAGATCCATGTGGAACACCGCCTTGTGCCACCAGTTGTGACCCTTGAGGAAATTGTCGTCGCCCGACCACGCGGGTTCCCGGTCCTGCATCCAGCGGACCCCTTCGGCCGCGCGGCCCTGCATCTCCATCACATGGGCAACCGCGTGATGCGCCCAGCAGTCCAGCGGCTGCAACTCCACCGCCTGCCGCCCGACATCCTCGGCTTTGGCATAGGCGCCGCTTTCCTCCAGCCCGAACGAATACATCCCCAGCACCACGGGATAGCCCGGAATATCGGCCGACCAGCGAGGCAGCACACGGGCAATCCGGTCGCGCAGATCCCGTGCGCTGGCCCGGAAGAAATCGCTCACATGCCCGGCCTGCAAGGCGACGAGATCAAGCGGATAGCGGATGGAATGGCGGTCCAAGGCGGTCGCGCCGGCCGTCCAGTTCCCCGCCAGAATGTGGTCCAGCGCGGCCACCAGTGAGCGTTCGCGCTCGTTCATCGGCAGCGTCTTGACCTGGGCGATGATCCCTTTCGCCCCCTCGGTCGCCGCAGGCTCGGTCGCCACGGCGAACAGCACGGCCTTGAGAATATGGGCCATAACGAACGCGGGGGCCTCGGCCATGGCGCGGTCCAGCAGGGACACCGGATCGCCACGGTAAATGTTGAATGCATGCACCGCATTGTCGAAGTCCGCCACGGCGCGGGGAGTGGCACCGGTCAGGGAATTACCTTGCTGATCGAACAACATCTCATCCTCCAATGCTGGGGCGGTCCTCCGCCGTCAGCATTTACGGTAGAGAACTTCCCCCGACCCCACTAGTAAGCCTGCGGTACATCCCGCCACGTTAGTGAATGCTGTTGTCCCATAATGCTTTAGAGGCCGCCCCCGGCGCGGAGGACGTAGCCGCGACGGCGGGACAGCATCACCAACTACACCTGTGGTACAGTTCAGGAAAGGATTGAGGAGCCACCCCATGGCCGAGCCTCTGGACCACCGCACAACGCCGGTACGCGAACAAATCCTCAAAGCAGCCGAGGCAGCCGTCCTCGCCAAAGGATTCAACGGCACGTCCATCGACGAACTGATCGCCACGGTGGGCATTTCCAAAAGCGGCTTTTTCTATCATTTCCAGGGCAAAAGCGACCTCGCCAAGGCCCTGCTCCACCGCTACGTCGCCCAGGACGACAGGATCTTTGACGCGATTTTCTCACGCGCCGATGAGTTAATTGAAGACCCGCTGCACAGCTTTCTGGCCAGCCTCAAGATGCTGGCCGAAACGTTTGCCGACCTCCCGAACGGCCATCCGGGCTGCATGGTCGCCTCGATCTGCTACCACGAGCAATTGTTCGACCGCGAAGTCCGCGACATCAGCCAAAACGCGGTTCTCGGCTGGCGCACCCGGTTTCGCGGCCAGATTGAACGCATCTCAAAGCAGTACCCGCCGCGCATCCCGGTCAACCTGGACGATCTGGCCGACATGCTGTCCGTCACCGCCGATGGCGGCATCATTCTGGCCAAGGTGATGAAGGAGCCCGACTGCCTGCCGCGCCAAATCATGCTGTACCGCGACTTCATCCGCCTTGTGTTCAGCCCCCAGACAAACTGATACCGCCCAGCGTATGAAATGACCCGTTGCCGCTGACGTGACCGGGCAAGCAGGCCCAGGTGGATTTCGCCCACTTCCGAACCACATTCGCCGACCAATCAGGCACCAAGCGCATCGTTTGGATGTTCTCCCTGATCCTCGGCCACAGCCCAGAGGTGGAGTGCGGTGATTACCCGCAATGCCGCCGAGCGCACCCTGACCGTGACCAGCGCCGACGACACCGTCTTCGGGTGAAGCATCCCATAGGGCGCGTTGAAGCCTGCGGAGGGACACAGTACCAAACGGCCCGATGAAACAGAGGCTTCTGAAGAAGCCCGCACATGCTCATCGGTTACACAAAAGCCGCCGGGGCAGGTCAGGACCCAAGCCTTGGGAAGCGCAAGATGAAGGTGGCGCCTCCACCGGGTGTTTCAGCCACCTCGATCACGCCTTGGTGTTCAGCCATGGTGCGGGCGGCGATGAACAGCCCCAACCCGGCCCCGGACCCGCGGCGCCGGCCCTGCCAGAAGCGTTCGAACACCTGGGTCCGGTGCTCCGGCCGCACACCGGGGCCATGGTCGATGACCTTCAAACTGGGGCCTTTCTCCTCGACCGCCAGAACGATGCTCACCAGACTATGAGCCGGAGCGTGGAACAGGGCGTTTTCGAGCAGATTGCGTACCACGTTGAACAAGGTCTCCTCTTGCCCGCGCACAATCAATAAAGTCTCGGGCACCGGAGCCTCGGGACCTTCAACGCTCAGGTCGATGCCCCGGCGGATGGCGAGGGGAGCCAAAGCCGCGCCGACGTCGCAGGCAATCTTCCTGAGATCAGCCCGGTCATCCGGGCCGACCATCAGGTTTTCAAGCTGGGCCACCTTGAACAACTGATCGACGATGCGCGTCATGACCGCCATGTCGCGGTTCAGCGCGGCCCTTTCCTCGCCCGGCAGAAGGGTGACGTCCAGGCGGGCCTTGAGGACGGCCAGGGGTGTGCGCAATTCGTGCGCCGCAGCGGCCGTGAAGTCCCGCTGCATGTCAAATGCCTGCTCCAGGCGGTCCACGGCACCGTTGACGGCCGTGACCAGGGGTTCGACCTCGCGCGGGATACCGGTCAAGGGCAAGCGCTCGCCGGGCTTTCCCGGTGTGATCTGACGCGCCCGGTCCGACACCTGCCGCAACGGGGCCAGTCCCTGCGCCACGGTGGCGATGCTGGCCAGCATCATGGCGGCCAGGAAGGGCAGCCCCAGCCATCCGCCATCGTTGAAGAACTCGTCCAGCAGGGTATCGGCCAACAGGGTGTAGTGACTGGTGGTGCGCTCCACCTGGACCGTGAAGGGCACGCCGTCGATGGTTTCCTCAACCAGGGCCCCGTAGCGGTAGAGATCGGGCGCAGCGACCGTTTGCTCATAGACCCCAACCAGATCTTCGAACCCGACCAGGATAGTGCCGGGGCGGGCCAGCAGGTCCAGCGTGACCTTGCGAGGCGGCTCCAGGCTCTGGAAAATCCGCTGGCCGGCAGGGTCAAGGACGGCAAAGCGGTGCTCCCCATCGGAATAGAGGGCCGTCATTTCCGGGGTCAGGAGCAGGCGCGGTGCACCGTCGGGGGCAATGCTCAGGTGCCGCAACAGCTCCTCGGCCTCGCCATAGAGGGTGGATTGGCGCAGGCCCGACACGATCACGGAAAACTCGGCGAATAAAAACCCATAGGCAATGGCGGCCGAAATGGCCGTCACCACCATCAGGCGGACGACGATGCGGCGCAGCAACGACGGTCCGCGCGGAGAGGCCTGCGGTCCGGTCATGGTATGGTCTCCCCCTCTGCGGCGGTCAGCATGTAGCCGATACCGCGCAGCGTATGGACCCGCACCTCTGCCCCGGCCTGGGCGAGCCGGCGGCGCAGCCGCGACACCTGGGCCTCGACGGCGTTGGAGGAAACCTCCTCGCCCAGGGCATAAACACTGTCTTCAAGGGCGCTTTTGGGGACCACCTTCCCGGCCCGCCGCAGAAGCGGTTCCAGAACGTCGATCTCGCGCCGTGACAGGGCAACCCGGACATCGTCCACCATGACCTGACGGGCCACCGTATCAAGGGTCAGATTGCCCAGTTCCAGATGCAGGCCGAGAACCGCCCCCGGACGCCGCAACAAGGCCCGCAGGCGGGCGGCCAGTTCCTCCAGGGCAAAGGGTTTCAGCATGTAGTCATCGGCCCCGCTGTCCAGCCCCCGCACGCGGTCGCCTATGCCGTCACGCGCGGTCAGCAGCAGCACCGGCACGGAACTTCCCCGTCCGCGCAGGCGCTGCAATAGGGCCAAGCCGTCGCCGTCGGGAAGCTGCAGATCGAGGACAACGGCATCGTAGGTGCCGCCGTCGAGGAACAGGCCGGCATCCTCAAGAGTCGCGGCGACATCGCAGGCAAAGCCCGCGGCAGATAATCCCTGTGCGGTCAGCGCCGCCAATTCCGCCTCGTCCTCGACAATCAGGACCCGCATCCCCTTTCCCCCTCCCGCCGCCATCTCTCCGGTTCACCCAGAGTGCACGGTTTTCCTGACAGGGCACTGACGGCGTCAGGTTGCCGTCAGCTTGCCGGGCCATACTCGCCGCAGAATCGCCACCGGACGAAACCCTGATCGGGAGAATGTCATGAGCCGCTATGAGAACGACAGGGATGATCACGATGATGATCGGTACGGTCGCGACAACGACCGGGACGACGACCACGGCCCAAACGGGTGGTCTGGCGACGCCAAGCAGTTCGATATCCGCAACGGGGCCGTGGTTGGGGTGTCCGAACTGGATGACGGCGGCTGGCGGCCCGACCGTATCGACTGGGACGAGAGCTGGAGCGTAACCTCCCAAGGGGTGGTGAAGACCGAGCTTGAGCACGGCTATGTCCAGAACACCCTTTATTCCGACCCCGATGGCGATGGCGTGTTCCACGAAGCCGGACGGTGGTCCGACACCGCATCGGCGCCGACCGGGCCGACGCTTTCCACCATGCCGTCTTCGGCCCCCGTCGTGGCGGCCGATTCCCTGCCTGAGCGAACAGATGGGCCCGAGCAGGCGGATGGAAACGAAGGGGCGCACAACGACGACGCCGTCCGCACCCTCTTTGATGACGGCTGGTACCTGCAAAACAATGCCGACGTGGCCGCTGCCGGAGTGGATGCCCTCACGCACTTCCGCCAGGACGGCTGGCACGAAGGCCGCCAGCCCAATGCCTGGTTCGACACCGCAGGCTATCTGGCCGCCAATCCCGACGTGGCGGCAGCGGGCCTCGATCCCCTGGAGCACTACGCCCTGCATGGCTGGCGGGAGGGGCGGGATCCCTCGGCCCAGTTCGACACCGACGGCTATCTCGAAGCCAACGACGATGTGCGGGCCGCCGGCGTCAATCCACTGGAGCATTTCCTGAACCACGGCCGCCATGAAGGACGCGAGGCCATCGACGACGGCTTCTTCCTGTAAGCCATCGGCGGCCATCCCGCGCGGCCTGCAAAGCCGTTCAGGTCCGGTTTAACGGCGGAATGTCATAAAGGGCACAGAACATTTCCTCCCCTGTCCAAATGTCCCAACCCTATCCAGCGAGATCCCATCATGACCCGTCGCCTGCTGACTGCCGCTTGCGCCCTTGCTCTTTTTGCCACCACCTCGGCCGCCATGGCCGCCGACCTGTGCCCGCCCATGGAAGGCGCGAAGAAGACCCAGGATGACATCGCCGCCATGCTCAAAGGCCAAGGCTACGACGTCCGCAAGATGGACACCGAACACGGGTGCATCGAGATGAAGGGCATGGACAAGGACGGCAAGCGCGTCGAGGTCTACGTCCATCCGGTCACCGCTGAAGTGGTCAAGATCAAGACCCAGGAGTAGCCCATGCGTGATGTGCGGGTCTGGGATCCCCTGGTACGCCTCTTCCACTGGTCGTTGGTCGGCGCCATGGCGACGGCCTTCCTGGCCGAAGACGTGGCCAACATCCACAACACGGCGGGATACATCGCCCTGGGGCTTGTTGTCTTCCGCCTCGTCTGGGGAGTTGTCGGGACACGCCATGCCCGCTTCACGGATTTCGTGACGCGCCCGCGTACCGTCGTTGCTTATGTGGGCAGCCTGTTCAAGGGACACGCCGACCGCTACATGGGCCACAATCCGGCCGGCGGTCTGATGATCCTGGCCCTACTGTTCGGTGTGGCGGTGACTGCCGGGTCGGGTGCGTTGATGGTCACCGACCGCTTCTGGGGTGTCGGCTGGCTGGAGGACATCCACGAGATGGCCGCCAACGTCATGCTCGGTCTGGTGGCCGTGCATGTGCTGGGCGTGGTGGTTTCCAGCCTGCTGCACCGGGAGAATCTGGTGCGCGCCATGGTGACGGGGCGCAAGCGGGTCTGATTGTCCATGCGCCGCAACGGGCCGGGTGATCTATACTTCGCGGGCACTCCGTCGTCCGCGACACCCGCCCGTCGTCCGCGACACCCGAAAGCCCAAATCCAGGACGCCCCTCCTCCATGCCCCAGGACATCAACGAGACGCAGCCTTATCCCCTGCGCGGACGGTTCCGGCGCTATATCCTGCCGCTCTTGCTGCTGTTGCTGGTCGTATCGGTCACCCTGACGCTGGAAGGGGGGCGGCATCTGGTCGAGTCCGTTTACCTCCAAGTGGCCCAGTTGCGGGCCGAGGCCATCGCCCGCACGTCCGAACGTCTGGCGCCGCAGGCGTGGCAACGGCTGTCCACCCTGTCCTCGGCCGAGGGATTGCCCTCCGCCGCCGAGCTTCAGACGTTTCAGGACGCCATCGCTAATGCCCTGAGCGACACCCGCTTGGAAAAGCTCAAGATCTATGACAAGGGCGGGCGGCTGATCTTCAATACCCAGGGCGTGGGCATGGGGATAATCGACCGTGGCCCAGTGGTGTCCAGGCTGCTGACCAAGCGCGAAGCCCAGATCGTGCACAAGGAAACTCCCGACGGCGGACTGTATGAACTCTATGTCTGGCTGCCCGACGAAAAAGGCGACATCTGGCTGGTGTTCGAGCTGTACGAACCGGTCGACCATCTCAACGCCTTGCTGTGGAGCCACCTCGCCCCACAGATGATCCTTCCGGTCACCCTGGTCCTTGGCCTGGCCCTGGTGCTGTGGCGCATGGTCGAGCGGGCGCAGTCCGACATCGACCGCCGCACCCAGGCGCTGGCCGGGGTAAAGGACCGCTTGGCCCGGCTGCTGTCCACCCAGGCGGTGGGCGCGGCACAGCAGGCGTCGGCCGACGGGCGGTTCCAGTCCACGGTGATGGACGCCACCTTGTACTATGCCGACATCCGCGACTTCACGAGCTTTGCCGAGGAAACCCCGCCGCAACAGGTGGTCGCCTTCCTCAACCGCGTCCTGACCATCCAGGTGCGGCTGGTGCGCGAGCATGGTGGCGACGTGGACAAGATGATCGGCGACGCCTTGCTGGCCGTGTTCGAAGGCCCCGACCGGGCGGCCCGCGCCGTGTCCTGCGCCCAGGCCATTCAAGCGTGTCTGGCCAAGGAGGTCGAACTGCCGCGCGGCCTGGGCATCGGCCTGCACGACGGCCATGTCATTTCCGGCG
The DNA here is from genome assembly GCA_000961745.1 of Rhodospirillaceae bacterium BRH_c57. Classification (GTDB taxonomy): domain Bacteria; phylum Pseudomonadota; class Alphaproteobacteria; order Rhodospirillales; family Rhodospirillaceae; genus Cauispirillum. The sequence goes on along the minus strand of LAEA01000096.1, from coordinate 35,465 downwards.
TGATCGGGCCAGAGGAACGCCAGGACTTCACGGTCATCGGCGATGCCGTCAACGTGGCGGCCCGTCTGTGCAGCCTGGCCGCCACCGGCGAGGTCCTGGCCGACACCCGCACCCTGGCCCGCGCCGGCCATCCCGAGGGCTTTGCCACGGCCGAGGACGTGCAGGTCAAGGGCCGCGCCGAACCCCTGCGGATGCGGCGGTGGCAGATCGTTCAGGAGACGACCGCCCCGACCCCGGACAGCCGGGTGTCCTGCTGAAGGGGTTTGTCTTTAACTTGAACCATAGAATGATGGGCTGCCGCCCATGCCCACTTGGGGCCAATGGCCCCAAACCCCGCTTTTTTCTTTAATAAAAACAAGGAGGTCTGGAGCATCGCTCCAGATGGGTTCGGGCAAGTGCCCGTCCGCGCAAGCGGAAGCCATCGTTCACATCAAAAGAAAGCCCCCTTAAACTCGGGAAACGCTCTCCACCCCTGGAGACGGGCGCAGGACCACCCGCAGACCGCCCAGGTCCGAGCGCTCAAACTCCAGAGCCGCCCCGTTGAGGGCCGCCAGATCGGTAGCGATGGCCAATCCCAGGCCCCAGCCGGGCACCGCCTCGTCCAGGCGGCCACCGCGCGTGGCGGCGGCGGCCACGTCCTCGGTGGACAAGCCGGGGCCGTCATCCTCGACCGCCAGCAACAGGGCGCCGCCGGGCATTCCGCCGCTAACCCGAACGCGGCCATGGGCCCATTTGCAGGCATTATCCATGAGGTTGCCCAGGATTTCCTCCAGGTCCTCGCGCTGGCCCCGGAATACCGTTCCGGCCTCCACATGATGCTCCAGGGTTATTCCCCGGTCGCGGTGGATGCGCTCCAGGGCGGCGGCCAAATCGGCCACCGTGCGGGCCACGTCCACACTTTGCCCCAAGGCCCGCCCCGCTCCGGCCACCGCCGCCGCGCGGCCCAGATGATGTTCGACCAGCCGGGTCATGGCCTGAACCTGGGCGCGCAGAGTGGCCGGATTGGCATCCTGCCCGCTGGTTTCGGCCTGTAGCACGGCCAAAGGGGTCTTCAGGCCGTGGGCGAGGTTGCCGACATGGGTGCGGGCGCGTTCGATCAACACGTCATCATGATCCAGCACGGCGTTCATGGCCGTGGCCAGCGGCGCCACCTCGCGCGGATAGGCTCCGCTCAGGCGCTTGCGCTGCCCCTCCCGCACGGCGTCCAGGTCAGCCTGCAAGGTGCGCAGCGGGCGCAGGCCATAGCCCACCTGAAGCACCACGGCCGCCGCCATGCCTACCACCAGCAAACCCAGGGACAGGGCCAGAAGCATGTCGAAGCGTTGCAGCTCGGCATCCACATCGCGGACGTCCCCGGCGATCATCAGATGCACCGCGCCCATGGGGTCGGAAAAGATCACGTCGCGCTCGACCACCAGCAGGGGCTCGCCGCGCGGGCCGCTCTGGCGGTGGGTCTGGTCGGCTCCGGTGTTGGGATGAACAGACAAGGTGCTGTCCCACAGCGAGCGCGAGCGTAGAAGGCGGCCCGACGGCTCGGCGATCTGCCAGTACCAGCCGGAATAGGCCTGCTCGAAGCGGGGATCGCCCAGGGGACGGACCAGGGTCACGGCGCCGTCGGGGCCGACCTCGGCCACGGCGATCATGGCCCGCAGGACAGCATCCAGCCGATTACCGAACTGGCGCTCCACGGTTTCTTGAAAAGCCGACCGCAGCACCACCCCGCCGACCAGCAGCAGCAGGCACAGCCAGACCACGCCCGCCGTCACCAGCCGCCGGGTCAGCGACCCGCCCCTCGCCGGGAACGTCATGGGGCGCCGTCCGGTCCCAGGCAATAGCCCTGGCCGCGCACGGTTTCGATCATCCGGCCGCCCAGCTTCTTGCGGATGCGCCCGATGAGAACCTCCAACACGTTGGAGTCACTGTCGAAGTGGCGGTCATAGACGTGTTCGAGGATTTCCAGGCGAGGGACCGTCCGCCCGGCGTGATGCATCAGGTAGGACAGGATGCGGCTTTCCTGGGCGGTCAAGTGAACCGGCACGCCGTCCAGTGTGAACCGCCCCGCGTGGGTGTCCAGGCGCAGCCGTCCGCAGCTCAGGTCCGGTTGGGCGTGGCCGGTGGCGCGGCGGATGAGGGCGCGCAGGCGGTAGACCACTTCCTCCAGTTCGAACGGCTTGGTCACGTAGTCGTCGGCCCCGGCGTTGAACCCGGCCATCTTTTCCGACCAGCGTGACCGCGCGGTCAGGATCAGCACCGGCATGAGCCGCCCGGCCGCCCGCCAGCGCTGCAACACGCTCACCCCGTCGATCTTGGGTAGGCCGAGGTCGAGGACCACGGCGTCATAGGCCTCGGTATCGCCCAGGTGCCAGCCCTCTTCCCCGTCATAGGCCACATCGACCACGAAACCCGCGCCTTCCAGAACCTGTTGCAGGCGGAAGGCCAGGGCTGGCTCGTCCTCCACCACCAGGATCCTCATCGGTGACCTCTTTCCTTGGATTTGAGAAGGTCGCCGGTCCGTGCGTCGTATTCCAGCTTGAGCACTCGCCCCTGGGGGGTCAACAGCTTGATTTCATAGATGGTGCGGCCGTCCTCGTCCTCCAGCTCGGCCTCAAGCAGGTCGCCGGGGAAGGCCGCCTCGGCCTTTTCCAGAATGGTGCGCAGGGACAGGACTTCGCCCGCCTGAACGGCTTGAAGGACGCGGTCATGGTCATCGTCGGCCCCGGCGGGCAGCACCGTGGCGAGAAAGACGGCAGTAGCGATCAGGATCGGTTTCATGGCGCCCATCCTAGGCCCACCTCCTTAAACCGTACATGAACGGATGCGTCAGGTCCGGTTCATGCCCCCTTCGGTAGCATAGGAACTGAGCACAAGGACCGAATACAGGGAAAGGCCGCGCCATGCTGCGAAAGATGATCCTCCAGGGACTGGTTGCCGCAGTCCTGATTGCCGGAGCCTCGGCCCTCTACGCCACCACGGCGGGGGCCGGTCCTGACCTGCGGGGAGACCATGCCGAGGAGCGGGACCATGCCAAGGAGCGGGACCATGACTGAGGCCCGCAAGCCCAAGCGGCTGGAACTGTCGTTTCTCCGGCTGTGGCACGCCGCCCTCGCCGGGGGGTACCTGGTCGCCTACCTCACCGGCGACGAGGACACTTATGCCATGCACCAGTTCTCGGGCTACGTGGTGCTGGCGGCCATCGTCCTGCGTTTGGTTGTCGGGCTGGCGGCGCCGGCGGGCAGTCCCTTGCGTCTGCCCCGGCCAAGCATCGCCGCCGTGCGCGCCGGGTTGAGCGGGGCCAAGGGCCGCAATCCCCTGTTCGCCTGGATCGGCGCCATCCTCCTCGGCATGGTCGGCGTGGCCGCCGCCTCCGGTGCCCTGTCCGACGGCCTGCTGACATGGCTTGAAGACCCTCACGAAGCGGTGGCCGAGGCCTCCCTGTGGGTCATCTTCGGGCATATCGCCTTCGTCGCCTTTGTCTACGGCGGACGCCGCCTGCTCGATCGCTTGGGCAACGCCCTGTGGCCGAGGATCAAGGCTGACCGATTGGCGAAGTGAAGGTAGCAGGTTAATGGCCTAACGAACGAGGCAGACACATGAAACGCGCATTCCCCTTCTTTCTCATCGTGGCGCTGGCCTCCACCGGCGCTGCGGCCAATCCGGAGCGCGAGACCCTCTTGGAGACCTATGCGGCCGAGGCCAAGGCAACCGATCCGGCTTTTGCCGGGTTTACCGCGGAGCGTGGCGAAACCCTGTTCCGCACCCGTTGGGCCGGCGGTGACGAGCGCACCCCGTCGTGCACGGCCTGCCATACGGACAACCCCCGCCAATCCGGCCGCAATGCCAAGACCGGCCGGGTCATTGAACCGGTTGCCGTTTCTGTCAACGTAAAACGTTTCACGGATTACGTTGATGTTGAAAAGCAGTTCAATCGCGACTGCGAAAGCGTGCTTGGCCGGGCCTGCACGGCGCAGGAAAAGGGTGATTACATCACCTTCATGAAGGGGCAATGACATGCGCCGTCTTTTGATTTCCGCCCTGGCGGTTCCCCTTCTGCTCGCTGCCCCGGCGCGGGCCGATGACGACTGGGCGCCTCCGGTCACCGATGCAGTCGTCAAGAAGGAGTGCGGCGACTGCCACATGGCATTCCAGCCCGCCTTCCTGCCTGCCCGGTCCTGGCGGGTGATGATGGGCAGCTTGCGGGATCACTTCGGCGACAACGCCACCCTGCCCGAGGACACGGTGGCCCATATCAGGGCTTACCTGGAAACCAATGCCGGCGATGTCATCGGCCGGGGTGTCGGCCGGGACTTCACACGGCGTATTGCTGCCAATGCCGCCCCGCAGCGTATCACCGAAACCCACGAATTCCTGCGGGAGCACCGTTTTTCCGACAGCGTGTGGAAGCGTCCCGACGTGGTTACCAAGTCCAACTGCGTAGCCTGTCATCCCGCTGCCGAACGAGGGTATTACGAGGACTGACACCGCCCGACCTAGGGCGTAAACTCATAAACTGGCTTGGCGTTTCGCGGTCATCGTGATTCAAAGCTTCCGAATGAGGGAGCCTTGAATGACGCGCCGCCGCTACGAACTCACCGACCACGAATGGTCAATCCTTGCGCCGCTATTGCCCAACAAGCCGCGCGGGGTTCCTCGCGTCGATGATCGCCGGGTGCTGAACGGCATTCTTTGGCGCTTCCGGACAGGCTCGCCCTGGGCTGAAATCCCGGACCGCTACGGCCCCTCGACCACCTGCTACAACCGCTTCGTCCGTTGGCGGAAAGCCGGTGTGTGGGACCGACTTCTTGAGGCGGTTTCAGAGGCTTACGATGGAGACATCGTTATGATCGACTCCACCTGTGTCCGCGTCCACCAGCACGCGGCCACGGGAAAAAGGGGGATGGAGACGATGGCGGCATGGGACGTTCCCGCGGCGGGCTTACGAGCAAAATCCACGCCCTCGTTGACACCGAAGGGCGGCCCGTCACCCTCCGCCTGACCGGCGGTCAGGTCGCCGACTGCACCGAGGCCGATGCATTGATCGACGGCCTCGGTGAAGGCGACATTCTGCTGGCCGACAAAGGCTATGACAGCAATGCCATCCGCGCCAAGGCCGCCGAGCGGAAGGCTTGGGCCAACATCCCGCCGAAGGCCAACCGAAGGGGAACCTTCGCCTTTTCGCCCTGGGTCTATCGGCAGAGGAACCTGGTGGAGAGGTTCTTCAATCGCATCAAACAGTTCCGAGGTCTCGCAACGCGCCATGACAAGCGCCCAGAGAACTACCTCGCCGCCGTAAAGCTCGTGGCAGCGCGGATCTGGTGTCAGAGCTTATGAGTCTACGGCCTAGGTCTGCCGCAACGTGAAGCGCTGGCAGAAGAGAGGTGGCCCCGTTTGTTCGGACAGTTTGGCGGCTAAATTAAGCTAGTCCCAAGGTCATGGTCATGCCGCCAGTGCGGTGATCGACACCGTCTCCGGGGCATGCCCCGGAGACGGTGTCGGCGCGATTTGATGATACGCCTCGTCGGGCGTCTGTCCAGTCAGGGCCGAGTGGGGCCGCCGGGCGTTGTAGTAGTGGATCCAGCGGTCCAGTCCGGCCCGCAATTCGGAGCCGGTTTCAAAGGCGTGAAGGTAGACGCATTCGTATTTCAGGGACCGCCACAGCCGCTCGATGAAGACGTTGTCCATCCAGCGGCCTCGCCCGTCCATGCTGATGCGTACGCCGGCCTCCCGAAGGACGTCCGTGAAGCGGGGGCTGGTAAACTGGCTGCCTTGGTCTGTATTGAAGATCTCCGGGGTCCCGAAGGCCGCCAGGGCCTCCTCCAGCGCCTCAATGCAGAAGTCAGCCTCCATGGTATTGGAGACCCGCCACGACAGCACCTTCCTGGTGGCCCAATCCATGACCGCCACCAAGTACAGAAAGCCCCGCCGCATCGGGATATAGGTGATGTCGGCGCACCAGACCTGATTGGGCCGGGTGATCTCCTGGTCGCGCAGCAGGTACTTGCAGACTGGATGCTGAGGGTGGGGCGTGCTGGTCCTGGGCTTTTGGTAGATCGGCGCTAGGCCCATCTTGGCCATCAGCCGCGAGACGCGTTTACGGCCCACCGTGTAGCCCTGGCGCCGTAGGTGGCGGCCCATCTGTCGGGCGCCATAGAACGGGCACTCCAGGAACGCCTCGTCGATCAGACGCATCAGCGTCAGGTTCAACGGACTCTCCCCGGTCGGCCGGTAGTAGAAGGCCGACCGGTTGATCGACACCAGGGCGCATTGCTGGACGATGGACAGGCCGGAATGGTCGGGGTCAATCATCTGCCGCCTCCGCTCGATGCTCATCGACCGAAGGCTTTGGACAAAAAATCCCGCTCCACCACCAACTGACCGATCTTGGCGTGCAGCTTCTCGACCTCGGCCGCACCGGCGTCCTTGGCGGCCTCCGCCTTGCCCGAGAACGTCGCGGCCATCCCCTCAATGGCTTGGCGTTTCCACGTCGCAATCATCGTCTGGTGGATGCCATGCCGGGCAGCCAGTTCGGCCACCGTCTGCTCCCCCTTGATCGCCTCCAGCGCCACCTTGGCCTTGAACTCAGCCGAGTAGCGCTTCCTCGTCACTTTCCCCATCAAAACAGGTCCTTCTTCCAGGCGGGACCAGCTTAACATCCTGTCCGGTTTTCGGGGGCCACCTCTGAAGGCATCCATGGCACTGCGCTGGATCAGCGCCGCCATGCTGGAGGCCGCCAAGGGCTTCCGCTGTTTGAAGGCCTACAAGCAGTTACCAACCCTGCTCGCCGCGCTGCTGGCACACCAACGCAAGCATGCCATCAACCCCACTCTTAAACAGCAGGCCGCCGTCGCAGAGCCTGCTCAACCAGCCATGCCTGCCGAGCATATTTCAACAGGGCTCGGGACATCCCCGCAGCAGCTGTTCCGTGCAGCCGCTTCATCGCAAACATTACCGGACCCCAGTGCCGGGATAATTGAATTGCCATGTTCCGTCTTCTACCAGTTTTAGATCTTTCTCAAGCAGCGACAGCATTTCATCCCAGCTCTTAATATAACTAACATCAATTTCTGTTTTATCTATCGCCAAGGCTTGCGCCATATTTGACGGATAATTAGTATAATTATCCAATTCATATAAAATTATATTATTTCCCTCTGCCGGGACGGAGCACGGAACCAAAATCGGCAGGCGCATCCACGTGAACTGCATAATCTTGTTGCTGGTGTGAGCAAGGTACTCGCATCCTTGTGTTAGTTTATAAGGTGCGAATCCAACATCTGCATGCTGGATGAACGGAAGCAGGTCCTTGAATGCCAATTCGCCATGGAAAAAGATATTGGGCCGAGCAGGAAGCGGTGGAACCGCGCCAAACATATGGAAATCAGCATCCGGACAGGCCTCGGCGAAGGCCAAAAAAGTCACTTCGTCAAACAGTGTAGCGCCCATTGCCACCACTCTACGCCTCCCATTGTTAGGGTAGGGATCGGGGTGGCGGACGTCGAGCATTGCCTTTTCAAGTCCATGCAGGTGCACGAACACTGGCGAATTATTGGGAAAGCGAAAGCGCATCATTGGGCTTGGAACGCTAATCATGTCAAACCAGGGAATGGCGGCGCGCTCGAAGTGTGCCATGACAGGATGGGCACCCATGACGCTAAGGTCATCGGACATCCGATAGATGAGGGACGCCTGTGGTGCGAGATGCCGGATGCGCGGCACAAACGCAAGTGCGGGGCAACTTTCGATGAATATCCGATCAGAGGATTTCAAAATTTCGTGAAGACCAGTGACGGGGAGGGCCGAGTACATCCGGAAAAGACCTGAAGATAGATCGTTCAGCCATTTTAATTTTAGGTTATGCGGACAAAATGCCTGCATCCAGTAGTAGACGTGCAGGTTGTTATCGACCTGAATGGGCTGATTAAATCCGCGCTGCTGTGCAAGCCTAAACCTAAAGTCATTTTTCAGTCTGGATATAAGGCTCAGCCCAACAGTGACAAAATGTATCTTCCACCCCGCTCGCACGTGGGCATCTGCCAGCCAATGAAATCCTGCGCGGCGGCGGGACTCATAGGCGTGGTATGAAAGAAAGACCGCGTTTGGTATGTGTCACCTCTGTGTTCTGGATGAATCCAGGTGCGCCTGGAATTGTTCTGCCGTTGCATGGCCCTCTCGGCTCACCATACGGACGACATCCTCAATCCCTTGCGCTGCAAGATCGATCTGGCGTTCCAGCGCCTGCGGGTCTACCTCGTCGGCAAGCGCCCGCTCGACCGCTGCGGACACCGCAGGGCCACTGAGATCTGAAGCTCGCAAAAAGCTCACCCCACGTTCAGCGGAGCCGCAGAAGCTTTCCACCTTCGGGCACCATTGAAGAGCAACAACGGGCTTTTTGAGGCTGTAAGCGGCGATTGCCGCATGAAGTCGGTGCGCTACGACGCAGTCACACGTTGCGATGATCGCCACGAGGTCCGCAGGTGAGGACGGTGGATCATGGACATGCGCGCCCGCGGCGACCAGAGCAGGCTGGAGGCGGCTGAGCACGGCGGCGTCCTCATAGAGCCCATTGCAGAAGACATGGAGTTCGTACTTCGCCGTCAGGCATCGCGCAATCTCCAGGAAAACTTCGCCCGTCAGGGAGGGCACCGCAGGGTCGTCGGAGAGTTTCTCGTTCACCTTGGCGGGCTCGATGATGCCCAGGCCGACAACCCGCCGCCCTGGACCGGCCGACCGTGCCGCGATCAGAGGCGCTGCGGCCGGCTTCACGTGGCGTTCCGTCATCAACGCGGGATCAGGGGTCAGGGTGGCATACCCGCCTCGCATCATCTGGTTGAAAAGATTACGAGAGGTGGCGTCACGGAATGTCGCGCTGCGCAGATCGACCGCGCGCAGTGCGGATCTGAGCAGGATCCGCGCACCCCAGGACATCGGCGACATGCCAAGCGCGTGCAACGCCACCGGCAGCCCTTTCTGTTTGGAGAGAAACAGCACCATGGCGAGACGGACGGGAAAATAATACCCAACATCGACAAGCAACTGGCCGCCGCCGATGAGCACCGCATCAGCATCCTTCAGGGCGGCGGTCCAGCGCCGCACCAAGTGGGCTGTGGCATAGATGTTCATCGCTAGCGCAAGTGGCCTGCCAACCCAGTGGGGCAACTTGGTTGCGGTCATGAATGCCTGCGACGCCAGACGCCTGTCCGCCCGCAGGGAGCCCGTTTCCTTGCCGCCCAGATCCAGGGTTTTCACACCATCGACGCCGGGCGTAAGTTCCAACTGCCGTTGCAGGCACTCGGCGATCAGGCCGTCACCAACGTTGGCGCTAAACCTTGCATTGAAGACAACAATTTTCATCACGACTCCAACCACTCGACGAAGAGCGTCGGCATTCCGGCCGGCAGATTAGGCCAGAGGGCGTCCTTCACTGAAGTAACCGTCGCATGACCGATAGTAGTAGGCATTGTCTCTGCGGGCGTAGTGCCGTTGTTTGCGGAGGTTCACGCCGTTGAGCACCAGGGCTGTTGGCGCTCCACCGACATCGTGGATGCGCTGAAGGCCTTCCTGAACATGGTCGCGGGGGGTTCTGTCCCTTCCGGTTCCCTCGAATACTGTCGGCGCGAAGGGCGCATCGGCGCGTAAGGCGGCCTGTTTTATCGCGGCCAGCGCGCGGGAAGGCGACAAGCTTTCCATGTGATCTCCGTCGCGGAAATTGGATGATCCCTGGATGAAAGGCAGTGCTACTCAATGTGGAAGATGCAACCTGGAAGACAATAGCTCAAAGGTGTACTGCGCATAGTACTGATGTAGCCTTGCGCATGTCAAATGGGCCGTTTGGCACCAATAATATTGTCAGTGGACGGTTTTAATCCGTCGTGCGACTTGCTAATCCTTCGTAAGGCGCGACACGATGCGGTCATGCAACCGGGGAGCAACTCTGTGGCTAACGTGGAAAGAGCCCGTTTTGGAGTGTGCTCATGAGCAACCAGTCCGTTTACTGCGTTGCAGGATCCCCCGTACGCAATAATCGCTCTCCTGTCATCATCAGGTACATTCGGTGCCGGCAGAGGCAGGACCGTCAGATAACGGTCTTCTTCGCCAATGCGAACTCGGTCATCAAATGCAGCCACCTTTAGGGACAGAATTAAGGATGAGACGCATGTCCTCCTCCTTAATGACGGCATCGGCATGGATCTGGCGGCACGTCTGCTCTATGGCCGCCCGTTTCGGGAGAACCTCAACGGCACGGATGGCAGGAAATCAAATGCGGAGGCGAAACCCATGGCTGACAGTTTGCACCGGCTCCTTCGGGTGCTTGGGATGGTCGCTTCGCTGATATGGGCTGGCTCAGTGGCGGCAGCGTCGGAGCGGGCTGACATCCCGTTCCTCGCCGGCGTTAACTTGGCTGGTGGAGAGTTCCGGGCGGCGGTCCTGCCGGGGGTTCACGGAACCGACTACATATATCCCACCTTGGCGGACATGAAGCCGCTTCTGGAGCGTTCCTTTAATACCTTTCGCATTCCCTTCCGGTGGGAGCGCCTTCAGCGTGACCTTTTCGCGCCACTGCACGAGGCAGACGCGATCCGGCTGGACGGCATAGTGCGCGAGGTCACAGGACGGGGCGGCTTCGTCATCCTGGACATGCACAATCATGCCCGCTACGGACAGCATATCGTCGGCTCTCCCGAACTTGACCCCGCCGCGCTTGCCGATGCTTGGCGCCGTCTTGCCGAGAGATACCGTGACAACGACAGGGTCGTGTTTGGGCTAATGAATGAGCCAATGCGGATGCCGACCGAGCAGTGGCTCAGAGCTGCCAACGCGGCGCTGCGGGCTATCCGCGCCACCGGCGCAGAGAACCTCGTCCTGGTTCCGGGGAACGGGTGGTCCGGAGCCCACAGTTGGTTTAGCAGCAGCTATGGTACCCCGAATTCTGCCGTGATGACCGGTATCGAGGACCCGCTTGGCAACGTTGCCGTGGAAGTCCACCAGTACCTGGATAACGACTCGTCGGGCCGCAGCACCGAGTGCCCGAACGTGGACGCGGGCGCCGCAGCCCTTTCGTCTTTTACGGCATGGCTTGATGAGACGGGCAACCGCGGTTTCCTTGGCGAGTTTGGCGGCGGGGCATCGCCGGAGTGCCTGGAGGCCGTTGACCGAATGCTGTCCGTCATCAATCGCAACGCCCACCTCTGGATCGGCTGGACTGCCTGGGCCGCCGGTCCCTGGTGGGGTGACTATCCGTTCAACCTCACACCGCGGGGGGAGGATGAGCCGCCGCAACTGCGCCTTCTTGTGACGCATGCTCGGCAGACGATGCGATGACGGCACCCGGAGACGCCCACCCTCAGGCATCGGCGGCATCACGCCTGCCCAGAAACTGAAGCTGGCCGCGTAATTCTACGATCCGACCCCGTTAGAAACAGGGAGATTACCCCGCCAAAGCAGGACGCTCTTCGGACTCGAGCCAAAGTATCCACACTCAAGTCTTCTTCTCGAGAAGAACTGGTTGGAAAACCTCATGACGCCGCTCAGGACAGCGCATAGACCCGCTTGTTGACCGGCGGCCGCGACTGGAACAGGCGGATGCCTTCCTCTTCCACGGAGACCTTGGCCTCGGGATAGGCGGCCAGGGCGAATTGCAGAGCTTCCTTGAACTTGGGCCGGAACTGGCGGACATAGCGGTATCCGCCACCAAATTGGCGGTACAGGGCGGCCCATGACACCGAGGTCGGCTGCTGTAGGCTGTGCAGGCGGTAGGCCAGCCAAATGTAGACGTCCAGGCTCAGGCTCTTGTTGGACAGTTGGCGGAGGGCCTCGTCGCGCAAGGGGATGGCGTGGTCCTTAAGGCTTTGAAAAAAGCGGTCGTTCAGGCGCACGGTTTCCTGCCACAGGGAAAGCTGGTCGGCGTCGCGCACCGTGTGCATGGGGATCTCGACATCAACGAACGCCCCGTTCATGCGGGCGTTTTCCTTGCTGCCCTCAAGCTCGCGGAAGAACGTCAGGCGGCAGGCCGAAATGCGGCGTGATTGCTCGGAGATCAGCTTATAAGTTGCCCCGCCGATGGGGACGCCCATGCGGGACAACCAAGCGTGCATGGATTTGCCCAGCTCGATTTCCGGGGAGTTGGTCTTGAGCGCTTCAGTCTGCAGGTACAGCAGGATCATGCGGGCCTTGGAGCCATAGGGTACGCCGATATGGTCGCCCTCGATGGATCGGCCGCTTTCGATGTGGAGGGTGACCTTGTGGCCTTCCTTGATCCACAGCGGTTCGATAACCGCCTTGTGCGGCAGCGAGGTCAGGGCGAAGCCACTATGGGAAACGCCCATTTCGCCCAGCTCATCAGTCAGCAAGGCCGCGGCGATGCCGGCAACGGTCCGCTCGTTTTTGCTGGCAGCATTATCCCGGACAACTTCCAGACCGAGTTCTGTGATCTTGTCGTGAATGTCGGCCATCGACTAGTCCTCAGATGATGGACTAAAGGGTTTCATGGCGTTGCGGGCTTGTGAACCCTGGAATCTGGTGACGGGGCTATTTGGAAGGTATTTGGATCTATTATTTGTTCTGTGTCACCAGAGTCCAGTGGATAACCCCGAGTCGCGTCACCAGAGTCCAAATGGAGCGTCACCAGATTCCAGTAGATAACTGCCCGTCCTGTGGAAAAGTCCCGTTTGTCCTTTGGGGCGTCACCAGATTCCAGGGGATAACCTTGTCCGTCGCCTTTCCGAGTCGGTGTTCCGAGTCGTTTCGTTGTCTGGATGGTGCGGACTTGGAATCTGGTGACGCCCTCGTCGATGTTGGGGGGCGGGTGTGAAGGGAAGAAGGGCGTAGTCTTATCCTTTAGACGGTGAGCCTGTTGCCACCCGCGCAGCGATTGTAGTCTACTGAAAGTAGACTAGGGGCTGGGCAAGGCGTGAACCGTGAGGGGTGGCATGGCATGGCGATAGGTAGTCTGTCGGGAAAGCTGGTTCCGACCATCAACGCCACGAAGTGGCGCGAGATGATGGCGGCTCTGGAGGACGCGGAAAAGACGCTCAAGGGCGATAAGACCAACGCTGCCGCCAAAAAGAAAATAAAGCAGTGCCGCGGTCAGATTGATGCCTATGAAGCGGTGCTGTCCACCGCCGTTGATGCTTTTGCGGACAAGCTCAAGGAACTGGCCGACGCCAGGGGAGAGATGGGCAAGCTGGAGCCGATGCCGGGCCCCATTCAGGTCGGCCTTGGGCGCCTGGAGAGAATAGCGTCCGGCCGGGGCATTGAACTGAAGGACCTTCAGCGAGAGCAAAAGCGCAAGGCGCTGCAGACCAATCCCTCGAAGCTGACCCGCGTTCTTGGCGACATCAACAGCGACGTGGTGGCGACGAACGACCTTGCGGATGAGGTCGACAAGGAGGTCGACAAGCATTTTGCGGCGCGTATCGTCACCCTGCGCGCCGACATCGTGGCGCTGTTCCCCAAGGGGTTTTCGCCTTCCCAGATCGGCCTCGACCAGAGTCTCAACACGTTTTCAGGGAAGCAGAAAACCAAGCGGTGGAAGAACTTCGACGCTGCGGCCAAAAAGTTCAGCGACGACATGGTCGGAGCCGCCCTGGCGCGGGATCTTGAACTCTCCGTTCAAGCGCTGGCGGCCGACACCCGGTACAAAACTTTGAATGTCAAAAAACGTAACGCGACCATCCAGGACGGGCTCAAGAAAAAGAACACTCTGGCGGAGGTTGAGAAGGCTCTCGACGATGCTCTCGACGCGCAACGGATGCCCAACCGCAGTGCGTGGGGAAAGCATTTCGGCATGACCGGATATTCGATCATCGCGACGAAGAGCAAGAACGGCATCGCGACCCACATCACCTATGACCTCAACTCCTGGACGACGGATGCCAGGAGCGGAAAAGTGTCGGTGTTCAACAGGCCGGAGAGCGCCATTTTCGACGATCTTTTCAAGGTGAACTGGACATATCAGATTCACGGTACGGCTGAGGTCACCGCGTCGGACGGGAAGTTTCCTCATGTGTACCTGTACGGGAAGGAAAATCGTTGGGGCCTCGTGCCGCTGACCTCCGATCTGACGGCGCCCAAGCTGGACGCGGTCAAGAAGCATGTGGCCTCTGAACTGGCCGACTTCAAAAAGGACATTCTGGCCAAAATCAAAGATGCCATCAAAGCGGACGGTGATATTTGACGCCCTGGTCCGGCGCTGATGGTTCACGGCGCATAGGGCGTGAGGTCCCGCCCGCCGTGGGTCTGCTGGATGATGGTCTCGACGCTATCGCCATCGATGAACACGTCGGGGTTCAGGACGCCATTGCGGAATTGCAGGGCCTCGGAACCGCTGGGGGTTTTGAGGTCGAGTGTTCGAAGTGGAGGGCTTCTCCTGGCCGGGCGAGGGCAAAGACCTGGTGGGCCGCCATGGCAGCCTCCGCAAAGCCGCAGAGGATGAGCTTCAGCTTGCCTGGGTAGTGGGTGATGTCGCCGATGGCGAAGACGCCCGGACGGGCGGTCTCCAGGGTCGCGGGGTTGACGGCGACGTGCCCCTTGTCGATGCCCAGGCCCCAGGATGCCAGCGGTCCGAGGTCCATGCGCAGGCCGAACAGGGGCAGCAGGATATCGGCCTCCAGGCGCCGGCTGCTGCCGTCGGTGTGGCGCACCAGCACGCCGCTGAGGGCGCCGCCGTCACCATCCAGTCCGGCCAACTGGTAGGGCGTGACCAGATCGATGCGGCCGCTTTCGGCCAGGGTGGTCATGCGGGCCACCATGTCCGGGGCGGCCCGGAACTTGGGCCGCCGGTGGACCACGGCGACCGAGGCCGCGACATCAGCCAGGGCCACCGCCCAGTCGACGGCGGAATCCCCGCCCCCGGCGATAACCACGCGGCGGTCGCGGAAGTCCTCCTTGCGCTGCACGGAATACACCACGGCATGGCCTTCATAGGCGCTCAGGCCGTCCAGCGGTGGGCGGTTCGGCCCGAAGGATCCGCCCCCGGCGGCAATCATTACGGCGCTGGCGCAAATCACCGTGCCGGCCGAGGTGGTGACGGTGAAGCCCTCGTCCGCCGTCCCCTCCAGTGTCTCCACCGTCTGTCCCAGGTGGAAGACGGGGTCGAAGGGCCGGGCCTGGGCCTCCAGCCCGGCGATCAGGTCGCCGGCGAGCACCTCGGGCCGCGAGGGGATGTCGTAGATCGGCTTTTCAGGATAGAGCGCGGCGCACTGGCCCCCCGGCGTGTCCAGGGTATCGACCACATGGGCGCGCAGTCCCAGCATCCCGCACTGGAAGATGGCAAACAGGCCCACCGGGCCGGCGCCGATGATGACCACGTCGGTGGTCAGGGGCGGTGAAACGGTCATCGGGGGGGTCCTTCTCAGCGGGCGACCAGTCAGCGGGCAGTCAGTAGCGGGCGGCCAGGGCGTCTTCCAGCATGTCCAGGCGATCCTGGCCCCAGAAGATCTCGTTGCCCAGGCAGTAGGTGGGCGAGCCGAAGACGCCGGTATCCAAGGCCTGGCGAGTGTTGGCGGCCAGGCGTTCGGCCATGGCCGGAGCGGCGGCGGCGGCCATCATGGCCGGGGCGTCGAGCCCCTGTTCGGTGGCGATGGCAGCCAGCGTGGCGGCGTCGGAGATATCGCGATCCTCGGCCCAGACGGCGCGCAGGCAGGCCCCGGCGACGGCACCGGCATCGACTCCGGCGTCTCCGGCCGCCATGACCAGCCCCGAGGCCAAGCCCAACGGCACCGGAAAGAAACGCGGCTTGGCCGTCAGCGGCAGGCCCAGGCGGGCCGACCAGCGCCTCAGTTCGGCTCCGCGATAGGCCTGGACGTTGGGGTGGCGCTGTACCGGCGGCACGGCGCCGGTCTCCTTGAACACCGCCATGATATCGATGGGCCGATAGTCGATGGCTGCCCCTTGTGCCTTGGCCATGGCGCGCAGGCGGTCGTGGCCCAGGTAGGTGAACGGCGAAATGAGGGCCAGGTAGTAGGTGATGGTCCGCGACATGCCGGGTCTCCGCTTGCGGCCTCAGGTCGTCGGCAGGCTGACGGCCAGGCCGTCCAACTGGTCGCCCATGATGATCTGGCAGCACAGGCGCGACGTGGCGGTCAGGTCGAACACGGTGTCGAGCATGTCTTCCTCCTTCTCCGAGATTTCGGGCAGGCGGTCGGCCCAGGCGGGATCGACGATGACATGGCAGGTGGCGCAGGCCAGCGAGCCTTCGCATTCGCCGACCACGGGGTAGCCGTTGGACCGCAGGGTCTCCATGACCGACAGGCCGGTCCTGGCATCAAGGGTGGCGGTTTTGCCGGTGGTGTCGGTGACAGTCAGCTTGGGCATCGCGGTTGTCCTGGGCTGGGAGGCAACGGGGCTGGGGCGGCAACGGGAAGGGAGGGCGGTCGGTGCCCTCCACGGCGTCCGGTTCTAGTAGCGTTTGTAGGGCAGGAATTTTCCGTTGAGGGTGACGAGGACACGGTCGCCCTTGGGGTCTTCCTGCTTGCCGATATCCATGGAGAAGTCGATGGCCGACATGATGCCGTCGCCGAACTGCTCCTCGATCAGGGCCTTCATGGTCGGACCATAGACCTGCAACAGTTCATAGAAGCGGTAAAGCAGCGCATCGGTGGGCACGGCCTGGCCGAGTGCGCCGCGGTAGGGGCAGGTGGTCAGCCACTTGGCCTCTTCGGCGGTCAGGCCGAAGATTTCACCGGCGGTGGCGGCCTCGGCTTCGGTCATCTGCATCTGGCCGAGCAGGGCGCAGGTGGTCCACTCCTTGGAGTTGCCGATCTTTTCGGCGACTTCGGCCCAGGTCAGGTTCTTGGCCAGCTTGGCGGCGACGATTTTTTCCGTGACGGCGGCGCGGGCGGCGGCCGGCATGGGCAGCGTGGTGGTCATGACGGATCTCCTTATGCGAATGACGGATCAAGCTGGGTGTCTAGGCTGGCTCAGGCCGCGTCGAGGTCGGCGATGGCCTTGCGCAGGTGCTTGGTGGCGGGGGTGACGATGGCGACGAAGACGGACTCGCGGAATCGGCGGTCGGCTGCGGCGCCGGTGATGTAGCCGCGCGCTCCGGCATGCATGAGCGCCGAGTTGGCCGCCCGCATGGTCAGTTCGCCGGCCGCGAGGCGGGCCTCGTAGACCTTGCGCAGGTAGCCGGGATCGGGGTCGAGGGGCGTTTTGACCAGTTCGGCCACCAGTTCGGTCGCCTTGGCCATCTCGTCCTCAAAGAACTCGGGGCGGTCAGGCAGGTACTGGTTGACGTGGCCCAGGGTCTTGTCGGCATCGCGCATGATGTTGATGTGCGCCTGGATCTGGCCCAGGGCGATGCCGGCCTGCATCAGGAAGAAAGCGGGCTTGATGCGCTTCACATAGGGCGGGATGGGGTCGGCCAGGACCATGTCGTCGGACACGAAATGCTTCTTCACCAGCACGGCGTAGGTGCCCGAGCCCTCCAGGGCGATGAAGTGGGTGTTCTGGGCGATCTTCACGTCGTCGCCGTTGATGTGGAAGACGGCCATGACCTTGTGGTCGGGCTGGTCGGCCAGTTCAAAGGCGCTGCCCATGTAGTGCCCGTCGCCCAGGTTGGAGACGTAGGGCAGGGACCCCGAGACCTCGTAGCCGCCCTTGACCCGGCGGCCGCGCAGCTTGAATTTCTCGATGCCGTCCATGGACTTGACCGGGTTGGACATGCCCGATGTGCCGAACAGCGCGCCTTGGGCCACGCGGGCCTGCAGCATGTCCCGCAGGGCGGTGTTGTCGGACACTTCCAGATACCAGCCAAAGGCGTTTTGCAGCCACATCAGGAAGGACGTGCAGCCGCAGTGTTCGCCGGCGACCGCCATGGCTTCGATGGTGTCGAGCAGGCGGCGGTCGGGTGAATAGCCATGGCCGGACAGGTGTTGCGAAAAGGCGCCGGCCTGGCCGAGCTTCCGCAGGGTGTCGGCCGGATAGACGCCGTCGCGGTCAACCGTCGGCGCCATGTCCTTGATGTCTGTTTCAGCCAGCGCCTTGACGCGGCTCAGCATGTCTTCGCGGGTGGAGGGTGCGGGGGTGGCAAGGGCGGCGAGATCGGCGACGGCTCCCATTGCGATACTCCTTTGTCGGCTCCGTTGGAGGGACGGCGCGGTGGCCGCCCCTCCCGGAAGTTGCCTGGGCTCAGGCCAGTTCGGCCGTCAGCTTGACCGGGCGGGTAAAGGTGTTGGTCACCGGTGACCACTTCAGGACGTGGTCGATCAAGCCCTGCACTTCGGCCGGGGCGACGCCCTCGACGTCCATGTCGACGACGACGCGG
Organism: Rhodospirillaceae bacterium BRH_c57; assembly: GCA_000961745.1. Lineage (GTDB taxonomy): Bacteria > Pseudomonadota > Alphaproteobacteria > Rhodospirillales > Rhodospirillaceae > Cauispirillum. The sequence continues at coordinate 17,206 of LAEA01000096.1, read as the reverse complement.
ACATCAGTGAAGCCGACCGGCTTTTCCGACACGTCGCCAGTACCCCAGACGGCGGTGATGTTGAGGTCGCCTTCGAGGCCCAATTCCAGCGTCTTCACCTTCCAGCCACGGGCAACGGCGTTGGCGTGCAAGCCGACGGCGATGCAGGATCCGAGCGCGGCGAGGCTGGCTTCGGACGGGTTGGGCGCGGTGTCGTCGCCAAGCAGGCCGGGCGGCTCGTCAACGATGTAGGGTTCCAGGTCGCGGATGTAGTTGAGGTGGCGGAAGCGGCCCTCGGCGACGGTCTTGCACTTCAGGGTCTTGATGGCCTTGGGATTGGCCTTGCCGCTTTCGATGAGCTTCAGCAGGCCTTCCTTGTCGATCGGCTTCAGGCCGTCTTCGCTGTCGGGCACGAGGCAGCCGGTCAGGGCGGTGTTGGGGGTATTCATGAGAGGGGTCTCCATGCTCTCGGGGGATGAAACGGGGGGGGGGCGGTCAGCCGCGCACCCAGCTGTAGCGACGGATGAGGGTCAGGCAGATGCTGTCGAGGGCGAAGCCGAGGACGCCGATGGTCACCACCAGGGCGGCGAGGCGGTCGTACTCCAGGATGTCGCGGGCATCGTTGATGGCGTAGCCGAGGCCCGAGGTGACCCCCAGGTATTCGGCCGGAACCAGAACGATCCAGGCCACGCCCAGGGCCAGGCGGACGCCGGTCAGCACGTCCTGGGCGATGGCCGGCATGATGATGTGCATCAGCATGTGCCAGCCGCGGGCGCCCAGGTTGCGGGCCACCTTGAACCACGCCGGATCGACCTTGCGCAGGCCGTTGGCGGTGGCAAACGTGACCGGCCAGATGGCCGCCGCCGTGATCAGGAAGACGATGGCGGCGTCCCAGGTGTTGAAGGTCATCACCGCAATCGGCATCCACGACAGCGGGCTGACCATGCGCAGGAACTGGAAGGGAATGTGGGTGGCGTCCCGGAAGGCCGGCACGCGGCCGATCAGGATACCCAGTGGCAGGCCGATGACGATGGCCCACAGCAGGCCCAGGCCGACACGCAACAGGCTGGGCACCACCGCCTCCAGGATGGAGCCGTCGAGCAGCATTTCCCCGAGCGCGGCGAAGGCGGGGCCAGGGGCGAAGTCGGAAAAGGCGGCCGTGTCGGGATTGCCGGCAATCACCTCCCCGCCGAGCCACCACAACCCCAGCAGCCCCGACACGCCGAGGATGGGATAGGCTGCCCGCAGCAGGGTCGGGCTTCGCAGCAGGCCGATCACGGTGAGTGATCGACCGTCCGGGCCCATCATGACGGCGGGCGCCGTCATACCGCCACCACCTCTTCGCGGGCGTACGGATCGGCGGGATTGACCGACGGATCGTTCTTCCACGCCGGGAATTTCTCCAGCGCCGCCTTGACGTACTTGTAGTCGACCAGGTCATCAGCGACGTGCTGCGGGTCGAGGTTGGAGAGGAAGGTGGTGTCGCCCGAAACCACGGTAGAGTTCATCGCCTCGACGATCATCTTGGTCGCCGACGGATAAGGCCAGGGCTGGAAATCGACGCGGCCGTTGCCCCACTCGGGATGCTGGATGGCGTTCATCTCGCCATAGGTCTCGGTGTCATACAGGGTCATGGCGCGTTCGACGACGTTGGCCGGAGCGGGCAGGTAGCCTTTGCCGTCCTTGGAAATCATGTGCGCCACCTCCTTCTTGTTCTCGGAGGTGTAAATCTGTGCCTTGACCACGGCGTTCATCACCGCTTGGGTCCACTCCGGCTTCTGCTGGGTGTCGCCTTCGTGCATGCAGACGACGCAGCAGGGATGGTTCTTCCAGATGTCCCCGGTGAAGCGCAGCATCTTGGCCCCGGCCTTCAGTTCGCCCAGGGCGTTGAAGGGCTCGGCGACGATGTAGGCGTCGATTTTCCGGGCGGCGAGCGACGGCGGCATGTCCGGCGGCGGCAGAACCTGGAGATTGCATTCGTTGGCGGCCAACGTCTCGCCCTGGCCCTTGATCACCGGCGTCACCCCGGCCGAGCGCAGGGCGATCTGCAGCACGATGTTGTGCATGGAGTACCAGTAGGGCACCGCCACCTGGCGCCCGGCCAGGTCGGCGAAGCTCTTGATGCCGGTGTCCTTGCCGACCACCAGGCCGGACCCGTTGGTATGCGCCCAGGCCATGATCTTGACCGGGAATTGGTTGTTGTAGCGCATCCACACGGGGATGGGCTTGAGGAAGTGGACGAGGTTGAACTTGCCCGCGGCGAAGCCCTCGACCAGCGGCGACCAACCCCGAATGAGGGTGGGGTCGGCGGCCTCCAGGCCCTCGTCCTTCAGGTAGCCCATGCCGTGGGCGACCAGAAGGGCGGTGGCATCGGTGATCGGCAGGTAACCGATACGGACAATGTCGTCGGTGGGCGTGGCGGCCCGTGCCCAGGACGGAACCACCGTTCCGGCCGCCGCCGCGAGGCTGGCGATGCCGGCCGCCTTCAGAAAGTCGCGGCGGGCGAATTCGGGGAACAACAGGTCGGATGTGCGTTTCGTCATGGTCCTGGTCTCCGTGCGAATGAGAGAGGGGCAGGAATCGGGGAGCGTCGGTGTCAGGTCAGCCCCGCCGCGCGCGGCAGGGTATCGGGCATGGCGTGGTCGGGTATCTCGTCGTCGGGCAGGGTCTGGATGGGGTCCATAGCGAGGCCGGCTGTTCCCTCGAACAGCCCCATCAGACGTTCGCGTTCGGCCTTGACGGCGGGGTCCGCCGGGTGGCGCGGGTCGGGCAGGTCGATCATCGTGTCGGCCCGCACCCGGCCGGGGTTGGCGTCCATGACCAGCGCGCGGTCGGCCATGATGACCGCCTCGTCAATGTCATGGGTCACCAGGACCAGGGTGATGCCCAGATCCTTGGCGATGGCCCGGACGTCGCGGCGCAGGGCGGCACGGGTGAAGGCATCGAGGGCGCTGAACGGTTCGTCCAGCAGCAACACCTCGGGCGAAGTGCACAGCGACCGTGCCAGCGCCACGCGCTGCTGCTGGCCGCCCGACAGGTCCTGGACGTTGGTGTTGATGTAGTCGCCCAGGTGAACGAGATCGAGCAGTTCCTCAACCCGAGGCTTGGCCTTGGAGTAGCCGGTGCCGGCGAACTTCATGCCGAGCGCCACGTTCTGCCCCACCGTCATCCACGGATAGAGCGACGGTTGCTGGAACATCATGATCCACTTGGGCGACGGACCGTTGATGCGGGTGCCGTCAACGTAGATGCCGCCCATGGCGGGCCGGATCAGGCCAGCGATGATGTGCAGCAGCGTCGACTTGCCACACCCCGAACGGCCGATGATGGCCAGCGCCTGTCCGGGCTGGATTTCGACGCGGATGGCGTCGAGGACGACGGCGGACTTGGCGCGGTACCGGTGCGTTACGGTGTCGATCAGGATGTGGGCGCCGTGATCGGTCATAAGGCCTCTCTGTCAGCAAGGTGCTTTGAATGAGACGAACAGGTCTGTCTCGTTCAAAGCATCTTGCGTGCCAGTTCGGCGGAAGGCCGGGATGCCAAGGCTTTCGGAGCTTTGGGCGTAAACCGACAGGACTGGCGCCAGTTACAATCGCTTAAAAATTGGGCTTTGCTCTGGCGGTGACTTAATTGTGTGCACACACAAGACAAAACGTTCTGTCTCAATGGCTTATATCCCCTGGCGTCGCCGCGCGTGGTCACCCCTGGGGAGCGCCAGGTCCTATCGGATCAGTCCTGAAAGCCTTCTAAGAGACTGAAAACGTTTTTCTTCTAGGAAAGACAGAAAGGTTTGTCTAATCTTTGGGCAGGGACGGTTGCCCCACCCGTCCGGGCGAGCGATGGGCGCCGCGTTGGAATGCCCATAACACCGATGGAATTATCTACCGGCGCCACGGTTTGGCGAATTGGCCCGGCACTGGCATGAGAAGCGCGGTAAAGACGCTCAGAAGCCAAGGAGGAACAGGGCGATGGAACGGATGAAAAGGGCTCCGGTATGCGCGGGAGGTGCCGCGCTGGTGGAGCCTGCGGGCCGGGTGGTGCCTCACCCCAGCGAACGCCTGCTGGCCGTCGCGGCGCAACTGTTCTGCCGTGAGGGGATCCACGCGACCGGCGTTGACAGGATCCTGGCCGAGGCGGGTGTCGCCAAGGCGACCCTCTACCGCAACTTCGGGTCCAAGGAAAAGCTCATCGCCGCCGTCCTCCGGTATGAGGGCGAGCAGTGGCGGCATTGGTTCTTCGACGTGCTGGACGAGCGCGGTGTCGATGGGCGCGAGGCCCTGCTCGCGATGTTCGACATCCTGGGCGTCTGGTTCCGCATGGACACCTATTACGGCTGTGCCTTCATCAATGCCGTGGGCGAGCACGACAAGACCGATCCGGCCGTGCGCGCCCTGGCCCTGGAGCACAAGCGGGCCATCCTCCAGCGCATTCAGGCGGAGGCGGAAGCGGCAGGGGCCACCGACGCCGCCCTGCTGACCCACTGGATCGCCTTGCTGATCGACGGTGCCATCGTCACCGCCATGATCACCCGCGACGGCACCTGCGCCACCCTCGCCAAGGACGCCGCCAGCGTGTTGATTGACCGCATGTGCCCGACGTCGCAATCGTGACGTTGGGTTCCGGTCTGGTGGAGCGCTTGGAAACGTTGGGATTTTCGTCCGTGGCGTGCTGTGGAACGCACCTGGAATCTGATGACGCCCGCCGTTTGGACTCTTGTCGCGCCTACCCTTTTGGCTTAGCGCCGCGCCACGGCGACCAGCTTGCGGGTGATGGGCGGCGGTGAAGGGTGCAGGGTGACGCCTTCTTCGTGAATATCGACAGCGGCGTTGCGGTAGACGGCCAAGGCCAGGTGCATGGCGTCGGTGAACCGCTTGCGGAAGTCGCGCAGGCGGGCGTATCCGCCGCCGAACTGCTCCTGCAGGGCTTTCCAAGTGATGGGCGTGGCCTTGTCGAGGGCGTGCAGGCGATAGGCCAGCCACACATAAAGGTCGATGCTGAGGGAATTGTTGGTGATCTGGGATAGGGCCTCTTCGGACAGCGGCACGGCGTGGTCGCGCAGTTCGCGGAAGAAGGTGTCGGACAGTTCGACCCGCTCGTTCCACAGTCCTGGCTGGCGGATGTCCTGACCGCTGGGCAGGAACAGGCCTGACCGGATGATGCTGTCGCGGCGGAACGCGATGCTGCGCCCGTCCGACCAGGAAAAGGTCAGCAGGCAGGCCGAGATGCGGTTGGCTTGGTCGCGGATGCGCTCATAGGTCTTGCCGCCGATGCTGACCCCCATGCGGCCGAGCCAGTCAGCCATGGAGCGGCCCAGCTCGATCTCCGGCGAGCCGGTGCGCACTGCCTCGGATTGCAAATAGATCATGATCAGGCGGGCCTGGGCCCCATAGGGCACGCCGAACTGGGTGTAGCCGCCCTGGATGTTGGGCAGCTTGCCGGGTTCCAGCAGCAGTTTGACGTGATGGCCGTTCTTTTCCCACACCTCGGTGTCGCCCAGGCGCTTGTGCGGGAAGCTGGTCAGGGCGAAGCCGGAGTAGGTGACCCCGAGGGTTTCCCGCTCAAGTTCCATCATCCGTGCAGCAGCTTCGATAGCCGGCACCGGAAGGTTGGACTCTTGTCGCGCCCGGTCTACGCCGATGCGTTCGATGAGATCGTGTAGCTGGCCCATGCCTCTCGCCACGATGAGCTTTTGGGAGTTTCAAGTCTCGCCGCAGCGTGGAGCATTTTTTCCACAGTGTCGAGTTGGACTCTTGTCGCGCAGGCTATTTGAAGAGTGTTTTGTTTCTATGTCTAGTTTGAGCGACAAGAGTCCAGGGGATAACCCAGGAAAGCGCGACAAGAGTCCAAATCAAGCGCGACAAGAGTCCAGGGGAAATCTTGTCCGGGCTGTGGGTAACTTATTTCTGGTGACTGGACGTAAAGGGTGTCCGTCTGATTCGAGTCGGAGCGGAGTCGTTAGAGGGGTGCGACAAGAGTCCAAGGGCGTTCGGACCCCGCCGTCTCTGGCCGAAGGCGAAAAGAAATCCAACCGCGACAAGAGTCCAATCGACGCCTTTCATGTTGGGGGCGGTTTGGGTGTCAGTCCTTGATCTTTTCGATCAGGGTGACTCCGGGCAGCCCCTCGAAATGCGCGTCGCAGGTCAACAAGGTGGCCCCTTGCGTACGGGCTGTTGCGAAGATGATTGCGTCGGCGGTCGCGAGCTTGTGGACGCGGCATGCTTCCGCCGACGCCAGCGCGATCTCGGTATCGAGGGGGATGACATTGCAGACCTGCGTGAACGCGATCACTTGGTCTGCCTTGTCCTCGCCGACCTCGCGGGTCAGCCATTTGGCCAGCTCAAGCTGAACCATGGTCGGGACAAGCCACTTGGCCTGTTCGGGCAGATGTTGCTCCAGCCTGTCGCCCGTCGGGGATCCGATCAGCCATTCGATCCACGCCGACGTGTCGACAAGAATCATCAGAACCGGTCCGCCCGATCACGATAGTTGGTCGCGGATGCCCCGCGCGCGAGGCCTTTCAGGGCCTCCTGCTTCGGAACCGGGACAAGCAGAACGCCTGTTCCCTTGGGGATGAAGGCAAAGGTCAGACCAGCTTCCCAGTGCTGGGCCGTTCGAATCGCCTTGGGGATCGAGATCTGGAATTTGGCGGACAGGGTTGCAGTTTCGGCCATGATCTTACCCATTATTGATCGATGCGCTAAACGTAAGATAAAAGCGGCCCGAATTCAAGAATCCCCGTCCCCCTGTCTACCCGCGACAAGAGTCCAAAGTCAGTTTATGGCCTGCTGCCCCTCGACGCCGGCTTCGGTCAGCCAGGGGGCGTGGTGCTCCAGCCCCCAGTCGGCATCCTTGGATCGTTTGGCCAGCATGGCGAGGATCCGGTGGGCGTCGGCGCGGTTCAGGGTCATGGCCCCGATGGGCTCGTTGACCGGCCTTTTTTCGGCACCGGTGTCCCGGCGCTGGCCCATGAAGCCGATGATGATTGCCGCGCCCTCGACCCTGAACTGGACTTCCCGGGCCAGCCATACGGCAGGCGGCGTTCCTGCGGCGGCATTGGTAACGGGGGGCACGCCATTGGCCGATACAGTGCTCAGGGCACCCACATGTTCCATGCGAAGCACTTCGTCGCGCTGCCCCGCCGGCGCCCGTGCGGCGGTTTCGCTGGTCCGCCGGAGCAGGGCCGCATGGTGGTCCAGAAGCAGGCGCATCAGGCGCCGTGTGATCAGGACCACCCGCGTTCCGTCGGCCACCGTGTGCAGGTGCGCGATCAGGCGGTCTTCCACCATGTCGAAGCCCACATCCAGCCTGGTTACGACGGGGTAGGTCGTGGTGGTCGTGTTTTCGGTCATGGTGTTCCTCGGTTGGATCGTCAGGCGTGGTTTTCGGCCCTGGCCCCGGCCTTGGAAAGGTGGGGATGGCAGCGTCATTTTGTAAACCTGCTAAAGCAGCTTTACACGCGCTTTGGTCAGATCGTACTTTCTGACGCATGTTTACAGGTTTACACCTGCCAGGGGGCTCCGATGGCGGTTTTCGGCTATGTCCGCGTCAGCACCGACCGCCAGGCGACCGAGGGGGAAAGTCTCGGTGCCCAGGAACGCACCGTGCGCGGCTATGCGATGATGCAGGGGCTGACCCTGGACCGTGTGTTCGTGGAGCGCGGCGTGTCCGGGTCCCGCCCGCTGGCCGACCGGCCCGAAGGTGCCCGCTTGCTGGACTCCCTGGGGAGCGGTGATGCCGTCATCACGCCCAAGCTCGACCGCATGTTCCGGTCGGCCATCGACGCCCTGAATGTTTGCGACCGTCTGAAGGACGGGGGCGTCTCTCTGCACATGATCGACCTGGGCGGCGACGTCACCGACACCGGCATCTCCAAGCTGGTGTTCACCATCCTGTCGGCCGTGGCCGAAGCCGAGCGCGACCGTATCCGCGAGCGCATTCGTGACGTCAAGCGTGATCAGAAGGATCGTGGCCGCTATCTGGGCGGCACCATTCCCTTTGGCTGGCACCTGGGCGATGACGGTTCTCTGGTCGCCACGCCCGCCGAGCAGGCCGCCATTGATCGGATGAGAACAATGCGAGAGGGCGGGCTGTCCCTGCGCCGCATTGCCGCCGCCGTGCAGGCCGAAGGTTTTCGCCTGTCCCATGTTGGCGTGAAGAAGGTGCTGCTGGCGGCGTCCTGAGGCCGGGATAGTTTACGCCTTTAGGAGTGCGACTCCTGTTGATGGCGTCGGGAGCAGGGGAGTGCCCAACCTGCCTCCAGGATCTTAAAGAGATATCTATGTGATATATAAAATATATCACATAGATATCAAAACCACATAAATTCTAGTCATTTCAACCCTTTTCTACCCGTTTATGAGGTTGTTTTATGCGTTTCCACGCGTAAGAGGAGACGTCTTTTGGAGAATTCGGTATTATTCGTTGGCGCACGTCCTTTTGAGGCGAACATCCCCCGCTAGACAGGGTTGGTGACATGGCTATTTCCGTTGCTCCGCCAGAGGCGCAGGTCGCTTCCAATCACCCGGCCCCCCATCCGGCCCCGGAACACTCGGCCCCGGATCATCTGGTAGAGGCTCAGCTCGCCCAGGCCGACAGTGCCGGGCAGATCGGCACCGTGACCCGGCTCAAGGGCACGGTGATGGTGACCCGCGCCGATGGCACGCAGGCCGAACTAAAGGCCGGGGACGCGGTGTTCGCCCAGGATGTCGTGGAAACCTCTGGCGCCAGCGGGGTCGGCATCACTTTTGTGGACGGCAGCGAGTTCGCTCTGGGGGCTGCCGGGCGCATGGTTCTGGACGAAATGGTCTATGACCCGGCCACGGGTGATGGTGCGGCCACCTTCAGCCTGGTGTCGGGGGCGTTCTCGTTTGTTTCCGGGCAGCTTGCCAAGGCCGGTCCCGATGCCATGAACGTGCGCACGCCGCTGGCCACCATCGGCATTCGCGGCACGTCGGGCTCGATCAAGATCGACCCGGACGATCCGGACAACCAGTTGCAGATCGTTCTGGCGCCCGATGGAGACGGTACCATCGGGGAACTGAACATCCTGACCCCCAGCGGCCAGTCTTTTTCCCTCAACGTGCCGATGGCGGCCCTGGCGTTTTCGGGCACGTCGGTGCAGAGCTTCACCATGTCGTTGCAGGAGTTCAACAACGCGTTCGGCGAGACCCTGTCCAGCCTGCCCTCCGGGGCCGCGTTGTTGACCCAGATTCAGCAGGCGGCTCCGGCCACCCCACAGGAGCGTACCCCCCAGGCCCCCGAGGATCAGGACAACGAGAGTTCTCAAGAAGGGGAAGATACGGGCACGCCCGGCGATGCCCCTCAGAATGAAGGTGCTGACATTCCAGCACCGGCGACGGTGCCGCCACCCCCCGCGCCCCCCCTGCCGCCCCCCTCGATTGGTCCGGTAACCGTCCCGCCGGCTGGTTCCCTGACGGGTCCGGTTGGTCCCACGACCCCTCCGGTGGCGACGCCTCCTCCTCCTCTCACGTCTCCGACGCCCCCCGTGGATGAACTGGAGCCGGAACCAACGCCGCCCGTGGACGAACCTGAACCTGAACCCGAGCCGGAACCCGAGCCGGAACCCGAACCGGAGCCGGAACCCGAGCCCACGCCCGAACCGACACCCGAACCGACGCCGGAGCCCACCCCTGAACCGACGCCTGCTCCGGCCCCGGCCCCGGCCCCGCCCGCCAACGCTGCCCCCGTCATCACGTCGCCAGCACCCACCGGGACGCTGACGGCCGGATCCGGGGCGTTGAGCACCAGCGGCCTGATCACCTTCAGCGACCCCGACAGCGGCGACGCACCGACTGCGGCCACGTCCGCCGTGACCCTGTCACCCAGCGGAACGACCTTGAGCAGCACGCATGAGGACGCCTTCCGGGACGCCTTCACGGTCACGCCTTCCGGGTCGTGGTCCTTTGCCCTGGACTCAGCCGATTACCTGCCGTCCGGGTCCAGCGTGACCGCCGTCTACACCATTGCCGTGTCCGACGGCCGCGGAGGTTCGACCGAGCAGGCCGTGACCATCACCGTCGCCGGACCCAACGCCGCGCCGGTGCTCGACACGGCAAGCGCCGCGCCGGCGCTTTCGACCGTCTACCTGGGCGCCAGCAATGACGGAACCAAGCTGGCCGATCTGGTCACCGGCCGGATCACCGATGCCGATGGCCCCAGCGAAGGCATTGCCATTACTGCGGCCGACACCACCCACGGCACATGGCAGTACTCGGTGGACGGCGGAGCGTCGTGGCACACCATCGGTGCGGTGAGCGACAGCGCCGCCTTGCTGCTGAGCGCCACGGCCACGACCCGAGTGCGCTTCCTGCCGGATGCCGAATTCACCAGCGACGGGGACGGCACGCCGCATCCGACGCTCAGCTTCCGGGCCTGGGATGGATCGGACGGGTCGGTCGGGGACACCACCGACGCCACCCAGGGAACGGCCTTCAGCGTGGACAGCCTGACCGCCACCGTGGCGGTACAGGAGGCGGTTGGCCGCAGCGCCACGGTCGGCACCGATGTGTTCCTGGGCGGGACATACATCGAAATGGGCCTGGACGCCGCCGGCACCTTTGGCAGTAGCGGCAGCGCACCCAGCGGATTCACGCCCACCACGTCAGGCAACCAGCTTGGCCTGCGCACCCAGGCAAGCGGCATTGTCGGCATAGCCACGGTGGGGGACTGGACCCTTCCCGGCGATCCGGTCGAAGGCTTCACGGTGGGCTACGGCGGGGGCGTGGCGACCAACGGCGCGCGGACAGGCAATCTTCAGATTTCGATGACCACCACCAACACGTCCACGGACACCGTGTTGTCGGCAACCAGCACCGGCACCACGACGGACGGCCATCTGTCCGTCGAGCAGGTGATCAGCTTCGGCATCGCCCAGACGTGGTTTTCCACCACCGTTACCCTGACCAACCTCAGCAATAATACGCTGAACAATGTACGTTATATGCGTAACATGGACCCGGACGTTGATGCCGATATCAACAGCCAGTTCAGCACGATCAATGACGTTCTGGCCAATCCCGACACCGCAGGGGTGGCGGCGGTGTCGGCCAAGGGCCCGATCAGCGGTGCGGAACTCCTGTACGTCTCCGATGCCGCCCATGCGCGGGCCTCGGCGTTCGGCTTCCACAACACCAACCCCTACGCCTCGCAGGCCTATGACTCTCCGGCGGATCCCAACGGCGTCCAGAACGATCTCGGCATGAACATCGTTCTGGCGCCGGCCGATCTGGGCGTTGGAAGCAGCGTCACGCTCACCTTCTACTCGACCATGAACGTGTCCACCGACGGGTCCGATTTTCTCGTCGGCACGGCCGGCGCCGATACCCTGGACGGCGGCGAAGGGAATGACATCCTGTGGGGGCAGGTCGGGGCCGACAGCCTGGTCGGCGGGCCAGGCGACGACACCCTGGCCGGCGGGCTTGGCAACGATACCCTGACCGGCGGGACGGGGGCCGACACCTTCCTGTTTGCCCACGCGGTCGGCAACACCTGGGAAGCCCTGCTGGCCAGCCTTGGCACCGATGTCATCACCGACTTTTCCGTGGCCGAGGGTGATGCCCTCCATCTGGCCCACGGCTTGTTGGACGGTGCGACGGCCGGTGCCCTGGCGGCCGACAAGCTGGTCCTGTTCGAAGACGCCTTGACCGACCAAGGAGCCCAGGCCGGCGTGGGTGCCGGGGTGCTGCTGATCAATTCGGGAGGTGCAACCGAGGTCTGGATCACCCAGGACCTGGGCGCGGCCTCCACCCTCAATTCCTATCAGGTCGCCGAACTACAGGGCGTTGATGCCGCCACGCTGTCGACCAGCCAGTTCCAGCTAACGTGAGGGTGATACTCTAGGCATTGCGGACCGATATCGCTTCAGTATAAAAACGATGCCACTGTGGTGTCTTTAAGATAACGGAGCGATATGAAATGATCATCACGCTTGCACAGACGAAGGGGGGCGTCGGCAAGACCACCCTGGCGGTCAACCTGGCCATCGAACGGGTGCTTCGCGGCAAGCGGGATGTGCTTTTGGTCGATGCCGACGACCAGGGAACGGCGGCCGACTTTACCGCCCTGCGGGCCGAGCGGCTGAACGGCAACACCGGCTATACCGCCGTGCAGCTTTCGGGGGCTGCGGTGCGCACCCAGGTGCTGGCCATGCGGTCGAAATACGACGACATCGTCATCGATGCCGGCGGCCGCGATACCGCCGGCCTGCGCGCCGCCCTGACCATCAGCAACGTGGCCCTGGTGCCGTTCCAGCCGCGCTCGTTCGATGTGTGGACCCTGGCCAAGATCGGCCAGCTTGTCAGCGAGGCCCAGATCATCAATCCTAATCTGCAAGCCTTCGCGGTCATCAACTGCGCCGATCCCCAGGGCAGCGACAACGCGGAAGCCGCCGAGGCCCTGACCGAGAACCCCAGCATCGTGTACCTGGCCGCCCCCATCGGCCGCCGCAAGGCCTTCCCCAATGCGGCCAGCCAGGGCCTGTCGGTGCTGGAAGTGCCCCATCCGGATTCCAAGGCCACCAACGAGATCAAGCTGCTGGCCGACAAGCTCATGGCGGCCCTGGCGGTCCCTGCGGACTGATATAATACAGGTATCGTATGTATCTCGATATGATATCATTACGATATCACATCCCGCGACCAAGCCCGCGCGCCCAGAGAGATTTCATATGGCTATCGCAAAGCGCCCAAACCGAAACCTGTCCGATATCACTCCGATAACGGATGATGCCGCCGCCGAAGCCTTCATCCTGGCCGCCGAGAAACCGGCCCTGCCGCAGGAGGCTCCCGCCCCGGCAGCCACTGCTGTGACGGCTACGGCCAAGCGCAAGAAGATCCCCGTCCTGCTGCGCATCGAACAAGATGCCATCGACGCCGTCGACCGGCAGGCCGACCGCCTGGGCCTGAGCCGGGCCGGGTGGATCCGCATGGTCATCGCCCGCGAACTTGAACGGGAAGGCAGCGGGTCCTGAATGGACTTGTCTGGTGGCGGCCGTGATGGGGGCCACCAACGCCCGTTTGAGATCTTCAGTCGTCGCTGCGATCATCGAGCAGCCGTCCGATGCGCGCAGGCAAGTCGGAGCGGATGTGCAGGAAATCGACGATGACCACATGATCCGTGTCCTCCACGAACACGATCAGGTGCTGGCCCGAGCGCACGAGCCGGAGATCTTCTGGCAGCGCCAGGTCAATGACCGCTCGACCCGCACGGGATGCTCTCTCACCCGAGGTGATTGCCGTGCACCGCTGGATCAGGCTGTCGGCATAGAGGTTCGCCTGACCGGGACCGAAGGTGTGCGGCATCCATTTGGCGATGTCCGTCAGGACTGCTTCGGCTTGGCGCGGCAGGCGCCATGGCTTGCCGCTCATGCACGGGTCTGCGCGGCGTTGAAGGCGCGCCGGATTGCCGCCTCGCCGTCTCTCTCTCCGCAAGGTCACCGGCCTGGGTCTGGGCGAGCCCTTTCATGAGGCCGAAGACCGCAGAGGCCGGCTTCCTCCTGCTCATACCGGCGCGCACGGCTTCGGAAGCGTTCTGGTAGCGTCCAGAGGCCATCAGGCGATCCAGTAGCTCCGACTGCGTCTCGGTCAGGACAACGTTACGGGTGGGCATGGCTTTCTCAGAGGTGGCCCCTGAAAACCGGACAGGATGTTAAGAGGCGGCCCAGCGACTGCGCCGGCTACATGGTTTATACGCATGATGAAACCGGTATTGCTGTTCGGGTGGCCGACATCATTATTGTTTCGACCTCGGCCGGGTGATGTCGGGAGCTATGGCGGAAGGGGGCCAGCGATGGAGATGACGGGGAGCGTTCTCGCGGGATTGATGGCCATGCTGGGCTTGGCGGCCGATCCGGCGCTAATCGTTTTGGCACGGTACGACACGGATTTCGGCCCCCTGGTGCTGGAACGCCATCCGGTCACCGGGGACGTGGGCGGTTACTACGAGAGCTACAATGGCCTGATCACCGGCCATAGCAACAGCACGGGGGCCATCACCGCCCACTGGGTTCAGGACCAGTCCGACCGCGCCTGCGCGACGGAGCGCCTGGGGTCGCTGCACTGGGGGCGGGTGGAATGGTCGGTGCAGGCCAACGGCACCCTGTCCGGACGGTGGAGCTACTGCGACGAGGCCCTGACCGCCGCGCGGGCCTGGAACGGCACGCATCGCACCGGCACCCTGTTTCCGGCCCGCTAGCCATGCCCCAACCCTCCTGGCAGGCCTTCCAGAAAGAAGCCGAGATAGACGAGAGCCTGGCCTTCGTCCTGATGCCCGTGGTCTATTACTTCTTCGCCTGGGGGATATACGAGGTAACGGCGTGGCTGAGCTGGCTGACCATTCCAGTCGCCCTTGCCGTGGCCTTGCTTCTGGTCATGCTGATCGCCATCACGATCAGCGAGCTATCACTTCACGTCAAGCGGGCGGACACCGCCACCCAAACCCTGCGCGCCGCCGCTCAGGGGCGGATAGAACTGAAGGGCACGCTCCTGCCCGTTGGCGGCGAGGCGTTGACCTCGCCCCTGTATGGGATTCCCTGCGTCTCCTACGATGCCGAATTCACCGCCGTGCGCGGTACCACCGAGCGTGTGACTCTGCGGGAAAAGGTCTTTCCGGCCGCTGTATTGCTCACCGATGGCGTTGACGAAGTGTTCCTGCCGATGGACGAGAAAAACCGTCTGAACATCGAGGTGGAGCTATATCGTGACGACGCTCCGACCGGCCTGCTGCGCGCCGACCTGCGCGAGCAGGTCGGGGGCACCGGGTGGCGGTTTGCGGCACGGAAGGAAGTTGTCGTCCCGTGTGGCAAGCCCGTGCTGGTCAACACCTTTTACCAAACCCTGACCACCGCCGACAGTTACCTGGCGGCCGAGGCCAAGCATTTGGGAAAGCCCCCTCCGGAGCCAAAGACCCTGGAGGACAGCCCGAAGGAGACGCTGTGGCGGGACTACTGCCAGCGGCGCCAGGAGGCATCCGGCGCCGCCCATCCGGTGGTCGTCAACACCCTGCTGCCCGACCGTGACTTGACGGACATCAGCATCGTCCGCGAGCGCGATGCCGACTGGCGGAACACCGTGAAGATCGTCAGCATGGCCTTGGCTTTGGTGCCGGGGGCTCTTTACCTGTTCCTGCGCCTGACCGGGATCATTGACCGCTGGGACCCGCTGTTCTGAGCGGCCTCACAGGGTGACCGCCAGTCCGATGAAGGGCCACAGGGCCAGAAGGGCGTAGCTGGTCAGGTTGGCGTTGCGCGTGGCCAGCCACACGGCGGGGCGTTCGTGGTCGCGCAGCATCCGCCGGGCCACCAGGTACTCGCTCCACCACGAGGCGAAGAAGAACGGCACCATCAGGACCAGGCCGGCGGCTGGCAGCAGCCAGTTGGCGTTGTCGTGGGGGATGAGCCACGGCGCCTGCAGGGTGAATGACAGGACCTTGCCCGAGAGGGTGTCCAGGTCATAGGGGCGGCCCGCACCGCTCACCCCCTGCATCACCACCATCAGCGCCCAGGCGATCGGGATGCCCAGGAACGTGGACACCAGGTTGGACACCGTCGCCACCTTGCCCGACCGCCCGCCGCTCACCCCCAGGCGGCGGCGATAGATGTACGCCTCCAGCAGGATGATCGGAATGAGCGACAGGACCATGATCGGCATGACGACGATGATCGTCGGGATGCCGACATTGGCCTGTGCCGCCGTTGGCATCAGGGCCAGCCCAGCAGCTATGACCAGAATTCTCGCAGGAACCCTCATTTACCCCCCCTATTTCTCCCGTCGTGGTCGTGACGCTGATGCCTAACCTGTCTCTGGGGCGTACTTTTTTTCAAGAAAAATGCTTTGACCCTTCAACTGAGCGGGGTTGCACCCCTGCATCTGGCGGGTAAACATGGGGGCCGGGGATTCTCTCTTTAGGGGGTTGGTAGACATGAAGCACCAGACGCTCACGCGCGCCGGTTTCCGCCTGGGTGCCGCCCTGAGCGTGCTTGGGCTGCTCAGCGGCTGCGTCACCACCGGGGCAGGGGGCAGTTTGGCCCGCTTCAACGACCCGGCCGATGCCTGCAACAGCCAGCGCCAGCCGCTTTTGGCCACGGAGTCACAGTTGAGCCAGACAATGGTGGCGGGCGCCCTGATCGGCGGTCTGGCCGGTGCCGGAGTGGCTGCGGCGGTCAGCGACCGGGATGCCGGGGCCATCCTGGCCGGCGCCCTGATCGGTGGCCTGGCGGGCGCTTCTCTGGGCTATCACGAGGGGCTGTCGCAGCGTCACGCCAGCCGCGAGGCCATTCTGGCCGAGATCGACCAGGATGCCGGGCAGGACGCCGAGAGCTTCTCGACGGCGCGCGGCACCATCGCCGCCCTGAACGCCTGCCGCAACCGGCAGATCGACACCACCGAGGCCGACCACGCCGCCGGCCGCCTGTCCACGGCTCAGGCCAAGGCCCGTCTGGATCAGGTGCGGCTGGCCGTCGATCAGGACAATGAACTCATCCATCAGGTCCTGGGCCACATGACGCGGCGCACCGACACCTACCTGGATGCCGCCCGCCGCACCACCGACCTGGACGATTCAACGATCCTCGGGGCCGCCGCCGACTATGAGCCGGGCGCCATCCTGTGGAACCCGACGACGGGCACCGGTAAGACCCTTGAGGTCGCCGCCACGTCCGCCAACCTGCGCGCTGGTCCCGGAACCGGGCATCGGGTGGTGGGCAACCTGCGGCGCGGCGACACGGTCAAGGCGCGCGGCCAGTCGGGCGAATGGATCGGCGTTGAGCACGGCAACGGACCGGCTTTCATTCATGCCAGCCTGATCGCCCCGCACGGCACGACCCAGCACGAGACGACGACGGCGGCACTGGCACCCAAGCCCCGGCCGGCGGTGGATACGGACCTGCAACGGGCGGTGCTGGAGGCCCGTGACACCGAGGCGGCGGGTCGGCAGAACAAGGCCCAGTTGTCGTCCCGCCTGGACGACCTCTACACCATCCTCGGCACCAACTGACGCCCTGGCCGCCCGTCCTTCGCCCCCAGCCCCGGAAGGCCCATGTCGTCGTACAGCAGTTTCGTCGCAACCTCCTCTCTGGCCGGTCTGACCGCAGTACGGACAGCGGCCGGAGTGCCGCTGCTGAACGACGCGCCGGGGCTTCTGGCCCGCCTGCGCGAGCGCGCCCCGGCGCTGGCGGGATTGTTCGCGAGCCCGCTGCTGGCGCCGCCGACGC